>JAISKH010000045.1 GCA_031261325.1 Oscillospiraceae bacterium
TAACGCCGCGCTTGGTTTGCGCCTAGCTCGCGGGGTGATTCTTAAGAGGGGGAACCCCCTCTTAAATGCGCTTTCCCCCCTTTCTCGCATAAGAAAGGGGGCCCCGCGCGGGTAGCGCACATAAAGTCATTTGAGAATTGAAAATAGTGCAATGTGCGCTACCCAATTAACAATTGACAATGGACAATTAAAAGATGCGCCGCTCGGCGGGACGAGAGAATAATGTAATTATTATATGTAATATAAAGGAGAAATCAAAATGACTGCAAAAGAAGAACTACAAGCCCTGCGCACGCAGATTGATGAGGTGAGCGCAGCGATAGTGCGGCTGTTCAACGAGCGTCAGCGCCTATCGACGGAGGTCGCGCGCGTTAAGGACGCGGGCAACCTCGCAATCACGGACGCGAACCGCGAGGAGCAGGTCGTCGCCGCCGCCGTCGCCGCTTCGGAGCCGGAGAACCGCGCCGCCGCCATATCGCTCACGCGCACGCTCATCGCGCTGAGTAAGCTGCGGCAGAACGAACAGCTCGCCCTGCCCACCGCGCTGGATTTCCCCGCGCCCGTCGAACCGACGGACGGAGTTGTCGCGTTTCAGGGCGTTGCCGGCGCGTGGAGCGAGCAATGCGCGCAGACGCTTTACCCCGAGGCGGAAAAGCTCGCCTGCGCGTACTTTGAGGACGTGTTCGAGGCGGTCAAGTCCGGCAAGGCGGCTTACGGCGTGCTGCCGATTGAGAACTCGCGCACGGGCGCAATCGGGGAGGTTTACGACCTGCTGCGCCGCCATTCGTGCTTCATCGTCGGGGAATTGTGGCTGTCCGTCGCGCAGTCGTTGCTTGCCGCGCCGGGCGCGCGGCTGACCGACATTCGCGAGGTGTTTTCGCACCCCGAGGGCTTCTCGCAATGCGCAAGGTTCCTTAAGAATCGCAGCTGGGAGCTGACGAGCGTGCGCAACACAGCCGTTGCGGCGCAAATGGTTGCGGAAAAAGCCGGCGGAGCGGACGGCGTGAAAAATGCCGAAGGCGTGAAATTCGCGGCAATCGGCTCTCCGCGCGCCGCCGAGGTTTACGGGCTGGAGGTGCTCGCGCCCGACGTTATGGACGACCGCAACAACCGCACGCGCTTCATCGTAATTGCCGCCGCGCCGCAGTACAACGAGCAATCGACTTCGGTTACGGTTACGTTTTCGACGCAACACAGGAGCGGCGCGTTGTGCTCGGTTTTGGAGGCGTTTATGCTTGCGGGCGTGAACCTGACGCGCATTGAGTCGCGTCCCGTCTCTGCCGAGCGTTACCGCTTCTTCGCCGACCTCGCCGCGAACATAACTGACCCCGCGACGCGCGACGCGATTAACATCGCCTCCATGCATTGCGATTATTTTGAGGTGCTCGGCTGCTATTCGACGAGCGAGGAAACGAAATGAGCGCGCAAAACGCAAAGCCCGCGGAGCGCAACATTATCCTAATCGGTATGCCCGGCGCGGGGAAAACCACCGTCGGGCGCGCCCTCTCCGCGCTGACGGGGCGGGAGTTTTACGACTCGGACACGGAGATTGAGCGGCGCGAGCACATGCCCTGCGCGCAAATCTTCGGCGTGATGGGCGAGGCGTACTTCCGCGCCGTGGAGCGCGACGTGATTGCGGAGCTTACGCGGCGTTCGGGCGTCGTCCTGTCCGTCGGCGGCGGCGCGCCGCTGCTGTGCGCGGACTTGCTGCGGCGCAACTCCGTCGTCGTCTACCTGTGGCGCGACCTTGCGGCAATCGCCGCGTCGCTTGAGGGGGAGTCGCGCCCGCTGACGCGCTCGCTTGAGGATTTGCGGCGGCAGTACGACGCGCGGCACGGGGTTTATGAGGACTGCGCCCACGTCGTCGCGGAAAACGCGTCGGACGTGCAAACCGTTGCGGAGCAAGTCCTCGCGGCAGTTCAACCGCACCTTGCGGCTCGGCTGCTCGTCATCAACGGTCCGAACCTGAACCTGCTGGGCGCGCGCGAGCCTGACGTTTACGGCGCGGCGACTTACGACGACTTGGTGGAGCTAATCGCGACCTCGGCGGCGGGGCTTGGCGTTGCGGTTGACTGCTTTCAGTCGAACCATGAGGGCGCGCTCATCGACGCGATTCACGAGACGGCAGGCGAATTTGACGGCATCGTCATCAATCCCGGCGCGTACACGCACTACAGCTACGCGATTCACGACGCGCTGAAGTCCGTGCCCGTTCCCGCCGTTGAGGTGCACATTTCAAACGTGCACACGCGGGAGGACTTTCGGCACAAGTCCGTAACCGCGCACGCGTGTCGCGGGCAAATTGTCGGGCTGGGCTTTTTCGGTTACGTCGCGGCTATGGAATATTTGCTGAATGAGGTGCAAAAGTGAGCGCATTTGAGCTTGCGGTTATCGGCAGTCCCGTTGCGCACAGCCTGTCGCCGCGCATTCATTCCGCGTTCGCCGCCGCACTCGGAATTGACGCAAATTACACCGCTATTGAGGTGACGCGCGAAGAGCTTGCCGATTTCGTGCCGCGCGCGCGGGCGGAGCTTGCGGGTTTTAACGTCACGATGCCGCTGAAAGAGGCGATAATTCCGTACCTTGACGACGTGCAAGGCGTTGCGGCGCAATGCAAAGCGGTGAACACGGTCGTGAACGACAACGGCAAGCTGATTGGCTTCAACACCGACGGCGAGGGCTTGCTGCTTTCGCTTGAACCCCAATTGTCAACTGTCAATTGTCAACCGGCAATTGTGCTCGGCGTCGGCGGGGCGGCTAAGGCTGTTTGCGCCGCGCTTGCGGGAGCGGGTGCGGAGGTGATTGCATTATCGCGCCGTGCGGAGCTGCCCGCGCTTACGGGCGCAAGGGTTTTGGACTGGAGCGAGCTTTCGCGGTTCGCGCCGAACGCCGACCTGATAGTCAACGCCACGCCGCTCGGCATGGAGGGCAAGCCCGACTTCGACGACCTCGGGTTTGTGCGGCTCGCGAAGCCGACGGCGGTGGTGTACGACCTCGTGTATCTCCCGCGCGAGACTTCGCTGCTGCGCGCGGCGGGCGGGCGCGGGCTTGCGGTCAAGCGCGGCGTTGACCTGCTGGCGTGGCAGGCGGCGGCAGCGTTCTCTCGTTTTACTTCTGTGGCGGTGCCACACTCTGTTGTGCGGTTGCTGTTGCAATCGTTGTAACAACAACATTATTCTCTGCGTCTTGCCGCAGCAACGCTTCTTGTTCTCGTCCCGCCGCGCGGCACTTGTTGCGCGTTGCACTCGCTCTGCTGTTTTAGTTTTTTGAATTTTTTTCAATCTCAAAGGAGATTCGCTTGCCCTACGCGGGCGGTGCCCCCTTTCCAACGCGGGAAAGGGGGGAAAGCGCGCTAAAGAGGGGCTGCCGCCCCTCTTTAGAATCTCCCTGCTTCTCAAAGCACTATAGTCTTCAGTCGCTATCGCAAATGATAATACTCATTACGCGGAACAGGTTCAAATATAAGTGCAAGCTCGCTCACGCGAAAGCCAACACTTCAGCAACGATTTATCCTTGCCAAGTGGCAGCTTGCACTACCAGTGTTAACTTACTGCCCGTACAACCGATTTGGTTTGCGCCTAGC
>JAISKH010000057.1 GCA_031261325.1 Oscillospiraceae bacterium
AGTTTGGCGACTACCGCACGGTCGCGGACTACGCGAAAGCGTCGCTCGCGTTCTGCTATTCGGCGGGGATTCTCGACGACGACGCGTTTGACATCGAGCCGACGAAGCCCGCGCTGCGCACCGAGATTACGGAAATGGTGTACAGGCTACTCGATAGGGCGGAGCTTTTGAAATGAAAAAAAAGATAGTAATCGCAATCCTTTTGCTGCTGACGCTCGCGTCGTGCGCGGTCAACGGGTCGTCGGGGACGCCGACCCCTACGGGCGAACCGCAAGACCTATTTCTAACCGACCCCGTACCGTCTGGCAAACCCGCGCCTGTGGAACCCGAAAACGCAGTCAGCGGAGATGGAGAGTTCACGATAACGCTCTCCGTGCGCTGCGACACGATTCTCGACAACCTCAACCTGCTCGACAAGAACAAGCACGAACTTGTCCCGGAGAACGGCGTTATTTTCCCCGCGACCGAGGTGACGGTCTACGAGGGCGAGAGTGTTTTCAATGTGCTTCAACGCGAGATGAAACGCGCAAAAATCCACTTCGAGTTTATGAACACGCCGATATACAACAGCGCGTACATTGAGGGCATAAACAATCTGTACGAGTTCGATGCGGGCGAGCTGTCCGGGTGGATGTACAAGGTCAACGACTGGTTCCCGAATTACGGCTGCTCACGGTACCAGTTGCAGGCGGGCGACGTTGTGGAGTGGGTTTACACCTGCGATTTGGGGCGCGACGTGGGCGAGGAATGGCTCGGCGGAGGTCAGCGTGACGAATAGAGATGTTTTTTGTTCATTCACATACTATACTTCTTAATCTCCAAATTGAAAATCAGGTCTGTGGGTAGTCACAGACCTGATTGCTGTTTGTTTGGGAGATTCCAAACCCTCTCAGAATCTCCGATTTTGTTAAGCAGGCTCCGTCGTCTGCTGTATTCCAATTTCATCTTCAATCTCTTTGGCAAGACGGCCAAAAGACACATCTTTATCTTCGCCGCCCTCCAAAAGAAAACTTTTGGCAAGGTCGTTCACGGTAGATTCAAGCAAAGTCATAAACTGACCGTAGGCTAACTTTTGTTTTGTATCTTCACTATCATTGCCATAAACCGAGCTAAGCAGTCCTTCAATCATCTGGTCCATTCCAAAAAGTTTCAAATGTAATAATTCATGAATGATTACTTCCTCAAGGTTTGTTTGCTTCGGATTAACTGTATTGATGAGCAATACTGCGTTTCTGTCATCGATGTCAATTTTAATATCACCCGTTTTACGCCATTCCTTCTTAACGAGATGTAGCTTAATATCCCAATCACGCAGCCTTAACTTTTCTTGCCATTTGCTAAGATAATATTCCGCAACATCGAAGTTCATAGCCATTTTTGTGTCCTCTTTCTATTAAACGAAACCGTTTCCACGGCACTTTGGGTGGCGTAATTGTCAAAGTGTCTGAGTGGGTCACGTCCTTTCAGAGAAAGGTCGTGACGCGCCCCGCCGCCGTCCTCGCGCCGAAAAACCCGTTGCAATAATTCGCCTTTTATGGTAAACTGAAAAATCATTTCGGTAAATCAAAAACAAACGCGAACACCGCCCCGACGATGAACGCACGGGTCGGGTTCGCATTTGTTCGGATGTGGCGGAGAGAGAGGGATTCGAACCCTCGAAGCCTTGCAGCTTACATGATTTCCAATCATGCGCCCTCGACCAAGCTAGGCGACCTCTCCGTATTGAAATGTTCGGCGGCTCGCGCTCGGAGCTTGACCCCGCAGACGCGATAACAGAACACGAGCGTTATTCTACAGCACGTTTGGCGTTTTGTCAAGCCAAAATATTGCGATATTGCGTCCGCGCCGCGCGTGTGATACAATATTTCAAAACGGAATCGGGAGGCAGACTTATGACGTGGGACGAGCTTGAGCGCGCGTGCGCGGATTGCCGCAAATGCGCGCTGTATGAGACGCGGACGAAACCCGTATTCGGCGTGGGCAACCGCGCGGCGGAGGTGCTGTTCGTCGGTGAGGGACCGGGCGAAAGTGAGGATTTGCAAGGCGAACCGTTCGTCGGGCGCGCGGGCAAGCTGCTGGACGACATGCTCAGTCTTATCGGGCTTGACCGCCGCGAGAATATTTACATCGCGAACATAGTCAAGTGCCGCCCGCCGAAGAATCGCGACCCGCTGAACACGGAACAGGACGCTTGCATCGACTGGCTGCGGGCGCAGTACGCGCTCATACGCCCGAAAATTGTTGTGTGTCTCGGGCGCATTTCCGCTATGCGGCTGATTAAAGAGGACTTCAAAATCTCGCGCGAGCACGGGCAATGGTTCGACAAGGACGGCGTGAGGTTCATGGCGTTATACCACCCCGCCGCGCTTCTGCGCGACCCGAACCGCCGACCCGAAACCTTTGTTGACCTAAAGGAACTTGAGCGCGTGATTCGCGCGGTCTGCGAGCATACGCTGTGACGGAACTTCGACTATCGCGCTCAGGCGACATTCCCGCGCTGCGAGAACTGTGGGAGCGAGTGTTTCATGACACGGCGGACACGATTGACGCGCTGTTTGACGAGTACGCCGACGATGCGCGGATTGCGGTTGCCGAGGTTGACGGCAAGCTCGCGGCGGCGGCGTATTTGCTGCCCGTGGGCGAGTTTGTCGCGGAGGACGGCACGCGCACGCCATGCTCAATGATTTACGCCGTTGCGACGCTGCCGAAATATCGCGGCATGTCGCTCGGACTTGCCGTGACGCGCGAGCTTGTGCGCTCGGCGGGGGAGAGCGGGCACGTCGCGGTGCTGTGTCCCGCGGAGGAGAGTTTATACGACTACTATAAAAAGTGCGGGTTTTGCGCGTGCTTTACCGAGCGCGAGGTCGCGTTTGCGGCGACGGGCGAGCGCGAAGCTTCGGCTGAGCTTGTGCCGCCGGAGGAATACGCCGCGCTGCGGGAACGATTCCTGACGGGCGTGCCGCACGTGGCGCAGGACGCGCGCGTGTTTCGGCTGCAATCGCGTTGGAACGCGCGCTCGCCGAGTGGATTGTACAGGATTATGCGTGCAGGCGAGACTGTCGGTTGCGCCGTACTTGCTGTGACGGACGACGGCGCGCGTGTGCCTGAATTGCTGGGAGATATTGAGTTCGGTGCGGCGGCGATTATGAGCGTGCTCGGTGCCGAGACGCTGACGGCGCGCGTGCCCGACGTGCGCGGAAACCGCGCGGGCATGGCGGTCGGCTTGAGCGGCGTCAACGGCGCGTGGTACGGTTTGGCGCTCGATTAGTTACAATAAGTATCGAGTATAACAATTATTCTGGAAATTTGTTGGTATTTGTGATAATTTTTATGTGAAACTTAATAGTTATGAAACAAATATGGGTTTATTACGTAATATATAAATGTTATTATATATACAGCATCATTGATTTTTTCTTTTCCTTTTTCATCACCCTCCTTGGGGGGCGGCGGGGTTATATAACCTCAGCCGCCCACTTTTTTTGCTTTTCAATCGTAGCCTGATGGTGTATAATGGCGAGGTATGGACGGAAATAGGCACGATATGAGGATTTACATATGACTGAAATTGAATTTAACAAGCGATTCGTCGCGGCGCGGCGGCGCGTAATTGCGCGCGACTTCAAGCATTTGAACGACATGCAG
Organism: Oscillospiraceae bacterium; assembly: GCA_031261325.1. Taxonomy (GTDB): domain Bacteria; phylum Bacillota; class Clostridia; order Oscillospirales; family Oscillospiraceae; genus JAIRRO01. The sequence continues at coordinate 3,646 of JAISKH010000057.1, forward strand.
CGCGACGCCGTGATGGCGACGGAGGGACCGCTTCTGCTGCTGGCGGGCGCGGGGAGCGGGAAAACCACGGTGCTGATTAACCGCATCGTCAACCTGCTGAAATACGGGCGCGCGTCCGACAGCGACGAGCTTCCGAACGGCGTGACGGCGGCGGAGCTTGACCTGCTCGAGAGTGACGCGAGCGCGATGAGTGACGAGGAGCGGCGGCGGGTTGCGGTCATTGCGGGACTTGACCCGGTTGAGCCTTGGCGCATTATCGCGATTACGTTCACGAACAAGGCGGCGGATGAGCTGAAGTCGCGCCTTGAGAAGCAGCTGGGAACGCGCGCGCGCGACATTTGGGCTATGACGTTTCACTCCGCATGCGTCCGCATATTGCGGCGCAACATTGAGCTGTTGGGGTATGACCGCAGCTTTACGATTTATGACACAACGGACTCAAACGCGCTCATGCGGCGCATAATCCGCGAGCTTGGGTTGGACGAAAAGACTTTTCCGTCCAAGTCCGTGCTCGGTTATGTCAGCCGCGCGAAGGACGCGATGATGAACCCCGACGAGTTCCGTGAGGACGCGATTAAGCGGCACGACGTTCACAAGCGGCAGATTGCGGAGCTATACGACGCTTATGAGAAGCGCATGAAGTCGTCCAACGCGCTCGACTTCGACGACCTGATATTGCTGACTGTGCGGCTGCTGCAACGGCACGAAGAGGTGCGCGAGTACTATCAGGACAAGTTTAAGTACGTGCTTATCGACGAGTATCAGGACACGAACAATTTGCAATACATGCTCGCGAGCTTGCTGACGGGTAAACGCGGCAACATTTGCGTCGTCGGCGACGACGACCAGAGCATTTACAAGTTTCGCGGCGCGACGATTGAGAATATATTGAGCTTTGAGAAGAAGTACAAGAACGCGCGCGTGATTCGGCTTGAGCAAAACTATCGCTCGCTCAGTCACATACTGGACGCGGCGCACAGCGTCGTGCGCAATAACACGACGCGCCACGACAAAAAGCTGTGGACGGAGCGCGAAGCGGGCGACCCACTCGTGCTGCACGTCTCCGCCGACGAACGCGACGAAGCAAAGTTTGTCGCCGACACGATATTTTCAAGCGTCACCGACGGGCGAAAGTGGAGCGACCACGCCGTGCTGTACCGAATGAACGCGCAGTCGAACCAGTTGGAGTACGCGTTCAAGCGCGCGGGTATCCCATACCGCGTATACGGCGGCACGGGATTCTTTGAGCGCGCGGAGGTCAAGGACATGCTCGCTTACCTCTCGGTAATACACAATCCCGACGACGACACGCGGCTCACTCGCATAATCAACACGCCGACGCGCGGAATCGGGCAGACGACGATTGAGCGCGTGACGGAGCTTGCGTCGTCGGAGGGCGCGTCGATGTTCGACGTTATCCTGCGCAGCGAATATTACCCCGATTTGCAAAAGTCGGCGGGCAGACTGCACGCGTTTGCCGACATAATTGAGGATTTGCGCTATAGGGCGCAAACGGAGTCGCTCGGCGATTTATACGACGCGGTGCTCGATAAATCGGGGTATATCAAGGCACTTGAGGCAAAGGAAACCGATGAGAATCTGACGCGAATCGAAAACGCGCGCGAGCTGAAAACGAACATTGTCAGCTATGTCAAGGAAAATCCAGAGGGGACGCTCGGCGAATTTTTGAGCGAGATGGCACTCTACACCGATATGGATAAGTTTAACGCGGACACGGAGCAGGTCGTCATGATGACGATTCACTCCGCAAAGGGGCTGGAGTTTGACACGGTGTTTATCGTCGGTGCGGAGAACGGAATTTTCCCGTCAAGCCGCTCGATAGGGGAGCCGGCGGACATGGAGGAGGAGCGGAGACTGTGTTATGTCGCGATGACGCGCGCAAAACGGCGGCTGTACTTCACGTGCGCGGAGCGGCGCACGCTGTTCGGCAAGACTGCGGGAGCGACGGCGTCACGGTTTGTGGACGAGATTGACGCGGAGCACATCGTTAAGGAAAAGCCGAAAAACCCGTATGCGGACGTGCGACCGAGAGGTGAGTGGGAGCACTACAACGCGCCGGGGCGCGCCGCACCGCCACCGCGCCGTCCGTCCGTACCGCTCGCGCCGCCCGCGCAGAAATCCGCCGCGCCGAAATTCAAGGTCGGCGACCGCGTTACGCACAAGGCGTTCGGCGACGGCGTTATTCGCGAGGTTAAGCCCACGGGCGGGGACGCGCTGCTTGAGGTTGAGTTTGATAACGCGGGAAAGAAGCGGCTGATGCAAAACTCCGCGGCGGCGTATATGACGGTCAAGAACTAGCGGCTTAAAATATTTCAGGCTCAAAATATTTTACGATTAGGGGTTGCGCATTGCCGCGATTCATGTTATAATCCATTCGCTGTCTGTGGAGCGTTAAGCGCGGACGGCGACATGGTGGGTATAGCTTAGTCGGTTAAAGCGCCGGATTGTGGTTCCGGAGACCGAGGGTTCGAGTCCCTTTACCCACCCCATAATAATCGCGCATTGCGTGACATTATGCCCTTCGCGTTAGCGGAGGGCTTTTGTTTACTTTTTAAGCGTTAAAGGAGAATCAAACTATGCGCAAATTATATGAGAAAGCGGCGGCAATTTTGATGTTTGGCGGGATAATTGCGTTCGTCGCGTACATCGCCTATGCCGCCGTCGGGAACGCGCTGTGGGCGGAATATAACCCCGTTACAACGGACATAAGCTCGCTTAGTGCTGTCGGCGCGCCGAATCAGGCGGCTCTCGCGCCGCTGCTGGCGATATACACCGCGTGCTTCCTGCTCTTCGTTACGAATTACCTCGTGTGGAGCTTTTACAGCGGCAAGTCGGTCGCGTTCAAAGTCGGCGCAATTTTGCTGTTCGGTATGGCGCTTGTTTCGAGCTTTGGGTACCGCATATTTCCGCTTGAGGGCGACAAGACGCAGATGACGCTGCAAAACGCGATGCATATCGTGGTCACGGTTGCGGTTGTGTTTCTGTCAATCGCCGCGCTGTTCCTGCTTGCCGTCGGTTATCGGAAAACCGCTGACGGACGGCGTTTCGGCGGCGCATTGCTTGCAGCGTCCGCGATTTTCACGCTGCTTGGAGCGACGAATCCAATCGGCATGGGCGCGGGGCTGAACATTCTGGGACTGACCGAGCGGGCGGCGATTTACAGTCTGCACCTGATAATCGGCGCGATTGGGTTCAGAGAGGGCAGGGTAATGCGACAGCGGCGGATTGAAATAAATTAAAGCATTCAAATAGCTCAACAAAAAAGCGAGAGCAAAGCGGAAATTTCGCTTTGCTCTCGCCGTGTCTTTACGGATAGGTGCCGATGTCGGCTGAATATTCGTGAATGCGCCTAGATTATAACAACGGGTTTAATCAAATCCGCGGTCTTGTCCTTCATGAGCAGCAGAGCTTCCTCAATGTGGTCAAAGCCGTTGAATTTATGGGTGAGCAGGGGACTAACGTCGAGCTTGCCGTATTTCAGCACGTTCGACAGGTATTCCATGTTCTTGCGTCCGCCGGGCATAAGTCCGCCGACGATTTTGATGTGTCCCATGCCGAGACCCCAACCCTCGCGCGAGATTTTAATGTAGTCGCCGCTGCCGAGGTAGTTGATGTTCGAGATAATTCCGGCGGGGCGGATAATTGAAAGCGCCTCTCCGAACGTGTCAACGGTGCCGCCGGCGATGATAACCTTGTCAACGCCCTTGCCCTTGGTGGCTTCCAAAATCTGCTGCGAAATATCGCCGTGCTTGTAGTTGATTATATCCGTTGCGCCGTAGGACTTCGCCACGTCGCAGCAGAGCTGGCGGGAACCGACCGCGAAAATGCGACCCGCGCCGCGCAGATTGGAACCCGCGACCGCCATCAGTCCGACGGGGCCGATGCCGATGACCGCGACCGTCTCGCCGAACTGAACCTCGGCGTTGTCCACGCCGTGGAAGCCCGTCGGAACCATGTCGGAGAGCATTGTGCCGTCCTCAATGCTGATTTCCGGGGGCAGAAGCGCGAGGTTTCCGTCCGCCTGATTGACGTGGAAATACTCACCGAAAACGCCGTCCTTTGACGCGGAGAATTTCCACCCGCCGAGCATTCCCTCGGCGTGCTGATGATAGCCCATTTGCGAGAAAACGTCCATGTGGTCGGGCGTGATTGCGGGGACGATAACCTTGTCGCCCGGCTTGAAATCCTTAACAAGACTGCCGACCTCGACCACTTCGCCGACGGCTTCATGTCCGAGAATCATATCGTGGATATCACCGAGAGCACCCTCGTAAACCGTGTGTACGTCCGAGGTGCACGGCGACACCGCAAGCGGGCGAACGATAGCGTCCAGCGGCCCGGCAACGGGCTTATCCTTCTCAATCCAACCTACCTTGTTGAGCCCCAACATTGCGAAACCTTTCATCTCTTATCTCCTTTTACGTTTTATTTTGCGCGTGTGATAGTTTGTCTATTATACCAGAATCCAATACATGCCGCAATGAAATTTTTGTAATATTACACAGAATTTATGGAATTATCACTTGCAATGTGGTATTGCGTCGTATTTCAATACTGCTTTCAACGACGAAATGCGGAATTTGTAACGTTGCGGTGACGGCGGCACGCGAAAGCGGGGTGCGGCGATGAGCGATGAAAACAGTTGTCAAATGGCGACAAAATGAAGTCTAATCTGTCTGTAATTGACCAAAACAGCGGCGCGAGCCTTACAACTCGCGCCGCTGCTTATTAACTTTGCAGAATCCTAGGTCTACTTCGCGCGCTTCCTTTTTCGCGTCGCGGCGAGCGCGCAACCTGCGGCGGTCATCGCCAAAATCCAAGCCGCAACTCCCGCGTCACCTGTTTTAGCGGGTGCGAGCGGAACTGCCGGCTCGAATACCCAAATCTCCTGCACATCGTCGAAATGCCATGTGCCGAGCGGAACGCCGTCCTCGTCAAGCTCCATCCAGTCGCCGTCGTCAAGCGGAACGAGCGTGGAGGTTATATCCACAATCGGCGGCACCTCGGGGTCGGCAATGCGCACCTCCGGCACGTACGGCGCGGGAACCTCGGGAGTCGGCTCGGGGTAACTCGGCGTTTCCGCCGTCGGGTTCGGAGTCTCTGTCGGCGGCGGCGTAAGCTCGTCTGACGGCTCGGGCGTTTCGCTTACGTCAGGTGTTGGCGTGAGCGTCGGCGTTGGCGTAGGCGAGGGCGACGCAACAATGGGCGGGAATGAGATGTACACCGGCGGCAATGTTGGTTCTGGTTCGGGGTCAGGATTCGGCTCCGGGTCGGGGTCGGGATTCGGCTCCGGGTCGGGATTCGGCTCCGGGTCGGGGTTTGGGTCGGGGTCTGGCTCCGGGTTTGGGTCTGGGTCTGGATTCGGTTCGGGGTTGGGGTCTGGTTCCGGGTTAGGCTCTGGCTCTGGGTCAGGCTCGGGTTCAGGGTTAGGGTCTGGGTCGGGCTGCTTATTTGGGACGGTAATCGTCGCGATGCCGTCGCTGTATGTCGGGTCGTCGATGCCGTCGGCGGCGGAGGTAATCTCCACGCCGATATTGCTGTCCCACACGGTGAAGCGTATCGGCGTATCGTCCAACTCGTAACCCTGCGGCGCTTTTGTCTCGATTAGCTGATATTCGCCGACGGGGAGCGGGATATTCGGCGTGTAGCCGTCGTCGCTCGTCACGAACGACAGCACCGTGCCGCTGTCGTCGGTGCACTTGTCGTAATTGCCGTTGACCTTTTGGTAAAGCTCAAACTCGGCGGCTTTTAGCGGTTCGCCGTCGCCCGCCGACACCTTGCTGACGCGGATTGCGTAACCGTCCAGTTTAATGTAGGAGACTGCGCCGCCGATTGAGTTCTTGACGACGGTGCCGGAGGTTAAATTCTGCACCTCGGCGGAAAAGTAAAAATCCACGGTAGTGTTGGCGGAGATTGCTTGAATGTTAGTTGCCGTTACCGTCTCAATTTCGGTTTCCGTATCCTTGGAAAACGCCACCTTGAACCCGGGAAACCCCCAACCGCTTACGGGTTTTGCGTTGTGAAGCTCGGGCGGCAGTTCATCGACTATGTTAATCGTACCTGCTGCGGCTTCCGCGCCCGTGACCTTGTACTCAATGCGGTAGTAGACCGTGGTTTCCTCTTTTTTTAGGATTAGTGGGTTTTCGAGTGTGTGCTTGGTGATTTTATTCGCGTCAAGCGCGGTGCCGACCTTTTTTGTGATAAAGTGTGCGTCGCCTGTCTTATCGACGGTGACCGTGAGGTCGGTGTGTCCGTTTTCCAACGTGCCGCCCTTGCTGAAAGTCACGTCGAAGGCGTTATGATACTCCGTCAGGTCGGGGTCGGTCACCCGAGCGTAATACATGAGAGAGAACCCGCTCAAGCCGGGTTTTAATGTCTCGCCGTTGCTGAGCAGCGCGCCCGCGTCTATTGTCAGAGTCAAGGTATTGCCGATGATATTCAGATGTATATGCTCCGTGTCGGTTGTGTCCAACTGCTGCCAGCCGCCCACCGTATTCCCGTTTTCGTCAAAGGATTGTATACCGAACGAGGTAAACGGCGCAAAACCCTTATAATCGCCGTTAAACTCGCTGCCGCCGAATGGCGAGCCGTCCGTTTTAATCGTATTAGCTTGCGTCCTGACGGGACTGCCCTCGGTGGCAAATTCCTGCCCGGGACCGAGCGTATCTACAAAGGTTATCGTGTCGAAATCCTTATGCTCGGCTTTCCAGACGGGACCGCCGTTACCGGGAGCGTAATTTGCCAATATTTGGTACTGGATATACTCCGCAGCGGCGGGAACAACCTCGTCATACGCGTTGTCGTAGAGCCATGTGTAACTGTCGGAGCCTGTGTTCGCTATCAATACATGCTCCGCGCTCTTTGAAAAGACGTCGATGCCGTCGCCGCCTGACGGAGGGCCGGGGTCAGTCGGCGACAACACGTTGATGGTAATGTTGATAACGTTGGAATCTGAGCCTGTGCCCGTGACTGTCGGCGTCCATTTGCCGGGGCTGTTGGTGCCGTTCACCGTAAAGGATACGGACAACGAGCCTTTGGTCGCTGTCGCAACCTTATTATCCCCGACATCCGCGAACCTCAGCGTCAGCAGCCCGTCGCGGAATATGTTCCCTGATGTGTGCGCGTTCGTCGGGGGAGTGAACCGCCCGGCGGGGAAATCCGAAAACAGCAGCTCAAGCTTGTCGCCCGATGCCAGCGGATTTCCCGTATAGTCAACCCAATACTCCAACTTAAAGGTCGCGGATTGCCCGGGTTGCAAGTTCACGGCGGTGCCGCCGCTCGGGAGTGACAGCTTTACCCAGAGCGGTTTGCCGCTCACGGTTTGCACCTCGACAGCACCGTTCGTCACAGCGTCCGCGGGCGCCGCCGCGAGCGTGGTTCCCGCGTAGACCATGGACAGCATGAGCAGCACCGCCAGAACGCCGCAGAGTGTTGCGCGGAAATGTCTTGCCTTTGTCATAATAATTCCTCCACAAGTTTTATTGGCTGATTTTGTTACACGAGTTGTAATTATTGTGTTACCTATTTGTGATTTGTTTCTAACCGATTATAAGACCTAATATGGAGGCTGTCAATAGTATTTTTATCCGATTTTTGTGATAATGACACTATTTGTGCGTGCAAATTAAAAAGCTCCGTGACCGTTGAAATCACAGAGCTTGTATTTGCCATTTGAGTTGAGTGTCGTCGCCGCTGAAATTCGCTTTTCTCGGCATACAAATCCATTTTTCGCGCGGACACTTGCACCGCGCCACAAAACCAATTACCAAATTCAGTCAAATGTACCTCTCCTGAATATCCCGCCAAAACCTGTGGATAATAATGCTGTAATAAAAAGAACCTTTTGGGAGGGCAAATATGAAAGCAACCGGAATTGTGCGCCGCATTGACGACCTGGGGCGCGTAGTTATACCAAAGGAAATCCGCCGCACCATGCGGATTCGCGACGGCGACCCGCTGCTGACGACGTTGACACCGTGGGACAGATACTGCGCCGCAATGCTCAGGCTCGGCGACAGGCGCGGGGTGGGTACATAGATGAGCAAGTTGCCGTTGCCAAAAAACTCGCGGCGAATACGTTTGCGGAGCTTGAATAACGCGCGCGAATTTCAGCGTGTCCATGGGGTGCTGGTGGAGAACCGGGCGGTGTAGGCGAGTTGGTGGTAAAATCCGCTCCCGATATATAATCCGTCTTGACTTGAGCGGAACATTCTGCTACACTTAATGAAAATAATTAAAGGAGGACGCAAAATGCAAGAAGTTTACGATTTTTTAGAGAAAGCCGGAGCATATCACATCGCGACCGTTGACAAGGACGGCAAGCCTCACGTGCGCCCGTTTGGCTCGAAAATGATTCTGAATGGCAAATTCTACATATTTTGCAGTTTGCCGAAAGCCGTCTATGAGCAGCTTTCCGAGAATAAGTGGACGGAAATTTCGGCGTGCGGAGAGGGTATGAATTGGCTGCGGATTACGGCAACCGCCCGCGAGGTTACGGGTGAGGAGAAGCAGGAGATTTACGACAAATCCTTTTACGCCGCTCCCGACAGCCCGATGAAGAGAGCGATTGACACCGTGGCGTTTTTTGAGCTTACAGACGCAACCGCAATTATTTACGGTCAAGAACAAAAAGAATACAAGTGGTAGAAAACTAATTACAAAAAAATGACAGGAGGAAGAAATATGCTTACACCAAAGCAAAACATGTTAGAAACCATTAAAGGCGGAAACCCGGACCGATTTGTGAACCAGTTTGAGGCGCTCAACTTTCTTTTCCATCCGTTTATGATGAAGTCGCCCTCGGCGGCAAGGGGACAGGAAAACGTGATAAACGCTTGGGGCGTTACCAACTCTTGGCCGCAAAACGTACCCGGCGGTTTCCCCGTTCACACGCCGGAGAAGGTTGTCGTAAAAGACATCGAGCATTGGAGCGATTATGTTAAGGCTCCCAGTCTGAAGTTCACCGACGAGGAGTGGGGCGTTTTCAAGGCGCAGTATGACGCTGTGGACAGCAATCTCGCGTACAAAGCTACATTTGTCGCGCCGGGTCTTTTTGAGCAGACGCACCATCTCTGCGGCATGGCGCAGGCTCTTGAGTATTACGCGCTCAATGAAGACGAGATGCACGACCTGATAAAACTGCTTACCGATTGGGAGCTTGAACTCGCCGAGGGGATTTGCAGCAATCTGAAGCCCGACGCGATTTTCCACCACGACGACTGGGGCAGCGAAAAGAGCACGTTTATGAGCCCGAGCATGTTTACGGATTATTTCACGGACGCATACAAGCAAATCTACAAATACTATCACGACCACGGCGTCGAGCTGATTTTCCACCACGCTGACAGTTACGCCGCCACGCTGGTTCCTGATATGATAGAGATGGGCATTGACGTATGGCAGGGCTGCATGGAGAGCAACAATGTCCCCGAGCTAGTGAAAAAGTACGGCGACAAGATAACTTTCATGGGCGGTATCGACAATAAGTCGATGGATTTCCCCGGTTGGACGCGCGATGACTGCGCCAAAGCAGCCCGCAAAATATGCACCGACAAAAATACACGCGGCTTAATCCCGTGTATCACGCAGGGCGGACCGGGCTCCACGTTCCCCGGCGCGTATGAGATTCTCGTTGAGGAAATTGACAAAGTAAGCGCCGATATTTTCGGTATCGACGCGTCCAAGATTGAGCGTATGCCTTTGCAGATACTGTTCTAAGGTATAAAGCAATAAAACGCAGTTACCCGCTGATTCTTCGGAATCGGCGGGTATTTTTGTTGTGTGACTTGTGGAATGGGGTGGTGCTTATGAGCGAGCGGGCAAGACCGGCGGACGCCGGCAGGGAAGCCGCGATGCGGGCGAAGCAAGGCCTCACGGGAATCAAGCTCACGTTTGTTTACAGCGGCGTGCAGTACGACCAAAAAGAGCTTCTGGAGGCAATCTCAAAAGAACTGCCGAACGTGCCCGCTCATTAGTAACACCTCGTTTACAGGTGTAATCACGCCGAAGGGTTTCGTCTCCGGCGACGACGGATTCGTGGGAATCCTCGCGATTGCGGACGACGCGGTCACGGTCGGAAGCGCGTGCGTGGCAAAGACTGACGACGCGCGCGCGACAGGAAGAATCGCGGCTGTCTCCGCGCTCGCCGCCGCGGGCAAAAGCGCGGCGGGCAACGCCATTGCGGGCGAATGGTTGCTGTACTCCGATAAAACCGTTACGGCGGACGGCGTGGGAGTTGCGTTTTTTTACACCGACAAACCTTTTGCGAATGTGTTCACCGGCGCGTATGCCGAAAGCGGCAACGTAGGTATGCGTCGTGCTCTAAGCTCTGCGTCAAATCAAAGCCGTCGAGATAAACAGTCCCGTCGCGCTTACAGTTTTCCAGAAAACGCGCTATATCGTAGCTTTGGAAGTCCTTGAAATACGAGTATGTGGCGCTGTCGTAGCCGATGGACATGTTCTCAACCCGCGCCGCGTAGTCGGAGTCTATCCAGCCGTGATTGAACGCCGAGATGTTCATCTCCCGGAGAGATTGCAAGTGATTGTCCCGCAGCGCTTGCTCCACCAAGAACGAGGAGCCGAGGAATCGCGGGTTTATCTCCAGCATCAACAGCTCGTCGCCCAACACAAGGTAGTCAATACCGCACACCCCGCGATAGCCCGTATGTATGAGCTGCTCGCCCATTGCTTTGCTGTAAACGTACATTCAGTTTTTCGCCGCGTCCGTGAGCACAGCGTCGCCCGCGCCGTAGTCGTTGCCGCGATGTATGATTCGGCAGGACGTCTCTGACAGGTCAAAGGACAGCTGAATGTTCGGCTTCAACGCAACCGCGCGGTCGTCAAATATAATTATGTGGCAAGATGCGCTGACCGAGTTAGCGTAGTACTTGCTCTTCGCTGCGATTAGGTTCGCCAGTTCCTTTTGTACTGCTTTCTTTTCTGCCTTTTCTTCCATTTTGCTTAATCTCCTTTTTTATTCTCGGAGATTTTACCATTTACACGTTTATCTGTATAGTGTCATGTGATGGAGATGGCTATTGGCGTCGTACTCAACATACTGACATATTCCTAAACGAGATGCGTCCAAGGACAGACGCATCTCGTTCTCAGAGAACGCCGAAAAGGCAGAAATGTTACGCTCGCAACGCCTATTCCCGCTCCTCCCTCTTCGAGGCTTCTTCATCTTTCCATGTCACTTTAATCGCGACAATAATTGCAATTATTTGCGTTCGCTGCGCCGCGCTGCAACCGCTTATCAACAGTTCGATTCCCGTGATGCACATTGGCGCGTCGGCTTTCAAATTGCCTAGCATTAGAGGGTCGATTGTCGTTTCAAGCGCATTTGCTATTGCGGTGAGGGCGGCGAGACTGACGCTCTTTTTCCCGTTTTCGACCAAACTGAGGTATGTATTCGATTTATTTGCCACCTCCGCAAGTTTCTCCTGCGTCCAGCCTTTCCTTTTGCGGAATATCCGAATACGTTTTCCGATTTGCGCGTAGTTAATGTCCATTGTGATAACCTCCCGTACATAAAATGAAACCTCATTATACACTAAGCCGTTTTCGCACTATTGGTTACGAGCGGAAAAATAGTTTTATAAATTTTACTTGTAGTTAAAGTTTTTACATGCAGACAATGGCATATTTGTCGAGCACGCTGTAATATTGCCGAACAATACGCAGAGAAGTGCAATAGGGGACAGCACAAAAAAGCTCGCCCTATTGCGGCTTCAAAAAACTATAAAACGAAAAGAGGGCTTCTCAATGACGGAAAAAACACAAAATGACCGCGAACGCAAGCGGCAACAGATTCGGGAACGATATTCACAAGCTCGACCCGATAACATTCAACACACTCCGGCGAATCAAATTCTTAACGTCAACGACAATGAAATGCATCAGAATGTGGCAATTTATGCCCGCGTGTCAACAGGCAACGACCAACAGCTTTCTTCGCTGACAATGCAGAAAAACTACTATACGGAAATTGTCAACGACCACGACAATTGGACGCTTGTTGACATTTATGCCGACGAAGGAATCAGCGGGACGTCGCTG
>JAISKH010000064.1 GCA_031261325.1 Oscillospiraceae bacterium
CCTGAAAAAATGCACCCTGCCGCTCACGGCGGCAAACGAGGTGGACTACATCATCTCCGAGCTGTGCGTCATTCACAAGACGGACGCGGGCTTGGTGCTCGAGGAGCTCGCCCCCGGCGTTTCGGCTGAAGAAGTCATCTCAAAGACCGCCGCGACCCTGATTATCCCCGAAAAGATTGGAAGTATGCTCAAATGACCTTGTGGCACATCGTCGGGCTATCGGCGACGCTTATCGTGATTGTCGCCCTCAGTCTGTTTTCCGGCAGGAAGGTTAAGAGCGCGGCGGACTTCGCCTCCGGCGGAGGGAAAACCGGCTCGTTGATTATCGCCGGCGCGATTATGGGTACGCTTGTCGGCGGCTCTTCCACGGTCGGCACGGCGCAGCTTGCTTACGAATACGGGCTTTCCGCCTGGTGGTTCACGCTCGGCGGCGGTATCGCCTGTTTGATTCTCGCGCTCGGCTTTGTTAAGCCGTTCCGCAAGACGGGCGCGTCCACGCTCGTCGGCATCGTCTCGCACGAATACGGGCAAACCTCCGGAATGCTCGCGTCCATTCTGTCGTCAATCGGCACGTTCATCAATATCATCTCGCAAATGCTTGCGGCAACGGCGGTTATCGCCGTCGTCCTGCCCAAGCTCGGAACGGTTCCCGCGCTGCTGTGCGCCGCCGCTCTGATGGCGCTTTACGTAATAGTCGGCGGCGTGCAGAGCGCGGGCGCGGTCGGCGTACTGAAGCTCGTATTGCTCTATGTCGCAATGATAGGCAGCGGAATTATCGTGCTTATCCTGACAAAAGGCTGGAACCCGCTCGTCGCCGATATTCACGCGCTTGAGGCGGCGGCGGTCGAAAGCGGCAAAGCCGTCAATTACTTCAGCCTGTTCGCGCGCGGCTTCGGTAAGGACGCGGGCGCGGGGCTGTCCCTCGTGTTCGGCGTGCTCACGACGCAGACATACGCGCAAGCGGTGCTCGCCGGCAAAAGCGATTCGGCAAGCCGCAAGGGCGCGCTAATCAGCGCGATTATGATACCGCCAATCGGTATCGGCGGCATACTCGTCGGTCTGTACATGCGCGTTAACTTCCCGCCCGAAACGGGGCTTATCGCGAAAAACGCGCTGACGCAGTTCATTCTCGACTACATGCCCGCACCTCTGGCTGGAGTCGTGCTCGCGACGCTGCTGATTGCCGTCGTCGGCACGGGCGCGGGGTTGTCGCTCGGCATAAGCACGATTATCGGCAACGACATCGTGAAGAAAGTCTCGCACAAAATCGACGACCCGAAGAAAAACCTGCTGTTCAGCCGCGTCTGCATCATTGTCGTCCTGCTCGTCGCCTGCTCCATGAGCACAGGCTCGCTCGGCGACGTGATACTCAACTTCGCGTTTATGTCGATGGGCTTGCGCGGCGCGGTCGTGTTTGTGCCGCTACTGGGCGCGCTCTGGTTCCCAGGCAGGATTGACAAGAAGTTTATCATCGCGTCAATCATCATCAGCCCCCTGTGCGTCCTGATATTCGGCGTAACGGGCTGGGTAACGTTCGATTCGCTGTTTGTCGGCATCGCGGCGAGCTTTGTAATCTGCTTGCTCGGTCTGCTGACAGGTAAAAACAAGAACTCTCTGAAAGCATAAATATCCCGCGGCTTACGGATTGCCCCGACACGAAGAACCACGGTTTTTCATGCGGGGCAATTCTTTTTTTCCCGAGAATGAAAATTTATGTTGACTTATACCCGCGAATAATTGTATAGTAGTAATATGTATAATAATATGCTTCATGCTTATATCATCTACGGAACGGGCGAGCCGTCTCCCCTGTCCGAGCGGTTGACCGCCGCCGCGCTGTGCTCCGCGTGGGAGGAAAAGCCCTGCGGCACGTGCCGCGACTGCCGCAAGGTCGCGCGCGGAGTTCACCCCGACGTTACCAACGTAACCTTGCTGAAAGACGCGCGCATAATCACCGTGGAGCAAGCGCGTGACCTGTGCTCCGACGCGCTTGTCGCGCCGAGCGAGTCGGACGCAAAGGTTTACATCGTGCACCCCGCCGACCTTATGAATCCGCAGGCGCAGAATGCGCTGCTAAAGCTGCTGGAGGAGCCGCCCCCGCACGTGAATCTCCTGCTGCTCGCGCAAAGCCCCGACGCGTTGCTTGAAACCGTGCGCTCGCGTTGCGTTGAGCTTTACGAGCGCGACGAGACGGAAGCGGACGCGCCGTCCGAAGAGACAATGCAGCTGGCGCACGCGTTTTGGACTGCGGCTGACGAGGGTGCGCTCGCGCTCACGGAGTTCTCGTTCAAGCTCGACAAGCTGGAGCGAGCGGAGTGGACGCCGTTCCTAATTGCCGCAAAATCCGTTGCGGCGCAGCGATTGCGCGAGGGCGCGGGTAAGCTCTCCGCCGAAATGACGTTCCGCGCCGTGGACGCGCTCACACGCGCGGAGGAATACCTTGCGATGAGCGTGAACGGCACGCACATGGCGGCAATGATTTGCGCCGAAATAACTGTTAACGGGCGATAAGCCCGAAAGAAAAGAGGAAAACAAATTGACCGAGGTTGTCAGCATAAAATTCAACGAAAACAGCAGGATATATTTCTTTGACCCGCAGAGCTTGCGTGTCGCAAAGGGCGACAGCGTTGTCGTCGAAACCGCGAACGGTCTTGAGTACGGCATGTGCATCTATGGCAACCACGAGGTGGACGACAAGCTTGTGGTGCAGCCGTTTCGCCCCGTTGTACGTCTCGCGACGGACGCGGACAAGAAACGCATGGAGGAAATCGCGCTCCGCAACGACGAAGCGTTTGAGGTGTGCCAGAAGAAGATTCTCGACTTTGGGCTTGACATGAAGCTCGTGTCCGCCGAGCTGAACTTTGACGGCAGCATGATTGTGTTTTACTTTACGTCCGAGACGCGCGTGGACTTCCGCGAGCTTGTGCGCTCCCTCGCGTCGCTGCTTAAAACCCGCATAAAGTTGCTGCAAATCGGCGTGCGCGACGAAGCGAAAAAGGTCGGCGGACTCGGCGTATGCGGCAAGGCGTTTTGCTGCTCGCAATTCCTGACGGATTTCCACCCCGTATCCATAAAAATGGCGAAAACGCAGGGGCTTTCGCTCAATCCCGCGAAAATTTCCGGCTCGTGCGGGCGGCTTATGTGCTGCCTGAAGTACGAGGAAGCGGCGTATGAGGATTTGGTTAAGCACGCACCGCGCGTCGATTCATTCGTCGAAACGCCCTACGGCAAAGGCTCCGTCGTTAACGTCAACCTCCTGCGCAGCAACGCAAAGGTGCGGCTTGAGGAGGGTTCGGACTTGACGCTGAAAACCGTGTCGTTCGACGATATTGATGTGCTCGGCAACAAGTCGCGCCGCGCGGAATACGTTGCCGCCAAGGCGGAGGGCCGCTTGCTTGAGGCGGGCTTCACACCGTCAAAGCCGCCACCCGCGCCGACGCTTACCTCCGACTTCGGCGATGCTACTCCCCCGCGCCGCCCGCAGCAGTCGCAGCAATCGCAGCGGCAAAACAGCAATAACCGCAAGCGTCCCGCGCAAAAGTCCGCCGACGGCGCAAAGCAGGCGCAACCCGACGCAACCGAAAACGCTCCGCGCCCCGCGCAGGGTAATAAGTCGGGCTTCCGCAATCATCGCGGCGGTCAAAACCGCAAGCCGTCCGCCGCGGGCAACTCCGACGGGGGCAACACTTCGCGCTGACGCGAAATATCTCGTTATGCACTTGACGGTTGCCGAAATTTTTGTTATAATGCACAGCAGAGCAACAAGGGCGTTCTCGCCTTTATTGCTCTGTTTTTATATGTAAGGAGGTTTGCGATTTGTGGACTGTCCTAATTGTTGACGGGAACCCCGATAGGTGCGCAACTGTGCGCGCATTCCTTGCGGCGCAAGGGCTAAATGTAATATCCGCCGAGTCTGCGGACGAGGGCGCGCGGTCTGCGTTCGCGTCCAACCCGTCGCTCGTTGTGATTGAGCAGAGCTTACCCGACGGGCGCGGCATCGACCTCACGGAGACGCTTCACGCAAGCTCGGACGTGCCGATTTTGCTGCTGCACGACGCGCACGACGAGATGCAGACCATCATGACGCTTGACCGCGGCGCGGACGATGTGCTGTCGCGCCCGTTCGGGTTGGGTGAGCTTGCGGCGCGCATACACGCGCTTATACGCAGATACGAGCGGGTTTTGCGGTACCTTCAGTTCGCGGAGCTTGCGTTGCAGGGAGTTTCAGGTTCCGCGCAGAATGACGAGATGTTCGTCGTGGACACGGGCGCGCGCATAATTACGATGAACGGCGAACCGCTTTCGCTCACATCAAAGGAGTTTGAGCTGCTGTCGCTGTTCCTCCAAAACCCGGGGCGCGTGTTCGCTAAGAACGAGCTTTATTCGCGTCTCTGGGACTCGGAGTTTGAGGGCGACACGCGCACGGTCATGGTGTACATCAGTCGGTTACGCAAAAAGATTGAGCTGCACCCCGAAAAGCCGGAAATGCTTATAAACGTTTGGGGCTTGGGCTATAAGTATAACCCATGTTAGTGTTTTCGGAAATACGAAAAGAGGTTGCGGCGCAACCTCTTTTTGTGCGTTTATGTATGCCTGCGCGTCTAGCGGAGTTCCTTGCCCTGTCGGAACACGTCCATCATTTCGGCGGTCAGCGCAATGGAGTTATCCAGCGGCGGAACCTCGGCGCGCGGGAGCCAGATTGCCTCGGAAAGTTCAGACGTATCAACGGTTATCGTCGGGTCGCCGTCCAATTCGCAGAAGAAGCCCGACAGCAGAGACGACGAGAAACCCCACGGTTGCGACTTGTAATATTTCAGGTTTTTGACGTGGATTCCCGTTTCCTCCAGCACCTCGCGGCGCACCGTGTCCTCCAGCGATTCGCCTATTTCGGCGAAGCCCGCGACGAGTGCGTAACGGCTGTAAGGTCCTCCGGCGTAACGGGTTACAAGCAGGTCGTCTCCGTTGTGAACCGCGACGATTACGACGGGGGAAATCTTGGGGTATTCGATTAAACCGCACTTCGGGCATTGCGTTGCGCGCTCCGTGTCCGAGTGCCCGTTCTCCGCGCCGCACCTGCCGCAGTATCGGCGGGAGTTGTACCATTGATTGAGCTGCTGCGCCGTTATGCCCGCAAAGGCGAGATGGCGCGGGTTGGCGATGCGGAACACGCCGCCGTCTTGCTTCGCGTAACCCTCGGGCGCGTTGCAGGGCAACGTATTATGTACATCGGGCATGAAGAAGCGCTCGTCGTCAATCGCGAACAGGTAGCGGAACTTGACGCCCTCTGTGTTCGTCAATTCTCCGAATTTCGGGAACGTTACAACGCCCGCGTCGTCGCGATAGTACACCGCGCCGCCCTCAAAGATGATAACCGTGTCGTTCGGCTCGGGCGTGACGTCGTGGTACTCGACGTGATAGACTTTTGGCGAAATTTCGTGAAGCATGAGAAAACCTCCGTTTTTTTCTTCGATTTTACTCCATTTTTTGCGGAAATACTATCACTTTTTCAAACTTTTTACTAACTTTTTGAAATTATTTTGTAAAAATAACAGAGCCGCTTTCGCAACTCTGTTGTTTGCTACCATTTTTTATACCGACGGCGGTCGCGATTATAATTATCGCCCTGCTCAATCAGGATTATGTCGTCGCCGACGCGCTTGATGCATGTCCACGGAACCACATAGTCCTCCCCTCGCCCGAACAGTCCGAAGAACCGAAACGGTCCCGGCACGACGAGCGACACGATTTGCCCGCTGTTCACGTCGAACAGTACGTCCGCGACGAAGCCTAGCCGAAAGCCTGTGTGTATATTGATGACCTCCTTGCAGCGGAGGTCCGCCAGCCTGCACTCCACGAACTATCACCTCACGGTATTCTATTCGGTAGCGCGGGCAATAATGATGGCTATTGGATTGAGAGCAGCAATTTCTCCGCGGCGATGAAGCGTGGTTCGTTGCGGAGTGCGGCAAGTTGCGGCACATCTATCATGTTGGCGTGAAAGCGTTCGCGGAAGCTGCGGCTGTCGGCGCTCGGCTCGTCACGCTCCCCCTCCAAACCCGCCAAGAGCGGGGTCATGAAAACGTATTTTTCGGGTAGCCGCTCATATTTTGCGACGCACCGTGCCGCTTCCTCGATTTCGCGCAACGCTTCGTCTGTCTGCTTCAACTCAACGTACAACTCCGCGAGCTTTGCGTGAGTTGCCGCTATAACCTCAAGCCAGTCGAAATATTCGCCCTCAAGCACAATATCAAGTATTTGCAGCTGTTTCTTTCCCCACTCGATTTTCTGTGCGGGACTTACCTCGCTGACCTCGGCGCGGTGCTTAATCGCGTATGTCAGCGCGCCCAAGCCCGAAACGACCTGCTCGCACGTAAACGTCTCGCGCTCCTCGCCCTCCAGAACCCAGTAGAGCACAGCTTCGCGGTGGTTGACGGTTTTGTTTGACGGCAATGACCTTACAATCGCCGCACCCTGTTCTTTCCTGCCCATTTCGTAGTGCTGAAACCCCAGCCGCGCTTTTGCTTCTAGGCGAATTTCGTCGTCCGTGCAGTACTTCAGTATCCGCTCGCCTAGGGCGATAATCTCCGCGTCGTACCGCACTTGATTCTCGCGCCAGTTCGGCACGTCGCCGTCGTCGGAGCCGGAAAGGAACAGCGCGTACATCAGTTGGTTCAACATGCGGTAGTCATTCGGGAAGTCGCGCACAGCCGCGCGGGAAAGCTCAAGCGCGTCGTCTACCAGTCCTTTTTTCAGCAGCGCGTCGAATTTCGCGGCGTAGTCCGCAACCTTTGCTTCCGCGTGCGCCTTGCCCTTGCCGAGCAGTTCGTCAACAGTTACGCCGAAGAACTCCGCGAGCGTCGGCAGCAGCGCGATGTCCGGGTACGTCGCGCCCGTCTCCCAGCGCGACACGGCTTGCGGCGAGACGTTCAGGATTCCCGCCAGTTCCTCTTGCGTGAGGTCGCGCTCGCGCCGCAGGGAGCGCAGGGTTTCGCTTAGGTAAATCGTCATGGTCATATCTCCAATTCAAAACAAGAATTTTGAGTTTTGAAGCGCTTCTGTGACCATTATAGCCCCGCGCGCGGAAAAGGCAAGCAATCATATTGAGGGAATTATTCAACTAAAGCGATTGCTCGTAAAACGTATGAAACTTCCCCTTGACAAGTTCGCGGGTTTGTTGTATTATAGCTATCAAGTAATAATGGTTTATAGGCAACGAGGTGATGTAATGTCACACGACAATGTATATATCTCGCGGCTGCTGGACTGGTACGGTCCGCTGCTGACGGATAAGCAGCGCGAATATTTGAACTGCTACTGCAACGATGATTTGTCGCTGTCGGAAATCGCGGAGAACTTCGGCATTACGGCGGCGGGTGCGCACGACATTATTTCGCGGGCGCGGAATAAGCTGCTCGACACGGAAAAAAAGCTCGGTTTTATGGCTCGCTTCGGCGATTACGGTGATATTGGCGGAAATAATTTAGAGGTGCAAGATGGCGTTTGAGGGTCTATCCGAAAAACTCAGCGCGGCGTTTAAGAAGCTGCGCGGCAAGGGGCGGTTGAGCGAAGCCGACGTTAAGGAGGCAATGCGCGAGGTGCGCCTTGCGCTGCTTGAGGCGGACGTCAGCTATAAGGTCGTCAAGGACTTTATCGCTAAGGTGACGGAGCGCGCTTCCGGGCATGACGTGCTCGAAAGTCTAACGCCCGCGCAGATGGTTATAAAGATTGTTAACGAGGAGCTTTGCGCCCTCATGGGTGGGACTAACGCAAAGCTGAACATTTCGTCCAAGCCGCCGACTGTCGTCATGCTCGTCGGACTTCAGGGCGCGGGTAAGACGACGAACGGCGCGAAGCTCGCGGCGTTGCAGCGCAAGCAAAATTCAAAGCGTCCGTTGCTCGTGGCTTGCGACATTTACCGTCCCGCCGCGATTAAGCAGCTTGAGACGGTGGGTAAACAGCTCGACATTCCCGTGTTCCAGATGGGCGAGACAAACCCCGTGGAGATTGCGACGGCGGCGATTGAGCACGCGCGCAAGCACGGGAACGACATGGTTTTCCTCGACACGGCGGGTCGCCTGCACATTGACGACGCGCTGATGGACGAACTGAAAGCGATTAAGTCCGCTGTTCAGCCGAGCGAGATTTTGCTTGTGGTGGACGCTATGACGGGGCAGGACGCGGTAAACGCCGCGAGCGCGTTTGACGCGGCTCTGGATATTGACGGCGTGATGATAACAAAGATGGACGGCGACGCGCGCGGCGGCGCTGCTCTGTCGGTTTGCGCGGTGACGGGTAAGCCGATAAAGTTCGCGGGCACGGGCGAAAAGCTTGACCAAATCGAGGTGTTCCACCCCGACCGCATGGCTTCGCGCATACTCGGCATGGGCGACATGCTGACGCTGATTGAAAAGGCGGAGCAGAATTTCGACGAGAAGAAAGCGCGCGAGCTTGCCGAAAAGCTGACGAAAAACCGCTTCACGCTGACGGATTACATGGAGCAGATGACGCAGCTGAAGTCGATGGGCAGTCTGTCCGACATTGCGGGTATGCTCCCCGGCGTGGACGCTAAGGCGCTCTCCGGCGCGACGATTGACGAACGGCAGATGGCGCGCACAGAGGCGATAATCCTGTCAATGACGCCAAAGGAACGCGAAAATCCCGCGATTCTCAACTCCAGCCGCAAGAAGCGCATCGCGGCGGGCTGCGGAATGCAGGTTGTGGATATAAACAAGCTGCTGAATCAGTTCGAGCTTATGCAGACGATGAGCAAGCAGATGAGCAAGGGCAATATGCCCGCGATGTTCGGCGGCGGCAGAGCGAAAAAGGCGGGCAAAATGAAAAAGTCAGGTAAAAAACGCTAGTGAAATGCTTGGCGGTAACTAATTGAATGTAAATAGCGGACATGCTTCGCTGTTACAGATATAACATAATTTTGGAGGAAAAACATCATGGTTAAAATCAGACTGCGCCGCTTGGGCGCGAAAAAGGCTCCTTTCTATCGCGTCGTCGTTGCGGATTCGCATTTCGCGCGCGACGGGCGGTTCATCGAGGAAATCGGCACATACGACCCGACGACAACGCCGTCAGCAATCAAAATCAACCTTGAGCGCGCCCATTACTGGGTCAAGAACGGCGCACAACCGACGGACACGGTTCGCGCGCTGATTAAGAAAGCCGAGGCTGCGGCTCCCGCTCCGGCGGCGGAATAGCCTATGAAAGAACTGCTGCTGTATGTGGCGCAGAGTCTCGTCGATAACCCCGCCGAGGTCACGGTCACGGAGCGTGAGGGCGCGGGTGAGACGGTTTTTGAGCTGCATGTCGCTCCCGGGGATATGGGCAAGGTAATCGGTCGGCAGGGGCGGATAGCCAAGGAAATCCGCTCGCTGCTCCGCGCCGCCGCCATTCGCGCGGGAACGCGCGTGTCGGTCGATATTGTTGACTGATGGCTGCGCAATTTCTTGAAGCGGGGAAAATTGTAAACACTCATGGCGTGCGCGGCGCGGTTAAGATTCAACCGTGGGCAAACACGCCTGAGTTTTTGTTGCGCTTTGACTCGCTGTATGTGGACGGCGCGCCGCTAAAGGTCATGTCGGCAAGCGCGGCGCGCGACCTCGTGCTTGTCAAGTTTGAGGGCGTTGACTCGTTTGAGGACGCTCTGCGGCTTAAGAACAAGCTTGTGTTCATCGACCGCGCCGACGCGGAGCTTGACGAGGGCGAGCGATTCATCGCCGACTTAATTGGGTTGGACGCGCTTGACGACGCGACGGGAGAGAGTTTCGGGCGCGTGACCGACGTGCTGGATTTGCCGGCGCACGACGTGTATGTGGTTACGGGAGCGCGGGAGTGGCTTATCCCCGCGGTGCCGGAATTTGTCGTATCCGTGGACGTTGACGGCGGGCATGTGCGGTTTCGGTTGCTCGAGGGGCTGTAGGCAATTGACAGTTGACAATTGACAATTAACAATTTGGGACGAGGGTGCGGGGACTGTACATGTATCGCATTGACATTATGACTTTGTTTCCCGATTCTGTCGGGGCTGTGCTGCGCGAGAGTATTCTCGGGCGGGCGCGTGAGCGCGGGCTGCTCGGGCTTGAGTGCCACCAGATACGCGAGTACACGACGAACAAGCAGATGCAGGTTGACGACTACCCTTACGGCGGCGGGCGCGGGTGCGTCATGTACGCGCAACCGCTGTACGACTGCCGTCGGCACATATTGGACGGCGCGGCTCCCGAGGAGCGCGTGCGTACAATATACATGTCTCCGTGCGGCGCGCCATTCAGGCAGGCGGACGCAAGACGGCTCAGGGACGATTACGACAGGCTGATTCTCGTTTGCGGGCACTATGAGGGCGTGGATGAGCGGTTCATTGAGGAGTGCGTGGACGAGGAAATTTCGCTCGGCGACTTTGTGGTTACGGGCGGAGAGATTCCCGCGCTTGCTGTCGCGGACGCGGTGTGCCGACTTGTGCCCGGGGTATTGCCCGACGAGGAGTGCTTCACGGACGAGAGCCATTGGGACGGCACGTTGGAATACCCGCAATATACGCGTCCCGAGGTTTGGTTGGGGCGCGCTGTGCCGAAGATTTTGCTGTCGGGGCACCACGAGAACGTGCGCAAGTGGCGGCGCAAGCAGTCGATTGTGCGCACGCGCGAGCGGCGACCCGACATGTACGAGCTGTTGCGGCTTGACAGTAAAGAGGACGTCAAGCTGTTGCGGGAGATAGAGCGTGAGACGGAAATTGAGGTTTCCGACGAGTGAATAAATAGTTAAAGCCCACCTTTTCGGCGGGCTTTTCGCTTTATTCGGGGGAGTACGCTTCAAAAGCTATGATGTACAGGCTTGCTTCGAGATTGTAAATGCCGAGCATGTCCTCCGTTATGTCAAGCTCGGGGGTATCGTCCGTTATGCGGAACCGTTCTTCTTGTTGGCGGCTCGCGTAGTCGATGCCCCATGTCGCGTGCGGGTTGCCGTCCGCCGCGAATGCAGGGTCGCTCATGTCGGGGTTGATTATCGTGAGCTTCGCGCCCGTCAGGTATGTTATTACGAGCAGGTCAACGTCCGCGCCGCCGTCGTCTTGGTACGTCTCGTTTCTATCGCCGACGACCTCCGTTACCTCAATTTCAAGCCCCTGATAGGTGAAACGCCGCGTCTCCCCTGTCGGTTCGGGTAATGCGCTCGGACTTGCCGCGCCCTGATTTGCCGCGCACGACGCGGTGATGACTAACAGCGCGGCTGTCAGCAGTATGCAGATGAGTTTTTCACGCGTTACCTCCACGCTATAAATTTCGCGAGTGTTGCGAAAACGGGTAGCGTTATGATTGACAGCAGGGTTGTCAGCGAGACTATGCGGGCGGCGGTTGCGGTATCGCGCTTGAAGCGTTCGGCGAACATTGCGGTCACGCCCGCCGACGGCGTTGCGGCAAGGATTACGACCGTGCAGTAGACGATTGGCGGCATGTGCAGCGGCAGCAGCGCGAGCGCGGCAACCGCTGGGAGCGCGATTAGCTTAAGCGCGCTGACGGCGTACAGCTCGCGCACTTTGAATAGCTTGAGTAAATCCGCGTCCGCCATTTGTGCGCCGATTACGAACATCGCCATCGGCGTGTTAACGTCCGCGACGAAGCGGAGCGCGTTGCCAATCGGCGACGGGAGCTTGATATTCAGCGCGAAAAACAGCAAGCCGATGATGAAGCCGAACGTGCCCGGGTTGACAAGCACGGCTCGCAGCGACGCGTTTTCGCGCCCGCCCATGAGGACTACGCCGTGCGTCCAATGGACGAGCTGGAAGATTATCAGGAACACCGTCGCGAATATCAACGCCTCCCCGCCGAGAACGGAGTTAATCAGCGGGATTCCCATAAACGCGCAGTTCGTGTATATGCCGCCGAAACGGAGCACGTCGCGCGTGTCGGGCGGCTGCTTGCGGAACAGTATGCCGCTCGGAATTATGGAAATTACGAAGTAGATTATACAACCGAGCGCGGCAAAGCCCATGTCGCGCCACGCGGACGCGGTCGGCTCAAGTTGCATGGAATTGATAATCAGGCACGGCGACACGACATACAGCAGGATAAACATAATCTGCGACTGCGCGGGTTGCGTGAGTTTTTTGAGTTTTTTCAGCACAAAGCCCGCCGCCATCATGATGAACAGCGTCAGCACCTGCCCCGCGACGGTTAGTAGATTTGTCAGCATCAATAGAACTCGACCGCGCCGGTTTCTATATCGTAGACGGCTTTATGTATCGCGGCTTTGCCCGCGTTTACGAGTTCGCGCAGCTCCGCGTTTTCGAGCAGTCGGGCGACGCTGTTGTCGATATTCTTGCGGCACGCGGCGAGCGGTTCCGTCTCACCCGCGAGTGCGTACGTTATCTCGCCGACGAGCGCGCCAAGCCCCGTGTGCCCGTGGGCATGTCCGCCTTCCAGAGCCGCGCCGACCGCGCCGCAATGCGTGTGCCCCATTACGACGATTACTTGCGCGCCGAGATGCGCGGCGGCGTACTCCGCGCTGCCGCTCTCGAAGTCGCCGACGACGTTGCCCGCCGTGCGAATTACGAACAGGCTGCCGAGTCCGACCGAGAAAATATGCTCCGGCACGACGCGCGAATCCGCGCAGGTGAGCACCACGGCGAACGGGTGCTGTCCGTTAACCGCAAGGTCGCGGCGGCGCGCTTCCGACACGTCGCCGTTGTTCGTCTTTGCCGAGAGGTATTCGGCGTTGCCCGATTTGAGAGCCTCGATTATTTCTGTGACTGTCATTTGTGACGTCTCCTTTTCTGTTGCTATATCTACTTTATGCTGAAAAACGCTTCGCACCCGGGGTATACGGCGGCTGCGCCGAGTGCTTCCTCTATGCGGAGCAGTTGGTTGTACTTCGCGACGCGGTCCGTGCGACTTGGCGCGCCGGTTTTAATCTGCCCCGCGTTCAGCGCGACTGTGAGGTCGGCTATCGTCGTGTCCTCCGTCTCGCCCGAGCGGTGCGAAATGACAGCGGTGTAACCCGCGCGGTTCGCCGTTCTTATTGCGTCGAGCGTCTCGGTCAGCGTGCCGATTTGGTTGAGCTTTATCAGGATTGAATTCGCGACGCCGAGGGAAATTCCGCGTTTCAGGCGTTCGACGTTCGTGACAAACAGGTCGTCGCCGACGATTTGGATACGCTTGCCGAGCGCGTCGGTCAGGAGCTTCCAGCCGTCCCAGTCCTCCTCCGCCATGCCGTCCTCAAGCGAGATTATCGGGTATCGGTCGGCAAAGTCCACCCACATGTCCACCATTTCGGCGGGGGTTTTTATTACGCCGCGCTTGGGCAAGTGGTATTTGCCGTCTGATTCGTCGAACCAGTCCGACACGGCTGGGTCGAGCGCAATCATAAAGTCCTCGCCGGGCTTATAGCCCGCGATTTTGACCGCTTCGACGAGAGCTTTCAGCGCGTCCTCATCGTTATCGAGGTTCGGCGCGTAACCGCCCTCATCGCCCACGCCCGACGACGGGACGACTTTTTTCAGCGTGTGAAACACCTCGCTGCACATGCGGAGTGCTTCGCGGAAGCTCTTGGCGGATACGGGCATGACCATAAACTCTTGAATATCAACGCTGTTCGTCGCGTGCGCGCCGCCGTTCAGGACGTTCATCATCGGTACGGGCAGCGTGTACGCGGCAACGCCGCCGATGTATTGGTAAAGCGGCAACCCCGACGACTCCGCCGCGGCTTTGGCTATTGCGAGCGACGCGCCCAGTATCGCGTTCGCGCCGAGGCGAGACTTGTTCGGCGTGCCGTCCAGCGCGATAAGCGCGCGGTCGAGCGCGACCTGCTCCAACGCGTTGCGCCCGAGCAGCGCGCCAGCGATTTCGCCGTTGACGTTTTCGACGGCTTTCAGCACGCCCTTGCCGAGATAGCGCGACTTATCGCCGTCGCGCAGCTCCGTCGCTTCAAACTTGCCGGTTGACGCGCCGGACGGGACAGCGGCGCGGGACGTGGTGCCGTCCGCGAGCGTGACCTCAACCTCAACGGTCGGATTGCCGCGCGAATCAAGTATTTCGCGGGCGAATATATCGTCTATTGGTAGGTAGTTTTTCATGATTGTCGTGCCCTCCATTATATAGTTGCCGCCGCTTGACTTGCGGCAATATTGATAATTTTTGAAAACGCGCCCGCGTCAAGTGACGCGCTGCCTATTAGTCCGCCGTCAATGTCGGGCTGCGCGAACAGCTCTGCCGCGTTCTGCGCGCTCACGGAGCCGCCGTACAGGACGGGCACATTCGGCGCGAGAGTTTTTATCAGGCGGCAGATTGCTTCCGCGTCCTGCGGTGAAGCCGCGCGGTGCGTGCCGATTGCCCAGATTGGCTCGTAGGCTATTAGGATTCGAGACAGAGCTTCGGGTGACGCGCCTTTCAGCGCGGCGAAGACTTGGCGGGTTATGACCCTTTCGGTTTCGCCGCCTTGCCGCTGCTCCGCCGTTTCACCGACGCAGATTATCGGGCGGAGGTCGTTGCGCAGCGCGGCGGTGGTTTTGCGGTTGACCGTCATGTCCGACTCGCTGTTATAGGCGCGGCGTTCGCTGTGCCCGACTATGACATATTGCGCGCCGAGTGCGTACAGCATTGCGCCCGAGACTTCGCCCGTGTACGCGCCGCCGTCCTCTTCGTGCAGGTTCTGCGCGCCGACGGCGATATTCAGCGGCGCGAACGCGCGAATTGCCAGCGCGAGGTGCGGGAACGGCACGCCGACGGCGACGGTTACGCTGTCGGGCGGCTTGTCAAGCCCGCGCGCAAACGTTTCAATATCGGGAACGTTCATCTTCCAGTTGCCTATTATATACTTTTTCCGCATTCTTCTCACTTTTTTACGCGTCCAACAGGCAGTCGATGCCGGGGAGCACCTTGCCCTCCAAGAACTCAAGCGTCGCGCCGCCGCCGGTTGAGACGTGCGTGACGCGTCCTTCAAGTCCGAACTGCCGAACCGCCGCCGCGCTGTCTCCGCCGCCGACGATTGAGACAATGCGCGGGTCGGTCATCGCCATTGCAACCATGCGCGAGCCGTTTGAGAACTTGGGCAGCTCGAACATGCCCATGGGTCCGTTCCAGATGACGGTGCCCGCGTCCTTGATGATTGACACAAACTCGTTCGCCGCCTTGGGTCCGATGTCGATACCCATCATGCCGTCGGGAATATCATAGCTTGAAACGACTTGCGGCTCCGCGTTTTCCGTGGTTTCGGCGGCTATCAGCGAATCGCTCGGTAACACGAGACGCACGCCGAGCTTCTGCGCCTTTTCTATTACGTCACGCGCGTATTGCAAGCGGTCGTCGTCGCAGATTGACGAGCCGATTGAGCCGCCGCGCGCCTTGATGAACGTATACGCCATGCCGCCGCCGAGCAGCAGCGTGTCGGCTTTGTCGAGAAGATTTACGATTACTCCCAGTTTATCACTGACCTTGCTGCCGCCGAGTATTGCAACGAAAGGCGTTTTCGGGTCGGCGAGCGCTTTGCCGATGTGATAAAGCTCCTTTTCGAGCAGGAATCCCGCGACGGCGGGCAGATAGTGCGACACGCCCTCAATCGAAGCGTGCGCGCGGTGGACGCTGCCGAACGCGTCCTCCACAAATATGTCGGCAAGCGACGCGAGCTGCCGCGCGAACTCGGGGTCGTTCTCTTCCTCCTCCGCGTGGAAGCGGAGATTTTCGAGAAGCATAATCTCGCCCCATTTCAGCTCCGCGGCGAGTCTGCGCGCGTCCTCACCTATCACGTCGCGCGCCATTTTGACGGGCTTGCCAAGTAGCTCCGTCAGGCGTTCGCCGACGACCTTGAGCGAAAATTCGTCGCTGCGCTCACCCTTGGGTCTGCCGAGGTGCGAGCAGGCGATGACAGCCGCGCCTTGGTCGAGCAGATAACGGATAGTGGGCAGCGCGGAGATGATGCGACCGTCGTCCGTTATCGCGCCCGTGGGGTCGAGCGGGATATTGAAATCGCAGCGCAGCAGAATCTTTTTGCCCTTAACCTCAATGTCCGAAATGGACTTCTTGTTGTATTGCATTATCTTTTCCTTTACAAAACTCATGGTTCCTCCTTCGTCCTCACGGACTGTCTGCTCATGCTGCCGTCGGCAGGGTCACAGTTCTTTTTATTGTATCGTGAACGCGGATACATTTCAAGCTATTTTTTCCTCAATACACCGTTTTCTATTCGCGGCGGTGTTCGGTAATTCCTGCGTAAAGTAAGAATAAGCAGGTACCGCGCCTTTTGGCGCAGTACCTGTTGTATCTTCATGTCGCAATATCTACGACTTGGGTTACGATTCGTTACCTCGGGTTACGCGGAGCAGGTCCAAATCGGCGGATTGTTCGCGGAAAAGGTTCATCAGCTTTTCTCCGAATACCCAGAATTTTTTTAACCAAGGGTGCGTGAAGTAGCCCCACGAGAAATCTCTCGCAACAAAGAAATAATAGTCGCCGTCGGGATAAAATCGCGGGAAATAAGCGTTATACCCGTCGGGGTATTCGAGACTTATTGTGAAAGCAGGATTCGCTTTGGTTGCAAGGCTGATTCGCGGATTATAGCGGAAGCACGTGTGTTGCCAATCAAGCGCGTAAAGGTAATCGTCCTCCCCCAAGCAAGCAATCAGGAATGATATGATAAGCTCGTCCTGCGCCGTATCCTCCGCTAAGTCCCAATTGTGGCTCTCCTGAATGTCATATTCGTCGAATGGCAGAGAAAAGACAAACGCGTCATAAGGTATTGGCGGTTTGCTGTATTGCGGCTTGAATTTGAAGTCCGCGTATATCTTATCCCATACCGTTTGACTTTCGTTTTCCTCAAGTATAGTCCAAACCTCGTTCTGCATATATGACACCGCAATTCTGTCAGAATTTAAGGCTGATATCCATTGCGCGTACCGTGTGGGTCAGCGCGCCAATTGAGATTATGTCCACGCCCGTTTGCGCAACCTCACGCAGGTCGCGGTCGCCCATGTTGCCTGAGGCTTCGGTTAGCGCGCGCCCCGCGACGCGAGCTACAGCCGCCGCCATTTGCGGGATTGTCATGTTATCGAGCATGATAATGTCCGCGCCCGCCGCGAGTGCTTCATCGAGTTGCGCTTCGGTTTCGACTTCGACCTCAATCTTCAGCGTGTGCGGCGCGTTCAACCGCGCGGCGTTAACGGCGTTCGTGATGCCGCCCGCCGCGGCTATGTGGTTGTCCTTAATCAGTATGCCGTCCGACAGCCCGAAACGGTGATTGCTTCCGCCACCGCAACGTACCGCGTACTTTTCGAGGACGCGCATACCCGGCGTTGTCTTGCGCGTGTCCGCAATGCGCGCGCGGGTGCCGCTTACTGTCGCGACGGCTTGCGCCGTGCGCGTGGCTATGCCCGACAGACGTTGCAGCACGTTGAGCGCGACGCGCTCGCCCGTCAAGACCGCGCGGGACGCTCCCTCAATTTCGGCGATAATGTCGCCCTTTGCGACGTGCGCACCGTCGGCGACGAGCGGCTTGACCGCAACGTCCGCGCTGACGAGCGCGTACACACGCGCGATAAGCCCAATGCCGCAGATTACGCCAGACTCCTTGGCGCGGAACACGCCGCGTGAGCGCGCGTCCTCGGGTACGCAGCACGTTGTCGTTACGTCGCCCGTGCCTATATCCTCCGCAAGCGCGGCGCGCAGGAAGTTTTCAAGACCCGGGAAGTCAAGTAAATCCGCCATTGCTATTCCTCCGTTTCAGGCTCGATATAGTGCGAGCCTATGCTTTCGGGTCGCGCGAGCGCGGCGGCGAGCACTTCCCGCGCGACTGTCGCGATATTTAGCGCTTCGAGATAGTCCGTGTGGTCGCTGTACACGGCTTCGAGCTGCGCGAGCATCGCCGTCACCTCACCCAGCGCGTATGTAAGCCCGCTTTTTTTGCGGATTACATAGCCGTATTCACTCATCAGCGAACGAATACGGTCACGAATTGCGGCGCAGTTCAGCTCGGACTTCGGGCGTTTGGGGAGCGACGCGATGTCGGGCGCGGAAGCGGGGCGCACGCCGCTCATGGCGTTGATGTCCTCCGCCGCGCGCCGCCCGTACACAAGGCACTCGAGCATGGAGTTCGACGCAAGGCGGTTCGCGCCGTGTACGCCCGTGCAGGCAACCTCGCCGCAAGCGTACAGCCCCTGAATATTCGTGCGCGCGTAGAGGTCAGTTTCGATGCCGCCCATTAGATAGTGCTGCACGGGGCAGACGGGAATCCAGTCTTCGGATATGTTAATGCCGCGCGACAGGCACTCGTTGAAGATTGTCGGGAAGCGGCGCGACAGTTGCTCCTCGCTCTCGGCGGTGATGTCAACGTACACATGGTCCTCGCCCGAGCGTTGCATTTCGCGGAATATTCCGCGTGCCACAATGTCGCGCGGGGCAAGCTCGCCAAGTTCGTGCTGACCCGTCATGAAGCGCACGCCGTCCTTGTTTTTCAGCAGGCCGCCCTCACCGCGCACGGCTTCGGAGATTAGAAATTCGCGCTCCTCGGGCGTTGCGCACCATAGCCCCGTCGGGTGGAATTGTATAAATTCGAGATTCTTCACCTTTGCGCCGACACGCACCGCCGCCGCAAGTCCGTCGCCCGTTGCGACAGATGGGTTTGTGCTTGAGCGGTAAACCTGACCTATGCCGCCCGTCGCGAGTACGACGCGCCCTGTTTCAATCAGGATAAAGCTGCCGTCGTCATGGCGCACGACGATGCCCGCCGCGCTGCCGTTACTGTCGAGCACAACATCGAACACGCAGGAATGCTCGAAAAATACGATGTTTTTCCGTTGCGCCACGATGTGTGCGAGTGCTTTGACCGTCTCGCGTCCCGTCGCGTCGCCTCCCGCGTGGAGCACACGATTTTTGTGGTGCCCGCCCTCGCGCGTTATTTGCAGGTCGCCCGCTTCGTCAAGGTCGAACGGCACGTTGAGTGACACGAGACGCGCGATGTCGCGCGGTCCCTCACCGACGAGTACTTCAACCGACTTGCGGTCGCACAGTCCCGCGCCGGCGATGAGCGTATCCTCCAGGTGGAATATCGGCGCGTCGTCCTGCGCGACGGCGGCGGCGATTCCGCCCTGCGCAAACCACGAGCTGGAGCTGTCGATGCTCTCCTTTGCGAGAATGCAGCACGACAGACGGTCGTCGATATTCAGCGCGGTGTACAGTCCCGCAAGCCCCGCGCCGACTATTACAACGTCGTACCGCTCTGAGCGGGAAATTTTTGTGTCGCCGTCAATGGCGTATTTCATAAAGACACCTCATATGTTATGGCGCGAACGCGCCTGTTTTACGTGTGCTGTTTTCGGTTAATCAGAACTTGAACAGGATTCCGATAACCGCGCATATCGCAATCATGATAATCGGGTCAACCTTGCGGAAGCGCATAATCGGCAGCAGGAATGCAGCGAGTATTACGGATTTCCAATCGACGCGCGAGAGAAAGTCCAATTCCGGCGCGGTGCGCAATAGTGACAGACGCGCCATTTCAAGCCCAGCCGAGGCTATCAGCGCGAGGGACGCTGGGCGCAACCCGTACATCACGTTCTTGACAATCGCGTTTTCGCGAAAGCGCGCGAGCAGCTTTGAGACGATGGCGATGATGATTACGCTCGGCGCGGCTATACTAAGCGTCGCAACCGCCGCGCCGATTACGCCCGCGGTATTGTAGCCGACGTAGGTCGCCATGTTTATGCCGATTGGTCCCGGCGTGGACTCCGACACCGCAACCATGTCCACGAGCTGTTCAATCGTGAACCAGCCCGTGCGCTCCGCCATGTCGCGCAGGAACGGCAATGTGGCAAGCCCGCCGCCGATTGACAGCAGACCGGTGAGGAAAAACTCATAGCACAGGCGCAGGTAAATAATCAGTCCGCTCATTTGCCGCGCCCCTGTCTTACCGCGCCGATTGCGACGCCCGCAACGCCCGACGCGACGATAAGCAGCGCGAGCGGAACGCCCGTGAACGCCGACAGCGCGAATATCGGGACGAAAATCGCTATTGCGGGTCGGTCCGCCACGGAGGTTTTCCACAGGCGGAGCACCGTCGTGATAATCATGACGACGACGCACGCGCGTATGCCCGCAAACGCGCTCTTTACCTGCGGAACGTCCGCAAAGTTGTTGAGAACCGCAGCTATCGCGAGGATAATGACGAACGACGGGAACACCATTCCGAGCGTTGCGACTATGCCGCCGATAACTCCGCGCCGCTTGCAGCCGAAGAACGTCGCGACGTTGACGGCGATAATGCCCGGCATCGCCTGGCTGATTGCGTACCAGTCAAGAAGCTCCGTGCTCTCCGCCCAACCGCGCTTTTCGGCAAGCTCGCGTTCCAGAATCGGAACCATGGCGTAACCGCCGCCGAACGTGCAAACGCCGATTTTCGCGAAAACTATAAACAGGTTCAGCAGCTCGGTCATGTCAATCCCTCAGTTATCCTTATTAGTCTGTCATTATATCATAATGCGGTTGAGTTTCACAAGGGTTTTGTGGTAAGATATATGTGATGGAATTTAAGCAAAAATTTGTGACGGGGCGGACATATGATAGACATTGCGATTAACAACGTCGTTAAGGCGTTTGAAGAGGGTAATAATATACTTGACGGCGTGAGCTTTAACGTGAACTCGGGCGAGCGCGTGGGGTTGCTCGGCAAGAACGGCGCGGGTAAGACGACGCTGTTTCGGCTGATTATCGGCGAGCTTGAGTCTGACGAGGGCGACGTTGTTGTGCCCGCCGATAAAAAGTTGGGGCTTATATCGCAGATACCGCGCTATCCCGAGGGTTTCACGGTTGAGGACGTGCTGTGCTCCGCGCACGCGCATTTGCGCTCGGTTAAGCGGCGCATGGACGAGCTGACCGAGCAGATGGAGCGTGTCGAGTCCAACAATGAGCTGTTGCGGGAGTATGACGCGCTGGCGTTCGAGTTTGAGCGGAGCGGCGGGTACACGATGGAGACGGAGCGCAACCGCGTCGCGAACGGGTTGCTTATTCCCAAGGCGCAGCGCGAGCAATTGTTTGACACGCTGTCCGGCGGCGAAAAGACGCGCGCGAACCTAGCGCGGCTCATACTGGAGGACACGAATATCCTCCTGCTGGACGAACCGACGAACCACCTTGACATGCGCGCCGTCGAGTGGCTTGAGGACTACCTCGCGAAGTTCAAGGGCACGGTGCTCGCAATCTCGCACGACAGGTATTTCCTCGATAAGATTGTGACGCGCACGGTCGAAATTGCAAACGGCAAGGCGGAGTTTTACGGCGGCAATTACAGCTATTATGTCGTTGAAAAGCAACGTCGGCTTGAGGAGCAGCTCAAACGCTACGAGCGCGAACAGGCGGAAGCGAAGCGTCTGCAAGCCGCCGCCGACAAGCTGCGCCAATGGGGAACGCTGGATAAAGGCAGCGACGCGCTTGTCGTAAAGGCTCGCGCCATTGAGACGCGCATTGAGCGGCTGACGAAAACTGAACGCCCGAACAGCGACCGACACATAAAGGCGCGGTTTGGGGAGCGCGACTTTCGCGCGGATGAGGCGTTGGTTATGCGCGGGGTCACGAAGTCTTACGGCGAGAAACGCCTGTTTACGGACGTTGAGCTGGAGGTCAAGCCCGGCGAGCGCATTGCGCTTATCGGCGACAACGGCTCGGGTAAATCGACGCTGATTCGCCTGATTATGGGCGAGGAAAAGCCCGACGCGGGCATAATCAAGCGCGGTCCCGCGGCGAAGTTTGCGTTCCTGCCGCAGATTGTGAAGTTCGACCACCCGTATCGCTCCGCGCTCGACACGTTCGTTTCGGAGACGAACAGCTCGGTGCAGACGGCGCGAAACCGTCTCGGCGCGTTCAAATTCTCGGGCGAGGACGTGTTCAAGCTCGTCAGCGCGCTCTCCGGCGGAGAGCAGAGTCGGTTGCGGCTGTGCATTTTGATGAACGAGGAAATCAACTTTCTGATACTCGACGAACCGACGAACCATTTGGACATTTCGTCGCGCGAGTGGATTGAGGAAGCCGTTTCGGACTTTGACGGCACGCTGCTGTTCGTGTCGCACGACAGGTATTTCATTGAGCGATTCGCGACGCGCGTTTGGGAGATTGACGGCGGTGAGTTTACGGACTTCCACGGGACGTTTGAGCAGCTCCGCGCCGCAAAGGCTAAACCTCAGGACGTAAAGCGCGCGGTTACGGTTAAGAAAGAGGACACGCGTCCGCCGCGCGCGCGCGACACGGCAAAGCAGGTTGCGAAGCTTGAGCGCGAGATTGCGGCGATTGAGACAAAGCTCGCGGACGTTGCCGCCGAGCGTTGGTTGAACGCCTCCGACTTTGAGAAGCTGCTCGAATTGGACGACGATGAAGCCCGACTTAACGCCGAGCTTGAGGGCAAGTATGATGAGCTGGTGCTGTTGGACGGTTAGCGCGCCCGCTGTTGCAGTATGCGCTCTACGAGCTCGAGCTGTTCGACGTTGTTCACGCCGACAATTTGGTTGCCGAGTTCCATGTTACACGTGCCGACTTTTCCGCCGCGCTCGGCTATTATGGTCGGCGCGTCCGTCAGGTACAGCTCGCCCTGATTGTTATTTGTGCGCAGCGCATGTAGTGCGGGAATGAGACGCGGCAGGGAGAATATGTAAACGCCCGCGTTAAGCTCGCGAATGTTCAGTTGCTCCGCCGTGCAGTCGCCGTTTTCGACGATGCGCAGGAACTCGCCGTTCTCGTCGCGCAGTACCCTGCCGTATGGCAGCGGAACCTCGCTTGAGCCTGTCAGCATCGTGCAGTCGTTGCCGTCCGCGAAGTGGCGGTTCAGCAGCTCGCGATACGTTTCGCGGCTGACGAGCGGCATGTCGCCGCAGCAGATTAGCACCGCACCTGTGTAGTCCGTCAGCAATTCCGCGCCGCACAACGCCGCGTGTCCCGTGCCCTTTTGCTCCGACTGCACCGCGTAACGATAGCCCGAAAATTCCTCGATTACGCGCTCTTTTTGATAGCCGACGACAATTATGGTGTCGTCGGCTTTTGCAAAGTCCAGAGCTTCGAGCACGTATGCGAGCAGGGGTTTCCCGTTCGCGCGGCGCAGGACTTTCGGCAGGTCAACGCCCTCGGTGCGTATGCGCTTCCCCTGCCCCGCGGCAAGGACTATAACTTTAACAGGTTGCATCTTGTAAACCTCCGAATAGTAGTTCCGAAGCATATTATCACTTTCCCGAACCATATAATATTTTCCCGAACCGCGTTACACCTTTGGCGTGGTTTCAACGATTCGCGCCACGAGGTATTGCCGCTCGGCGAGGTATTGCAGTATCCCGGGCAGTATGTTCCCCGCGTTTGCGGAACAGGCGAAGCGGAAATCGCGGCGCGCTCCGTCCGTCACGGGAAGCCGCGCGACGACGGACAGCACGGAAGCGTTCGAGTCCGCGCCGTATATGCGCGACGCTGTGCGCAGGACAAGACCGCGCTCCGCCGCCGTGCTCTCCGCCGCCGCTGTCGCGGTATCGGGCGCGGCAATGAGGACGGTTTTGAGCTTTGCCGCGTCGAACAGCAGACGCGACGCTTCGTCGTATTCCTCCTCCGTGCCCGTGTTCAGCCATATGCCGACGCTGTGCCCGCTGCCGTGAATACGGCGCGCGTTTGACGGCTCATCGCGCAGCTCCTGCGGCGAGAGGAAGAAGCACGCGGTCACGTTCGCGTCCATAAGCGCGGCAAGAATACGGTCAAGTCCGCCCGCGCCTGTGCCGTAAAAGCTCAGGTGTATCGTCGTGCTTGGGAATGTCGGCTCCGCCGACGCTATGGGCGCGGACGGTATCGGGTTAAAGGACGGGGGCGGAGTCGCCTCCGCCGCGAAATACGCGTCATACGCGAACTGCATTTGGCGGCGGTTGTTGCTTATGAGTTCCTTGTCACTATACGTCGCAGACGAGGATTTTATGCGCAGGACGCTCGCGGGTTCGCTCGGCGTGACGGTATACTCAAGGTCGAAGTGGGAGCACATGAAAGCAATCGGCACGTAGGCAATGCCGCCCGAAATGCGCGCCGTTACGCCGGGCAATTTGTCGCCGCTCTCGTCGTAAGTCGTCTCGCTCTTGATGTAGAAGTCAAGGCGTTTTTTGCCCTTGTAGACGTACAAGTGCTCGTCGGTTACGGAATACGCGTTGTACACGCCCAAGTGCGAGAACACGGTATATGGCAGGTACAGCTCGCTGCCGAAGTAAATGGGCATGACGGATTCGCGCAATGGCAGGAGCAGCGTGTCCTCCACGGCGGTGAAGCAGAACAGCGTACCCGCCGCTCGCGTCTGCGGCACAAGCAATGCGGCGGCTGTTAATATTATCAATATGACGGCGACGAATTTCTTTCGCATTGCGGTATCACCTCTAATACGGGTATTGTACCACAAACTTTGCGCGGTTTCAATGTGAATAAGGCGGAAACCAAGCTCATATAATCCCTTGAGGTGAGCAATTATGGACAACACATCTGCGCGGCGGCACACTTCTCGTCGCCGCCGTCACTCAACCGCCGCGCCGCAAAGCTCCGTTATTCGCCCGAACGAAGCGCGGCTTGCGATTTGCGCCGCACTTTTCCTGCTCGCCGTGCTTATGAAGCTCGCGTTTCCTACGGCGACGCACGCTATGGCGCAATGGCTGGGCTTCAGCGTCGATTACAAGGCGGCTCTTGCCGCGCTCGGCGACGGTGTGAGCGGTGAGCGCGACTTCTCGGACGTGATGAGCGACGTTTGGACAATCGCGTTTCGCGGCGAAACTCCCGAGGTTGAGGTCGTCGTCGTGCCGCCGACGGTTGAGGACGGCGACAATCGCGTTGAGACGGGTGCCGACAGCGACGCGAACTTGCCCGCGTTTGCCGAGAACAGTCCGCAAACGCCCGCGGGTGACGAAGTGCCGACGGGGATACCCACCGCGCCCGACGAGTTGGCGCGAGCCGTAATCGCGGCTTGGAACGAGGGTCAGCGCGAGTTCGAGGGCTACGGCGTGCCCGCCGGCGTGAGCTACGACATGCCCGCGCTCGGCGTCGGCTTTACCGCTCCCGCTGACGGCACCGTGTCGTCCGGCTTCGGTTATCGCAGATTGAACGGCACGGTCAAGTTCCATTACGGTACCGACGTTGCGGCGGAGGAGGGCGCGCCTGTGCGCGCCTTTTCGGACGGCGTTGTTACCGCCGTCGGCGACAGCACCACTTACGGCAACTATATTATAATCACGAGCGGCGCGGTCGATACGCGTTACGCGCATTGCAAGACCATATCCGCGCAGGCGGGACAAGCCGTCGCCATGGGCGAAGAAATCGCGACGGTGGGCGCGACGGGCAACGCGACAAGCCCCTGTCTGCATTTCGAGCTGCGAATTGACGGCATGTATGTTAACCCCGAGTTCTATCTGACATGGGCGTGAGCCTGCCATTCTTCGCAAAGCTGCGGGTCGGCGCGGGAGCGTTTCTCGCGCTCGCGGTGATGATGCTCGTCGGGGAGGGTTCGCTCATTCCCTGCGCGCTGATTGCCGCGCTGTTCCATGAATTGGGGCACTACGCCGCCGTGCGCTTATGCGGCGCCGAGATTCGGAGCGTATTTGTCGGGTTCACGGGGGCGACTATGGAGTATTACGGCGGAACCGTGGGCTACGGCGGCGAGGTTGCGATTGCACTCGCGGGACCTGTCGCGAGTCTCGCGCTCGCCGTAATTGCGTCGTTTATCGGGCGCGAGTTCGCGCTTGAGGTCGCAACCGAGCTTGCTGGTTTGTCGTTCGTTCTGTGCGTATTTAACCTTGTGCCGATACGCGCGCTTGACGGCGGGCGCGCTTTGGGAGCCGCGCTGTCGCGGTTCTTCCCCATAGCAGCCGCGCGAGTGATGCTTGTACTGAGCGCAATACTGACGCTCACATTGCTTGCGGTCGGCGCGTATCTCGCGCTTACGGCGTTCAATGTCACGCTGCTGGGCACGGCGGTCGTGCTCGCGCTTATGGTGATACGCGAGCGATAACGCACTTGCGTTATCGCTTTTTTGCGTGTATACTCATAAATAAAACGAGCCACGGAAGTGACAATATGACCATCACAACAAATAGCGAGCGCGAAACCTCGACTGTCGGCAAAAGGCTCGCCGCGCGTCTGTCGCCAAACACCGTCGTCGCGCTGTTCGGCGACCTCGGGGCGGGCAAAACCGCGTTCGTTCGCGGACTTGCCGAGG
Source organism: Oscillospiraceae bacterium (assembly GCA_031261325.1). GTDB lineage: Bacteria > Bacillota > Clostridia > Oscillospirales > Oscillospiraceae > JAIRRO01. Next base: position 26,194 of record JAISKH010000064.1, read on the forward strand.
GGCTTGGGATTGCCGCGCGCGTGTCCAGTCCGACGTTTACGATTGTCAACGAGTATCCGAATATTCAAGCCGCCATGCCGCTGTTTCACTTCGACATGTACCGTCTGGCAACGTCGGACGAGCTTTACGATATAGGTTGGGACGATTATTTGGAGCGCGGCGGGATTATCGCCGTTGAGTGGAGCGAGAACGTTGAGGACGCGCTCCCGCCCGATTGCGTGACTGTTCGCATCAGTAAAACCGACGACAGTTCGCGCTGTATCGACATCAATACTGAGGTGTGAGCCAATGAAAATTCTGGCGTTTGAGTCCTCCGCAAAAGCCGCGTCCGTTGCGCTTACGGACGGCGACCGCTTACTGTCGCAGTACTTTCAGGACAGCGGGCTGACGCACAGCCGCACGCTGTTGAAAATGGCGCAGGACATGCTGGCGAACACAGAGCAGTCATTGCAGGACGTTGACCGACTCGCGGTATCCGTCGGTCCCGGGTCGTTTACGGGCGTGCGCATCGGCGTTGCGGCGGCTAAGGGGCTTGCGTGGGGCGCGGATTTGCCGATTTGCGGCGTGTCCACGCTCGAAGCGATGGCTTCCCTGCCCGAAATTGAGGGCGTAATCCTCTGCCCCGTGATGGACGCGCGACGTTCGCAGATTTATAACGCGAAGTTTGAGTATCGCGGCGGCTCTCTTGTTCGACTGTGCGACGACCGAGCGCTGTCGATTGCGGAGCTTGCCGAGGAAGCGCGGGTCAGCGCACGACCGTTCTGTTTGCTCGGTGACGGGGCGGAGCTGTGCTTTCCGCTGCTGCCGAACGCGGTTCTTGCTCCCAAGGCTTTGCGGCAGCAGTCCGCATACGGCGTTTCGCTAGCGGCTTTGCATTGCGACGCAACCGATGTGAGCGCGCTTGTTCCCGTCTACCTGCGCCCGTCGCAGGCGGAACGCGAGCTTGGCAAGAAGTAGCCGCGCATGAACGACTTTGAAATTCGCGAGGCTCTATGCGCGTATTTGGACGAGCTTCACCCGAAGATTCGGTTCTTTGACGAGCTTGTAATCGGCAACGCGCGCGCCGACATCGTTGCCGTAACCGACCGCGTGACAGGCTACGAAATCAAGGGCGACACGGATACTTACGCGCGTTTGCCCGGGCAAATTACCGAGTACAGCCGCTATTTTGAGGAGAATTATGTCGTCGTCGGGGCGAGTCACCGCCGTCACGTCGCGGAGCATGTGCCCGATTACTGGGGCATAATTTGCTTGGGTGAGGACGGGTTCGAGCGCGTTCGCGAGGCGGCGCAAAGCCCGAAGTTCACTTGGCGCAAGCAATTGCACCTGCTGTGGCGCAATGAGTTGGGGCACATTTTGAAGCAAAACGGGTTGCCGAAATATTACAATCAGCGCAAGCCGTTTCTCATAAAAGCGCTGCTTGCGCACGCGCCGACGGACGCGCTTAGACTGCAAATCTGCGAGGAGCTGTTTGAGCGCGACTACACGCTGCACACTTAGTTTACGAACGGAGGACAAAATATGTCACGCTACATCAACGAAATCGCCGTGCCAACGCTGCCCGCGCAGCTTGAGCAAGAGCTTGCCGATTACATGGCAAAGGAGGGCTTCAAGCTCATCAGCTACAAGGGGCAATCCCTGTGGCGCAAGGGTTACGGGCTTGCCATGGGTCCGCAGTATATCGGCATTTACTATTCTCCCGATGTGATACGGCTTGAGGCGTTCGTTAAGTTCGCGCTTGCGCCGGGCGTGTATTTCGGCGAGATGGGGCTGTCGGGGACGCTCGCCGCCGTGCTGAAGCAGCATTTGAAGCCGCGCGTCTTGGTGATTGAGCGGTACATTCGCGAGCAATGCGGGATTAAGTAGCTTGGGATAGTAAAACAGGGCCATACGAAACGGGCGTTTCATATGGCTCTGTTATTGTTTGTTTGCCGTTAGATTGCGAGAATTTGTATATTGCCTTCTACCGCGGTCACGCCGACCTTTGTCACCTTGCGCGCGTAGCCCGAAATCAGCTCGGCGGCGATTGCGTCCTCAACATCCTTTTGAATCGTGCGGCGCAGGTTGCGCGCTCCGTAGGTTTCGGAGAACGACTTCTTCGTGAGGTAATCGACAAGGCTGTCGTCGTATGTCAGCTCAATGCGCCGCTCCGCCATGGACTCCGCAAGCTCGTCAAGCATGAGCCGCGCGATGTGCTTGAAGTTGTCCTCGGTCAGGCGGTTGAAGTACACAACCTCGTCAACGCGGTTGATAAACTCGGGGCGCAGGAAGTCGTGCAGAGCTTTTTCGGACTTCTCCTTGCCCTGCTCGTTGACCGAGCGGTTAAAGCCGAGCGAGGTTTCGCGCCGCTCGCTGCCCGCGTTTGTCGTCATGATGATTATTGTGTTCTCAAAGTTCACCGTGCGCCCGTGCGCGTCGGTCAGCCGCCCGTCGTCAAGGATTTGCAGGAGGATATTCATAACGTCGGGGTGCGCCTTTTCAATTTCGTCGAACAGTATCACGCTGTAGGGTCGGCGGCGAATCTTCTCGGTCAGTTGCCCCGCTTCGTCGTAACCCACGTATCCCGGTGGCGAGCCGATGATGCGCGAAACGGTGTGACGCTCCATGAACTCCGACATGTCGAAGCGTATGAGCGCGTCGGGCGCGTCAAACAAGTCCTCCGCCAGACGCTTAACAAGCTCCGTTTTGCCAACGCCCGTGGAGCCGATGAAGATGAACGACGCGGGCTTGCGCTTTGCGGAAATGCCGACGCGGTTGCGGCGAATCGCCGCCGTCACGAGGTCAACCGCTTGGTCCTGCCCGATGATGTGCGCCTTAAGCCGCGTGTCAAGGTCGGCGAGCCGCCTGTACTCGTCCTCACGTATGCTGCTCGCGGGAATCTTTGTCCAAAGCTCAATTACTCGCGCAAGGCTGTCAAGCGTCAATTCGGGCGCGCCGTTCTTTTCGAGCTGCTCAAGTTCTTCGGAAATCTGAATGTCGCGGCTGCGCAGCTCCGCAAGGCGCGCGTAATCCTCCGCGCCGGAGGGCTGCGACAGAATCAGTTCGCGCTCTTTTTGCAAATCCGCCTTTTCGCGGCGAATCTTGTCCGAGCGAATAATCTGCTCGCTCTTGAGGTTCATATCGGAGCACGCCTCGTCAATCAGGTCAATCGCCTTGTCCGGCAGGAAACGGTCGGTGATGTACCGCTCGCTGAGGACGACGGCTTTCTGCGCCATCTCGTCGGAGATTGAAATGCCGTGGTACTGCTCGTAATAGTGCTTGATTCCGCGCAGAATTTCAACGGACTCCGCGATTGACGGCTCGTTCACCGTTACGGGTTGGAAGCGACGCTCAAGCGCGCTGTCTTTTTCTATGTGCTTGCGGTATTCGTTGAACGTCGTCGCGCCGATAACCTGAATTTCGCCGCGCGACAGGGCGGGCTTCAGTATGTTCGCGGCGTTCATCGAACCCTCCGCGTCGCCCGCGCCGACTAGGTTGTGCACCTCGTCGATAACGAGAATTATGTTACCCAGAGCCTTGACCTCTTCGATAAGACCTTTCATGCGGCTCTCAAACTGTCCGCGGAACTGCGTGCCCGCGACGAGCGCCGTTAGGTCAAGCATGTACACCTCTTTGTCGGCGAGCTTATAGGGCACGTCGCCGCTGACAATGCGCTGCGCAAGTCCCTCCGCAATCGCCGTTTTACCGACGCCGGGTTCGCCAATGAGACAAGGGTTGTTCTTTTGGCGGCGGTTAAGTATCTGCACGACGCGCTCCGTCTCACCGACGCGCCCAATCATGCGGTCGAGCTTGCCGTCCCGCGCGCGCTGTGTCAGCGAGATGCAGTAGCTCTCGAGGTATTTGCGCTTCTTGTCTCCGCCGCTCTGCTGTGCGTTTTGCGCGCGCTCACGCCCGTCGCGCCACGGTTGCGGCGGACCGTCGTCATTTCCCCGCGCGGGGGGCGGCGTTGCATCGTCGGGCGGACCGCTGAACAGGCGGTTAAGGAACGGAAATGTCTCTGTTCTGCCGTTATCGGACGACTCGGGGGCTTCCGTCATGCCGTCCATGCTCCCCAGAACCTCCATAATTTCCTCGCTCGCGCCGTCGAGGTCCTCCTCCGTCAGCCCGAAACGCTTGATTAAGTCGTCAATCGGCTTCAGGTGAATCTCGTGCGCGCACTTTAGACATATACCGCCGTTGGTGGGGGTTCCGTTTTCATATCGCGTGATTGGAACCACCGCCGCATTTTTCTTGCATCTGGAGCACATTGTTGGCATAGATACTACCTCTTTTCTCAATCTGAATATATGGGCTGAATTTGCCCTATATCTGCCGCCGCCAATCGAGCCTTGCGGCGGCGATGAATCTTGCGTTACTTTTGCTCGTCTGCTTTGATTGCCTTTGCATAGGTCGCGATATAGCTCACGAGAGCGACGAACATCAGCGCAATTGCAACGGCAATCATCACCGTCGCCCACTTGCTTGGAATGTCGCGGAACACCATGAGCACGATGCAGACGACGAGGAACACGACGGTTGACGTCTTGCCGAAGATGTTGGACGGCGGTATCTCGCCCGCCCGACTGTGGAGCAGAAGTCCGCCCACGCCCATGATTAGTTCCTTGCCGAAAGCCGCCGCGACAGCCCACACGGGGATAATCCCGTCAATCGTGATACACGTCATAACCGATACCATCATGAGCTTGTCGCCCAGAGGGTCAAGTATCTTGCCCAAGTTAGAGGTCACATTCAGGCGGCGCGCAATGAAGCCGTCTAAAAAGTCCGTAACGCCCGCGACAAAATATATAATGACGGCAAATATCTTTACGTCACCCGTCTGCGAAAAATACGCGTAAACAAAAACGGGTACGAGACATATCCGAAACGCAGAAAACATGTTCGGTATTCTCTTCACGCTTACGTCTCCTTAATAATACGTTTTTACCAAGCTGCGGTTTGGGCTAAATGCCCAGAGTATTCGCGATTACGTTGTGGTTAACGAAGAAGTCCAGCACAGCCGTTTGCTCCACCGCGTCGGGCTTCAGTATGCCGACATAGCGCACCACAAGCGCGATAAACAGCACGACGAGCAGTCCCTTTCCAAGCCCGAAAGTCCCGCCCGCGATTGCGTTCAGCAGCTTCAAGCCCGGCAGCTCGAACACGAAATTCACGAGGTTGCCGATTACGGCGATGATTATCGACAGCAGAATGAACGCTATCGCGAACACAGCCACGTATGACAGCGTTGAAGTCAGCTTATCCGTAAGCGCGCGGGAAATTGAGTTGCCTCCGCCCTCCGTGTCGCCCGCGATTTTCTCCGCGAGTGACTTCGCGGCGGAATCGAACAGCCCGATTTTGCGAAGCGCGTTGTATGCCGCGTTATAAACCTCTCCCCCGCCCTCAACGTCAAGCGGCACGTCGCCGTCCACCGCGTCCGACCCGGCGGGACGCAGCACGTCGGTAAGCGTTGAGTCCACAAGCCCGCCGACGAATGGGCGAAGCATACCGGAGAACTCGGGCGAGAACGTGTTTGCCAGTATGTTCGCGCCGATAATCGCGACAAGCAAGCCCAATATGCCGAATATTCCGCGAACAAGACCGTTTTTCCAGCCGCGCCAGAACGATAAGCCGAGGATAGCAATAAGCACAAAATCAATTATGAAAGCCAAAGCACATTCCTCCGAAGCGGAAAGCGGTATTTCCGCAGTCCGATTTATTTCAGTCTATTTCAAACACGGACGCGTTGTGCGCGCCAATCGCCAGAGCTTTTCCGTTGCGCCGCAGGAGCACTGATGACAGTCCGAGCGCGTTTTCCCGCGTGCCGCGCTCCGCAAGGCGTTTGTCGTACCCGACGAGCCGCGCTTCCCACAGCACCGCAATGCGGTCGCCGTATGCGTCAAGCCAAAGCAGGTCGCCCTCTGCGGGAATGTCCGCCAGCACCGCGCCGTTCGTCGCGCCGAGGTCCACCGTTACAAGTCTCGCCGCTTTCCCGTCGCGCAACAGGAGCGGCACATAGCCGTCTCCGCCGAGCGAGAATCCGCCGAGGACGCTGCCCGCGTAATCGTACACAACGGAGCGATTTGCGCTTCTGCTGTTGACAGTATATACACCGCTCCGCCCGATTGCGACAACATTCCCGTCGCCGCCGTATGCTATGTCGAGCAGCAGCTCGCCGTCGAACACGCATTGCGCGCGTTCAGTTTCGCTGTCAAGGCTGAAGAAGTGAATTATGCTTCCGCCGTTTTGCGCGGTCAGAATCGCGACGCTCTTGTTGTCGTTAGAGACAGCCGCCGCAATAACGTAGCCGTCCGCTGTGCGCCACCTGTATTTGCCGCTGTAGTTGCGTCCGCCGAACACCTTAACGCCCGAGATGTACCCGCCGCCCTCATCTGTCACGAGCGCGACATAACCGCCCGCGCCCACGGAGCAGGAGACAATCGGGGTTTCAGACTCAAGCTTTGCCAGCGCGCCGTCCTTGTCAACTATGCGGAGCGACGTTCCGCCTATGTCGTAAACCGCGGCAATGCCGCCGGAGCGCGCGATTGCGGGCGTGCCCAACCGCACAATGTCGCGGTGCAGCACCTCGCCGTCCACTCCGATAACCTGCAAGCCGACGTCGCCCGCGGCGACAATCGAGTCCCCGACGCTCGCGAACACGCGGTCTACCCCTTGTTCAAAGAAAAATTCCGACGCGGCTTCGCGCTTCTTAAAGCTCGATAGCGCCTTGCGCGCGCCGTCCACGCTTAACTCGCCGCCGACGAATAACATCAGCGCGAGAGCTGTGATAACAAGGAGAATCAGAACTAACGAGATAATCCGAGCCGCGACTTTTTTCTTTTTAGGCTTCGTCATATGCCCTCCGACGGCGATATTTCACACTATACATAGGGACATTATAGCATGGCAGTATTAAAAAAGATACAACAAATTGTGAACAAACGCGAGCGAGCGTCACAAGCCGTCACCGCGCCATCATCTCGCCCACTTCTCCGTCGTACCATATGCGCGAAAGGTACAGTCCGTGCGGCGGCACCGTCGGTCCCGTGAGCCGCCTGTCGCCAAGCTCGAGCAGACGCGGAATTTCCTCCGCCGCGAGCTTGCCCTCCGAGACGTACAGCAGCGTTCCGACCATCGCGCGCACCATGTTGTACAGGAAACCATCGGCGCAGACGCGAAATGTCAGCGCGTCGCCGTCCATCTCTGACTCGAACCAATGCACGGTTCGCACGGTCGTTTTCGTCATCGTTCCGACGTTGCGAACGGCGGCAAAGTCGTGCGTTCCGACAAAGGCTTGCGCCGCCGTGCGCATCGCCGCAAGGTCGGGCGTTTGCCCGTAATAGTGCACCCGATTCGCAAGAAACGGGTCGCGTAAACGCGAGCAGATTACGCGGTAGGTGTATTCTTTTTTTACGCATGACAGAATCGCGTTGAAGTCGTCGGGCGCGTCCGCTGCGTCCACCGCCGCAATCTCCGGCGGCAGCACCGTATTCAGCGCGTAAGGCAGACGCTCCGCGGGGATTGTCCCCTCTGTCCTGAAGCTTGCGCAGTATCGCTCCGCGTGCACTCCCGCGTCCGTCCTCCCGCAACCGACGACGCTGACGGGCGACTTCAGGATTTTGGCAAGTCCGCGCTCAACCTCGCCGCAGACGGTCGGGAGAGGTCTTTCGGCGCGTTTCGTCTTTTGCACCTGCCAACCGTGGAACCGCGAGCCGTCATAGCGCAGGCGCAGCGCGAGCGTTCTCACAGCAGGATATTCAGCGCGACGACCGCGCCGATAATGACCACGCCGCCCAACAGCGCAACGTAATCGCGCGCTTCGGCGTGGAGCGTGTTCATGCGCGTGCGCCCGATGCCGCCGTGGTAACAGCGGCTTTCCATCGCGTCGGCAAGCTCGTCCGCGCGGCTGAACGCGCTGATGAACAGCGGCACGAGAATCGGCAGCATCGCCTTTGCGCGGCGCAAGATGTTGCCCGTCTCGAAGTCCGCGCCGCGCGCCTTTTGCGCGCTCATAATCTTGTCCGTTTCCTCAATCAACGTCGGTATGAACCGCAGCGCGATACTCATCATCATCGCAAGCTCGTGAACGGGAAAATGCAGCTTTTTCAGCGGCGACAGCAGCGACTCAATCGCGTCCGTCAGCGCGAGCGGCGAGGTTGTGTAGGACACCATGAACGTGCCCGTAACGAGCAGTATGAGCCGCACCGCCATGAGCACCGCCATGATAATCCCCTCAACCGAAATGCTGATAATCCACCACTCGAAAATCGGCTCTCCCGGCGTTAGGAAAATGTTGAGTATCGCCGTGACGATAATAATTATTGCGACGGGCTTCAAGCCCTTGAGTATCACGCGCGCGTTGAGCTGTGACGCGACGATAATCGCGACGAGCACGACCGCCATGAGCGCGAACGCGAAGTAGCTCTTGCACATGAACAGCGCGACAATATAGAACAGCGTGAGCGCGAGCTTCGTCCTCGGGTCAAGCCTGTGCACGATTGAGTTGCCGGGGAAAAACTGCCCCAGAGTGATGTCTTTAAGCATTTGTCCCTCCACCCCGAATCGCCGCGCGCATACTTGCAAGCTCCGTCGCAAGCTGCTCTATCGTGTAAATGTCCGCGCTGACCGCAACGCCCGCGTCGCGCAGTCTGTGCGCAATCTCCGTTACCTTCGGTACGGCAAGCCCCATTTGCCGCAACTCGTCCCCGCGCAAAAACACCGCTCGCGGAGTACCGCTGATGACAATTTCGCCGCCGGAGAACACAAACAGGCGGTCCGCGCTCTTCGCGATTTCGTCCATGCTGTGCGTCACGACGAGAATCGTCGCGTTGGTGGAGCGTCTGTAGGCGTCGATGTTGCCCAGAATTTCGTCGCGCCCGTGCGGGTCAAGCCCCGCCGTCGGTTCGTCGAGAATCAGGACTTCGGGTCGCATTGCGATAACTCCCGCAATCGCGGCGCGGCGTTTCTCTCCGCCCGACAGGTCGAACGGTGAAACCTCAAGCTTCGCGTCCGGCAGTCCGACGAAGCCCGCCGCCTCGCGCACGCGCGCGTCAATTTCCGTTTCCGACAGCCCCATGTTGCGCGGACCGAACGCTATGTCCTTGAACACGGTTTCCTCAAACAACTGATACTCGGGGTATTGGAACACAAGCCCGACCTTGAAGCGCACGTCTCTCGTCGCCGCCTTGGACGCGCGAATGTCGTTTCCGTCGTACAGCACGCGCCCGGAGGACGGGACGAGCAAACCGTTCAGATGCTGAATAAACGTCGATTTGCCGGAGCCTGTGTGCCCGATGACACCGATGTACTCACCGCGCTCCGCCTCGAAATCCACGTCTTTAATCGCAACGCGCTCAAACGGCGTGTCAACGCTGTACACGTGCGAAATTTTTTCTGTTTTGATGATAGGGTTCATTCGGCTTACCATACCTTATCAGACTTCGCGTCTAAAATATTCATTGCAATTGCGCGAGAATCGCGTTCGCGCATTCCTCAACCGTCAGCGCGCCGAGTTCAAGCCCGAAGCCGCGCGCGTTCAGCTCGTCCATAAGCAGCACCGTTTCGGGCACGTCAAGCCCAATCTCGCGCAGGTCGGCAATCCGCGTGAATATCTCGCGCGGCGTGCCCTCCATGGCGACCTCTCCCGCGTTGAGCACGAGTATGCGGTCCGCGCCGATTGCTTCCTCCATGTGGTGCGTTATCAGCACAATCGTCACGCCCAGTTCCTCGCGCAGCTTGTGGATAAGCCCGACGACATGCTCTCGTCCGAGCGGGTCAAGCATCGCCGTCGGCTCGTCAAACACGATACATCGCGGCTTCATCGCGAGCGTGCCCGCAATCGCGACGCGCTGCTTTTGCCCGCCTGACAGTCTGTGCGGCGCGTGCTCGCGGTACTCGTACATGCCCACGGCGTTCAGCGCGTCGTCCACTCGTCTGCGAATCTCGTCAGGCGCGCAGCCGAGGTTTTCGGGCGCGAACGCCACGTCCTCTTCAACCACGTTGGCGACGAGCTGGTTGTCGGGGTTCTGGAAAACCATTCCGACAAGGCGGCGAATTTCGAGCACAAGCTTCTCGTCCGCGGTGTCCATGCCGCCGATTAAGACGCGCCCACCCGCAGGCAGGAGCATCGCGTTGAAGTGCTTCGCAAGCGTCGATTTGCCGGAGCCGTTGTGACCGAGTATCGCGACGAACTCGCCCTCTTGAATCGCTATATCCAGTCCGTTCAGCGTCAGTCGCTCGCTGCCATCCGTCTCGCGATATGAGAACGAAAGCTGCTGCGTTTCAATAATTCCGCTCATACGATACGCTCCCACCTGCACGCCGCGCCGCAGGGCAACACAAGCCCCGAGCTTGTTACGGGCAGCCCCAATTCTTGGCTCTCCGCCTTGCCGCCGAACCTTTTGCCGAACAGCGACTCCGAAATATACGTCAGCACGGCGGGTGAAAGTCCCGTCGTGTAGGAATTGATTATCACAAACAGCGGGTCGTCGGACAATACGCCGACGCAGAGCTTTACAAACGCGTACAAATCGTCCTCAAGCTTCCATGTCTCGCCCGAGGGTCCGCGCCCGTAAGACGGCGGGTCCATAATAATCGCGTCGTAGCGTCTGCCGCGCCGAATTTCGCGCTCCACAAACGCCGCGCAGTCGTCCACAATCCAGCGCACGGGCTTCTCCTCAAGTCCCGAGGACTTGGCGTTGTCACGCGCCCAGTTTACCATGCCGCGCGCCGCGTCCACGTGGCAAACGCTCGCGCCCGCGGACGCCGCGGCGACGGAAGCCGCGCCCGTGTAAGCGAACAGGTTCAGGACGCTAATCGGTCGCTCCGCCTTGCGAATAGTTCGCGCGGCGTAATCCCAGTTCGTCGCCTGCTCGGGGAATACGCCCGTGTGCTTGAAGTTCATCGGGCGCACGTTAAACGTCAGCTCGCCGTACTTGACCTGCCAACTATCGGGCAAATCGGACTTGTCCCAATGTCCGCCGCCCGTTGACGAGCGCGAGTAACGCGCGGACGGGTTGCGCCAGCCCGCGTGCGTCTTTGGCGTTTGCCATATAACCTGCGGGTCGGGGCGCACAAGTATCTGCTTGCCCCACCGCTCAAGTCGCTCCCCGCCGGAGCAGTCGAGCAACTCGTAGTCATGCCACTTGTCGGAAACCCACATCGCGCGCCCTCCCATCATTTGTTACAGTTATTGAATAAATATTCTATCATTTATAATGTCAAGTGTCAAACCGCGAACTACACAACAATTTGCGCGTTTGTCGGCTCCGAAGGTAGCTTTCTGTACAGCGTAAAGTACATCGCTCCGCCGCAGACCAAGCCGCCGACGAGCTGGCTAATCGCCTCGGCAAAGAAAACGCCGTCCGTGCCGAAACCGATTAGCGGCAGCAGCACCGTTAGCGGCGCGGCGATAATTGCCTTGCGCAGCAGCGAGAAGAAAATCGCCCGCTTGGACTTGCCGAGCGCGAGGAACACCACCTGCGCCGAGGTTTGCATCGACATGAACACGAACATCACGAAGTAAATGCGCATTGCGCGCACACCGACGGCGATAAGCTCCGGCTCGTTGTTGAACACGCGGAACAGCGCGCCCGGGAACGCCATCGTCACAATTACGACAAGCAGCGCGTAGCTCATCGTCACGATTACGGAAAAGCGAATCGCGGTTTTCAGCCTGTCGTACCTCTGCGCGCCGTAGTTGTAGCTCATGACGGGCGTCGCGCCGTTGTTCAGCCCATTGACCGCCATGAACACCACCTCGCGCACGGCGTTTATAACCGTCATCGCGCCGACGTACAGGTCGCCGCCGTAGCTTTGCAGCGTCGCGTTGCAGACAATTTGGATTAGGCTCGTCGTCATGCTCATGCAAAAGCCGGACATGCCCAGACCGACGATTTGCAGCACGCGCCGCGCTTGCAGCTTCATGCGGTTAAATCTCAGTCGTATTATTGCCTTTTTGCCCGTCAAAAACGCGAGCACCCACATGGCGGAGCAAAATTGCGCGATAATCGTCGCGAGTGCCGCGCCTTTTATGCCCATATGGAACACGAAAATGAACAGCGGGTCGAGCACTATATTCACCGCCGCGCCGAGCGTGACTGTCATCATTCCGCGCTTTGCCGCGCCTTGCGAGTTGACGAACGGGTTCAGTCCGAGCCCTATCATGACGAAGATGGTTCCGAGCGTGTAAATCGTCAGGTAATCCTCCGCATACGGCAGCGTCTCGCCGCTCGCGCCGAACAGAATGAGCAGCGGCTCCTTAAGCGCGATTACGACGGTGGTCATGACAACGCCGAGAATGAGCAGCAGCGAGAACGATGTGCCCATTATGCGTTCCGCTTCGTCGTTGTCGCCGCGTCCGCGCGCGATTGAGCACAGCGGCGCGCCGCCCGTGCCGCAGAGTGACGCGACGCTCGTCAAGATGCTGATTACGGGCATAACTATTCCGATACCCGTGAGCGCGAGCATACCCGTGTCCTGCATACGACCGAGATACATGCGGTCAACAATGCTGTACAGTATGTTTACGAGCTGCGCCACCGTCATGGGCACCGCAAGACGTAAAATGTGCGCGCGGACGCTGCCCGTGGCAAAGTCCGCACGCTGTTTCAGAGATTCGTTCGCCATTGTAAATTACGCTCTTTTCCGATTAGCTTTGATTGTGTTCAGCCGCGCTTCCACTTTACGCCCTGCGGCGTGTCCTCTAGCGTTATGTTCATCGCTTTCAGCCTGTCGCGAATCTCGTCCGCCTTTGACCAGTCCTTTGCCGCGCGGGCGGCGGCGCGCGCCTCGATTAACGCCTCAACTTCCGCCGCAAGGTCGTCAGTCGCCGCTTCAGGCTCGCCGTAGATTAACCCTACGACGTTTTCAAGCTCGTCAAACGCCGCGAGAATCGCCGCCGCGAGAGCCTTTGTCGGCGCGTTCTCGTCCTTCGCCGCGAGCGCGGAGTTACCCTCGCGCACAAGCTCGAACAGTATGCTGATTGCGTCGGCTGTGTTGAAGTCGTCGTCCATCGCCGCGACAAATCGCTCACGGAAGCGCGGGAGATTCGCCGTAAATTCGGCTTCCGCGGGTTTCAGCGCGCCGTCCTCGCCGTTCTCGGTGAGGAACACGAAGTTTGAGCGCGCGGTTTTCAGTCGTTCCAGCGCGGTTTTTGCCTGCGTCAGAACATCGACGGAGTAGTTCAGCGGGCTGCGGTAATGGCTCATGAGCAGGAACATGCGCAGCGTCTCGTACCCGTAAACCTCCGCCGCGTCGCGCACGGTGAAGAAGTTGCCCTGCGACTTGGACATTTTCTTGTTGTCGATGCTGATAAAGCCGTTGTGCAGCCAGTAGCGCGCAAATTCGCGCCCCGTCGCGCCCTCGGACTGCGCCGTTTCATTCTCGTGGTGCGGGAACACAAGGTCCTGTCCGCCGCAATGTATGTCGAGCGTTTCGCCGAGGTAACGCAAGCTCATGGCGGAGCACTCGATGTGCCAGCCCGGGCGACCGCGACCCCACGGCGAATCCCAATACGGCTCGTTCGGCTTCGCGGACTTCCAGAGCGCGAAGTCAACCGCCGACTCCTTAACCTCGTCCACCTCAACGCGCGCGCCCGCAAGTAGCGCGTCACGCGGCTGATGCGACAGCTTGCCGTATCCGCTGAAGTTCTCTGTGCGGAAGTACACGTCGCCGTTGCGCTCATAGGCAAGCTCTTTGCCGATTAGCGTTTGAATCAGCGCGATTATCTCCGCGATATTCTCCGTGGCGCGCGGGTGCACAGTCGCGGCGCGAACGCCGAGCCCGCGCGCGTCGGTGAAGTACTCGGCGATAAATTTCTCCGTCAGCTCCGTGTACGGCACTCCCGCCTTGTTCGCCGCGTTGATGATTTTGTCGTCAATGTCCGTGAAGTTCTGCACGAACGTCACGTCATAGCCCGAAAACTCGAAGTAGCGGCGCAGCGCGTCAAACATGACAATCGGGCGGGCGTTGCCCACGTGGATATAGTTGTAAACCGTCGGTCCGCAGGCGTACATGTTCACCTTGCCCGCGTGGAGCGGCACAAACTCTTCTTTTTGCGTAGTCTTAGTGTTGTAGAGCTTCATTTGTAAATCCTCCTACAAGCCGCTGCTGTCGCGGCTGATTTCAACAAGTCTCTCTTCCAGCGCCTCAAGCTGACCGCGCATTGCGGACATCTCGACCGCGACCGGGTCTGTATAGCCGATTTGGTCCAACTCGGACGCGAAGTCCGGCTTCTGCCCCGAAACACGCACGACGCGCGCGGGAACGCCGACCGCCGTTGACTCCGCCGGCACCTCCTTGAGCACGACGGCGCCCGCCGCGATGCGCGAGTTGTCGCCGACACGGAACGGTCCGAGCACCTTTGCGCCCGCGCCGATAAGAACGTTGTTGCCTATCGTCGGGTGCCGCTTGCCCGTGTCCTTGCCCGTACCGCCGAGGGTAACTCCCTGATACAGCAGCACGTCGTCGCCAATCTCCGCCGTCTCGCCGATTACGATGCCGAAGCCGTGGTCAATCACGAACCGCCGACCGATAGTCGCGCCCGGGTGAATTTCGATTCCCGTCCAAAACCGCGACCATTGCGACACGACACGAGCCAAAAATCGCAATTTTCTTTTGTACAGCCAGTGCGCGAACCTGTGGTTAATCGTCGCGTGTACGCCCGGGTAGAGCAGGAATATTTCTATGCTGCTCCGCGCGGCGGGGTCACGCGCCTTGTACGCGTTAAGCGTTTCCCGCAAAGCCATACGGTCAATTCCTTTCGACATATATTGGGACATAATGAGAATATTGTATTTTACCACAACGCGCATAATCTTTCAAGCAAAAAACGCGCCCGAGCGGCGCGTTTTTCTTTCGCGGGGAAAATTATTGTCGCGGCGGTTCCGCGCGGACGCGGCTTTCGCGTTGTTTAGCTGTTTTCGCTGACATAAAGTCCGACGCGGCTCTGGATAATGCGCGCCGTCTCCTCCGCCGTCTTTTGACCCGCTATGAACGGACCTGTTTCTTCGTTGATGATGTTCTGAATCTGCTCGTTGCTGCCCGTGGACAACATGCGCTTCGCGCTCGTGATAATGCCCAAGAACTGGTCGGCTTCCGCTTGCGTCACGGCGTAGTTGTCAATGTCGATGTCAAAGCCGTTCTTAACGGTCTGCTCAAGCTCTTCGAGCGAGTACACCGTCGTGCCGCTCCAACCGCCGGACAGGTAGTCGCGCAGCTGAACGCCCTCTTCAAAGTTGCGCTCACGCAACGGAATCATTTCCTTTGCAATCGAGCTTTCAACCACGCGCTTGTCGAGCGTCAGCCCGTAGCGCACCGCCGTGCCGGTTTGCAGCATTGAGCTGATGAAATCCCACGCGGCTTCTTTGTTCTGCGACGTTGCGGCGATTGCGAAATCGGTGGCTGCCGAAATCATCGAGCCGCCCTCACCTCCCGACGGGAATCCGACGTAGGTTACATCTTCGCCGAACATCTCTTTCATACCGCGCACGGCTTGCACCTCTTCAACGCCGCCGTATGAGAGCAGAGATTTGTCGTTTTGGTAGTCCGCGTCCTCGTCCTGACGGTAGTAGCCGTCCGCGTACTGCTGCTCGTATTGCAGCTGCAACTCTTTCTCCGTCTTGAAGCGGCGCGCGAGATTAAGCGTCGAGGCGAACTCGGGCGTGTCAAAGTTGCAGGTGCTCGTCGCCCAGTCAATGTACTCGTCGAGATTATAGAGTATTGACAGGTAAATCCACGTCTCGGCGGAGAACGATTGCAGGAGCTGCGCGTCGGGGTATTTCTCCAGAATCGCGTTCAGCTCGGCGGGCGTGATGCTCGGGTCGGGTCCGAATATGGACGCTTTGCCGGCGAGCGAGACGATGCCAAACTGCGGGATTATGTGGTACAGCTTGCCGTCAAGCGAGCACGCCTCGAGAATATTCTCAAACATGTTCGCGCGGTCGAGCGTCGGGTCCGCGTCCAGAAGCGGGTTCAGGTCCGCGAGCACTCCCTTGGACGAGTACTTGACGGTGTTAAGCTGTTGCAAATTGATGATGTCAGGCGCGCGACCCTGCACGATGTCAAGGTCAAAGTTCGCAATCGCCGTCGTGTAATCAATGTGATTGTCGTCGCTGTAGTCCTTGATTGTGATGCGCACGTTCGGGTGCGATTTGTTGTATTTCATCACCGCGCTTGAAAGGTCGCCGCCCGCGTATGTGCTACCGAGCGTAATTAGCGTCTTGCCCTCCAGCGTCGCGTTCTTGTTCTCCACGAGGTGGTAGTAACCCATTGAGGTCGGTTGACCGCCGCTGCTCCAGTCCATATAAAACGCGACAAAGCTGCCGTCGTCCATCGCGGCCATGCCTTGAACGAGACTTGAGTCGATGTCGGAGTTCTGGAAGTTGATAATCTTCGTCTCCGTCATTGTGTCAAGATTCATCGCCCATAGCGACGCGCCGAGCACGTAGTAGAACGAGTATTCGCCCGTACCTCTGACGATTGAGTTGAAGTAGGCGGTGCCCGTGTACTTGACAGGCGGGCTCGACTTCTTCGCCGCGTAGTCAATGGTGCGGAACTCGTAAGCGTCCGTGCCGCGCGAGAGGTACACGACGTTGCCCTTGTTCGTCTCGACCATGCCGTAAATATAATCCAATTGGTCTTTAAGGGTGAACGCAAGCTCGCCCGTCGCGCCGTCAAAGACAAACACGGAGCCGTTGCTGCCCGTTATGTAGACATTGCCGTCCTTGTCGGTGCTCATTTGCTGCGAATAGAAGTCCTGTCCGTCGTTGACCGTCTTGAGGTCGAGCGTGGACAGCAACTCGCCCGTTGCGGACAGGTGGGCGAGACTTGATTTACTCTCATAGATTGGGTTCACTTGGTCGTTGTTCCATCTCGCTTCCGTCAGCACCAACCAAATGGTTCCGTCCGTTCCCGGCGCGAAAGCGTTAAGTCCATAGTTGGTAACGAATCCGTCCTCGTCCGGCTCTCCGTTGCCGATGACCTCGGGTTTCCAAATCTCCAGCATCTCCGAGCCGTCCAGCTTTGCGGACTTCAGCACGGCGTAAGATACGTCGGGTCGCTTGTCGCCGTTTTCGTCAACCTCGCTGACCTTAACGGTTATGTAGTCCATGAACACGATTTTGTCGCCGACGACTTCAAAGCCGGAGCCGTAAGCCTGCTCGATTTCAACGGGGATTTTTGTCTCTGTGTACGCGTTTTCAAGCTTGATGATTTCGCCGGGCGCCGACGACGGGTTTGTTGACGCGCCGGGGACTGTGCCTGTGCCTGTGCCGTCGTTTTTCGTTGTGGTTCCGCACGCGAAGAGCGTGAGCGCGATGGTCAGCGCGAGTGCGATTGCCGTGATTGGTCTTAGCTTTTTCATTGTACCTCCTTAGTACACCCGTTGGGAGGCGTGCTTTCGCCGCCTCCCATTCTATTGCCTCTATCTCTGTCTGCTGTGGGTTTTTATCTTTTAGCCGTTCTCGCTCACGAAGATTGAGGCGCGGCTTTGGATAACTTTTGCGGTTTCCTCTGCGGATTTCTGTCCCGCCCAGTAAGCGGAGGTTTCTTCCGAGATGATGTTCCAAATCTGGTCGTTGCTGGACATTATTTTCGTCGCGCTCTTGATTGCGTTCAGCACCGCGTCGGCTTCCGCCTGCGAAAGCTCGTAGTCGGTGTAGAGCGACATGTCAACGTCCGCCTTATTGGTGTATGTGATAGGCATCGAGTAACCGCCCCACGAGACGTTCAGGGTTACGCCCTTTTCAAAGTCGCGGTCCGCGACGGGGGTTGTTTCGATTGCCGCCTGTTCCTCCAGCCAATGACGGTTGAGCGGAATGTCACCACCGCCGCCGCCGAACATGCCCGCCGACGCCGCTGATTTGTTCTCGGGCGTGAGCATGGTGGCTATGAACTCCCAAGCGAGGTCTTGATGCTGCGAGAAGGAGGATATTGCGTAGTCCGTCGTGACTGTGATGATATTGCCGCTGCCCGACTCGACAGGGTAGCCGATGAAGTTAACATCCTCGCCGAATTGCGCAACCTGGTCGCGCCCGACGCGGATACCGCTAAGTGTCACGAACGAGAGGAGCGCCTTTTCGTCGCTGTACATCGTCTGCATCGCGGAGAAGTCCATGTTGGAGTAGTCAATCTCGGCGGGCAGGTTTTTGCAGAAGTACAGCGTGTCGATAAACTGCTGGCTGTCGAACGAGGTCTTGCTGCCAACCCAATCGACGTAGTTGGAGTTGTTGACCATGATGTCAAATTGCAGCCACGAGGACGAGGTCATGCCGAACACGATGTCGGAGTCGGGGCGGTTCTTTTTAATATCGTTCAACTGCGGTGTTGTGATGTGGTCGCCCGAGAAGATTGAAGCCTTGCCCGCGAGCGTCATGACGCTGATGCGCGGCGCGATATGGAACAGCTTGCCGTCTGTGCTTAGTGCGGTGAGTACGTTCTCAAACAGGTCGCTGCGCGAGATGTTCGGGTCCGCGTCAAGCAGCGGGTACATGTCCGCGAACACACCCTTGTTCGTATACTTCGAGGCTTGCAAGCCTTGCAGACTGATGATGTCAGGCGCGCGACCGGCTATAATGTCCGCGTCCATCTGCGCCATGCCCTTGTTATAGTCCGTGGCGGTATTATATGTGCTGTAGTCGCGCAGGACTATGCGGGTTGTCTTGCTCGCCTTGTTAAATTCGAGAATTTGGTTCTTGGTCGCGTCGTCAATGTACATCGCGCCTAATGTAATCGTCGTCTTGCCCGCAACCGACGGGTCGGTGTTCTGCGCGAGTTTATAGAGTGTCGGCGTTGCGCCGTATGTCGCGGCGGTTTTCATGACGATGAACGTCCCGTCGCCCATCGGTGCGATGTTACCGATTGTGCGCCCGTCGATGTCGGAATCGAGGTAGTTGATAACGATAACGTCCGTGCCCGTTGCGGTGTCAAACGCGCACATTGTATCTTGATACGTGAAGTAGAACGCGTACTTGCCGCTTCCCGGGTAGATGCCCATGAAGTACTTGGAGCCTGTGTAGTTCACGCCCGCGTCCGCCGTGAAAGCCGCGGAGTCAATCGTCTTGACTGTCGTCGCGCCGCCCATCATGCCCGCCGCCGTGATATACAACGCCTTGCCGTTGTTGTCCGTCGTCAGGCTGGAGATGTAACCCGTCGTCTCCTTGACGGAGGTGAGGTACTGCCCTGTCGCCGCGGAGAACACGAGCACGGACTGTCCACCTTGCAGGTACAGATTGCCCGCCGCGTCGAACGCGAGGTTCTGCGCGTATGCCGCGCTGCCGCCCTCAATTGTGAGCAGGTCAACCTTTGACAGCTCCGCGCCGCTCGCGTCAATGCGCATGAGGTTCGTTGCGTATGTAGAGATTACGTTGTCGGGGTCTGTGCGGTCGTCGGTCGCGGTCGTCGCAATCATCCAGATTGTGCCGCTGCCGTCAACGCGGAAGATTGAGGGGTAAAGGTGCTCGACAAAGGTTTCCTCCGTCTCGCCGTTAACCTCCTTGTGCGTCCAAACGACTTGCTCGTCCGTGCCGTCCGGCAGGAGTGAAATGATGCTTGTCGTCATTTCAAGCGGAGCCGCCCACATATTTGTGGGGTCCGGTACCGTCTCCGTCGAGAGGTAATAGACGCGCCCGTCTTTGACGAACAGCGAGCCTACCTGCCCTTTAAGCGCGATTGGGAGTTGCTCTTCCGTGAACACGGTCGAGAGCTGTACCGCGTCGCTGCCCGAGGGGGAGTTTGACGAGCCGGGGTTATTGCTGTTTCCGCCGGTCGTGCCGGATGAGGCGGGTTTTTCACCGCACGCTGCCAACAGTGTCACGAGCATGAGCACCGTCAGTATCGTCGCTATGGCTTTCTTCCAATTCGATGTCTTTGTCATCTTCAAAATTCCTTTCTCCTTCGCGCAGAGCTTCATTTTTACTCGCGCGTTTATTACTTTTTGCCGTGTCGATGCGCCCTTTGATGAACGGGATTAGGTTGCGTCTGCGGCGTATCAATTTAATGATAAACACCAATACTATAATCGCGGGGAATACCGTGAACACCAGCGCGAGCAGGTAAAATATCGCGGCGGTGTACATGCGCACGCGCGCGGTGTTTTCCCAGTACGGCAGGGCGATTGCCTTTGTGCGCGTTATCGCGCCGCCGAGACTGCCGATTGCCGAGAACAGAGACTTTCCGGTGAAGCGTCCCGCGTTTTCGACGATTTCGCGGTCAATTTCCGGCGTGGTAACGAGTCCCGTCACCGCGCCGACGCCGTATCCGCCGATGGGATTCGGCAGGACGACCTCCAAGGTTGACAGTTGCACTCCCGGCGTTAACCGCTCAAGCAGCTCGTAGCTGACGTACACGCGGTTTTGCACCGTATCGTCCTTGCTCTTTTCAAATACACCGCCGACGACGCAGGGTATTCCGCCGACTTCGACGCGCATATCCACAATGTCGGACGCGCCGAACAACCGCCACGCGGTGTCCCAATCGAGCAGAACAATGTCCTTGGCGGCTTCGTCCGCCTTAAGCGTTTGCCCCGACATCATATCGAGCGAGTGTATTCTGAAGAACTCGCCTATCACGCCCGTGGCGGTCGCCTGAACCGTGGTACCGTCGCGCGCGACGGCGAGAGCCGTGTCTGTGCTCGCCGCGTCGAACCACATGCGCGCGCCGACGTTACCCGACGCGGTTATGTCCGCGATTAGCTTTGTTTCCAGCCCCGAGTTAAAGCGCGCGAACGCGTCATAATTCAGTCCCGTACCGCGCCCGTAAAACACGGAGACTTGCGTATAGCTTGTGCTGCCGTCGCCCCCGCTCCATGCCTCGGCGGCGCGCTGCTCATATAATCCGTTGCCGACTGTACCCGCTAGTATGAACGCTGTCAGCGCGAGCACAACGGATATAATCGCGACTGTCAAGTACGGCGGCGGCAATTTGAACCGCCGTTTTACGTTTACCGATTTCAAAATCTTTTACCCCACCAGCCTGACTTGTGAGCCGGGCGTAATTGGCTTGCTCGATGTTGTGATTACGAACGCCGACCAGCCGAATTCGCCCGAAACCGCGGTGCTCTTGCTGTCGCTGTTCTGAACCGTCACGTCAACGCGCGTCGCTATGTAGCGTGTGCCCAAAGGCGTGCGCTTATCCTGAGCAATTAAGACAAACGAGCCTGTCGAGTCCTCACGAACCGCGCTGTTCGGGACTATCATGTCATAGTACTGCGTCCGCGAACCGATTGAGAGGTCAAGGTTTTGACCCGCCGTCGCGCCGTCGCCCGTAACGTCAAATTCCAGAAGTTTGCGGCGGCTCGGATTGTCGCGGTCAACCTTTATCGCGGACAGTGTGCAGGTCACGCCGTTCGCGCCCCAACTGTTGATTGTCGCAATGTCGCCGACGCGAACACGCTGCGCTTCCTCGTTTGTAACCGTGAAGCTTAGTGTATAGCCCTTGCCGTTAATCTCGATTGTCGCGAGAGCGACGCCGGGCATCGTGTTGTCGCCAGCGATTGAAACCACCGACAGAACCGTTCCGCCGTAACGCGTTGTCACGTCGTTGCCAACCTCAAGCTCTTTGAGACGCGCGATTTCAAGCTCTTGGTCCTCAATCTGCTTGCGCATTTTGCCAAGCTCAAGGTCGGTTATCGCGGCTGTCGTCGCCGCCGAATCCTGCGCGGTTTCCAGTTGCAGCATCTTGTCCTCAAGCGCGCGGCGCGCCGACTTTATCGCGTCCTCGGCTTGCTCCGGGGTGAAGTTCGCTTCCTGCGTCGCCTTTTGGAGAGCGGTTTGCGCGTCTGTCGCGGCGCGCTGAATCGCAACCAAGTCTTTCTTTTTGGAGGACAGCTTGGCGTTCAGTTCGCTTTTCTTGCCCGCGGTTTCGGCGGTAAGCTCTTTGTTTTCCGCTTCATATGCAACGTCATAGGCTTCCTTTGCGTCCGTCTCGGCGCGCTGCGCCTTTCTGTAAGCCTCCTGCGCGTTCGGCAGGATTGACGAATCGCCCTGCGCTATTGTCAGCGCGTCCTGCGCGGCTTTGAACATCGCGTCGGCGTTCTTAACGTCCGTGACCGCCGCGACAAGCGCCGGCGCGGTATGCGGCGTATAGTCCAGGAACGCGCGCAATTCCCTGCTGATTATTGACGAGAACGCGCCGGCAAGCTCGGCCTTCTTCGCGATAAAATCTTCATACAACGCAAGCTCTTCGCCTACATACGTCGCTTTAACCGCATCTTCAGCCGCGACGAGTATCGAGTCGTTCAGAGCGCCGCGAACCACCTCTTGCATCGTCGCCATGTGCTGCGTCGCTTCCGCGACGGACGTCGGGTTATTCACCGCCGCCTGTGCGTCCTCTTGCGCGCGCAGAGCGTGCTTTGAGGTTTCCTTTGCGGCTTGCCACACGTTGTAGAGCCGCAGAACCTCGCCCGTAAGTGTGCTCGGGTCAACAGGCGCGTTCAGCGCGTTGATTTGCTCGTTGATAAGCGCGATTTCGTCATTCGCTTCGGCGAGCTTATCCTGCGCCGCAAAATCCGCGGCTTTCGCGACCTCGAGCGTTGACTGCGCGACAATCGCCTCGTCACGGCGCGTCATCGCGTCGTTCAGCGACTCTTGCAGACGCGCAATCGCAACCTCGTCGGTGCGGTAGTCGTTCGGCTTGATGTTCAGCAGCTTCATGTTGAACTGATAGCGCAGGTCGGCGAGAGTCGCCTCCGCTTGCTTCAGCTCGTTGCTGTCCGTCGGCTCAAGCTCGAACAGTACCTGTCCGGCTTCAACCGTGTCGCCCTGACGCACGAGCACTTTCTTGATGCGGCGCGTGCGGTCAATGCTGACGCTGAAGGCTTCGTTGGACGCGACGGTGCCCGTGCCGCGCACGGCTGTGGAAATTTCGCCACCGCCCGCCTGCTGCCCCGAAACCTCGGGGAGCGAAGCGTTTAGTATCGTGTTTGAGAAAAACGTGAGCGCGAGCAGTACAGCCAAGAAGATAATCGCTATATTCTTGACCCAGCCTCTGTTATTTGCTTTCATAGTCGTTACACCTTACCCTTTCAACCCGCCTGAATACGTGATACCCTCGACGAGATACTCCTCGCCGTAAAGGAACAGTAAAATCGCGGGAACCATATATATTGTTGCTACGGCGAACGCAAGTCCGATTTCGCCTGTGTTAATCTGCGACAGGAACACGCTTAGCGGCTGCAAATCCGGCTCCGGCATCATAATCAGCACTTGTTCCACCATGTTCCAGTAGTCGATGAACACGAGAATCGCCACGGAGAACAGCGCGCCCTTGCACATCGGCAGACACACCTGCGTGAACACGCGCCACTCGCCCGCGCCGTCGAGCTTTGCCGCTTCGATGAGCGACTTCGGGATTCTCCGCATCGCTTTTGTGAGGATAAACACGGAGAACGGCGCGAATATACCGGGCAGTATTATGCTCCACCGAGTGCCGAGAATATTGAGACTGTCGGCAACCAAGTAGTTCGGCACGAGCGTGACCTGATACGGCATGAGCATTACGAAGATGAACACGAACAGCAGTATTTCCTTGAGCTTACCTCGCGTTCGCATAAAGCTGTATGCCGCGAATGCCGCAATCGCCACCTGGAACAGCACTATCGGGAGCACGAGTATCGCGGAGTTCCAGAATTTCAGCAGGTAGTCGGGGCTTTTCAGCAGCGTCGTCGCGTACTGCGAAAACGTGACCTTATCGGGGATAAGCTTCAGGTTGACCTGTTCTGAAATAAACTGCTTGCCGCCTGTCTCGTTCTTCTGAAAGACCGCGCCGTAGTTCGCGGTGATTTCGGTTTCGGTCATGAACGAGTTCGCGAAGGTGAGTACCGTCGGCAGAAGGAACACGACCGCGAATACGCCGCACCACAATGTCGCGAGCGCGATTTTCAGCCATCTGCCGCCAAATCGAATATTTCTCACGACTCCACGTCCTTTCCGAGCCTGCCGTCAACGATGAACAGTATACCGATAATCAGCGCCATGACGACCGCCATAATTAGCGCGGCGGCGGACAGCTTCTGGTAATCCAAGCTCTTAAACGTATTGTTCATAAAGTGCTGTAACAGATACAGGTCCTCATACGGGTAGTCGCCCGTGAGGAGATACACCTCGCGAAAGACCTTGAACGAGTTGATGAGCGACAGTATCGTTACGAACAGGAACGTCGGCGACAGGAAGCGGAACTTGATTTGCCAGAAGCGGCGGAACGACGACGCGCCGTCCACCGACGCGGCTTCAACAAGTGCTTTCGGGATATTCCCGAGCGCCGCCATGAAGAGTATCATGTTATAGCCGAGGTTCTTCCAAAGGAAGAGCGCGACGACAATCAAGTGGCTGTAGTCGCTCTTGAACCAGTCGATTGGCAGCACACCGAACCGCGCGAACACGTTGTTCAGCACGCCGTTGTAGTCGAACAGTACCTGCCAGATAAGCACAATCGACGCGACGGGCACCATCATCGGGCTTAGGAACATCGTGCGGAACTTGCTCTTGCCGGGGATTTTCGCCTCAAGCACCATCGCGAGCAGGAGCGACAGCACAACGGCGAGCGGCATCGCTATTGCGGAAAACCGAATCGTATTGCTCGCCGCGCGCTGAAACGCCGCGTTTGCGAACAGCCGCTTGAAGTTATCGAACCCGACGTATGTATTGCTGATTGGGTTGTCAACGAGCGAGTAACGGATTATCTGCGCGAACGGAACGATGAAAAACGTGAGCACGCCCGCGAGACTCGGCAGCAGGTACAGGAACGAGACGGCGCGCGGTTTTGCGCGTCTTAGCATCCGAATCATGACTCCCCGCCCCCATTATCCGACGCGTCAGGCTCGCCGCCGCTATCGGGTTCCGGCTTCGCGATTTTTGACCGTGCCGATTTGGGCGTTCCGCCGGGGCGCACCGTTATTGAGTCCTCCGTCTCGATGTCGAAGATATGAATTTTCTCAAGCTGCACCGCAAGGTTCAGCTTTTGCCCGCGCTTGACGGGTACGTCGTTAAACTCGCGCACGACGATGCGCAGGTCGCCGGGCATATCTGTGTGGATAATCGTTTCCGCGCCGAGCACCTCAACGATGTCCGCCGACGCGCCGAGCAAGCCCTCACCCACGGCAACGCTGTCCGCAACCGAGATGTGTTCGGGGCGAATACCGATTGTGACCTTTTTGCCGACGAGCGACGCGAGAACGTCCTTATTAACGTTCGTCTTTTCCAGAGACAGCGCGGTCACGCCAAATTTGGCGACGACGATTCCGCCCTCACGCGCGACTTCCGCTTCAACGAAGTTCATGCGCGGTGAGCCGATGAAGCCCGCGACAAAGATGTTCGCCGGATAGTCGTAAATGTCCTTCGGGCTGTCGTTTTGCAGTATCAGACCGCGGTCCATGATGACGATACGGTCGCCCATCGTCATTGCCTCCGTCTGGTCGTGCGTGACGTAGATGAACGTCGTCTCAAGCCGCTTGTGCAGCCTGATTATCTCCGCGCGCATGTCCGCGCGGAGCTTTGCGTCCAAGTTCGACAGCGGCTCGTCCAACAAAAACACCGCCGGGTTTCGCACCATCGCGCGCCCGAGGGCGACACGCTGGCTTTCACCGCCTGACAGCGCGCGCGGCTTACGCGCAAGAAGTCGCGTTATACCGAGCATTTCCGCCGTCTCGCGCACGCGCCTGTCAATTTCCGCCTTATTGAGATGACGGATTTTCAGCGCGAACGCCATGTTCTTGTAGACGCTCATGTGCGGATACAGCGCGTAGCTCTGGAACACCATCGCGATGTTCCTGTCCTTCGGCTGAACGTCGTTGACGAGGACGTCTCCGATATGTATTTCTCCCTCGGAGACTTCTTCGAGTCCCGCAATCATTCGCATCGTACTGGATTTTCCGCAACCCGACGGTCCGACGATTACAACGAACTCTTTGTCCTTGATGTCGAGACAGAACCCGTCAACAGCTTTTTCACCTGTGCTGCCCGGGTAAATCTTCGACACATCTTTTAGTGTTATGCCTGCCAAGATTTCACCTCCAACTCGATAGACGCTTGTTCGGTTTGTGCATTTTGCCTTTACCTGCGAATCGCCTATCTGTATATGCATTATAGCACACTTTTCACGAAAATCCATATGTTTTTTCAATATTTTATATGAAATATGAAGATTTTTTTATTCAGGTACCCGCACTTTTTGTGCAGATTACATCATTTTACAGCGGCGATTTTTGCAATTATCAATGCATTTTTCGGCAATTTTATTACGTAAGTGTGAACCGCTGTTAATTTGCTGTTCAACATTTAACACTTGACGTTTTGTAACTGTTGTAGTTATTAGTTTTGCGCAGTAGTTATTAAATATATTACAAAATTATTAACTGTCCTAAGTTACCTTATCGCGATTTTTGCACTCGTCTCGCGTTTTCGCAACACTTATTATTCAGATGTGTTAACTAAGTTTAGATTTTGACGCGCACGCCTTGGTTTTTCAGCTTGTTTTGCAGTTTTTTTATGTCTATTTTGACGAAATCATTTCCGATTGCGGCGGCGGTGCCCGCGGCTTCACCTGTTACGGCACACGGCGGTATGACGCGCGTAATGTCCCACATCGCGTCGGTCACAGATATGTCGCGCCCTGCCGCGAGTAGGTTGCGCACCTTGCCGTGCAGCGTTCCGAACGGTATTTCAAACACGGGTCCGCGGTTGCGCCAGTCACCCGTCAGCCCGATGCTGTCGGGCTGCGGCTTGCGGTTTTCGCTCTCGTCGAGCGTGTATGCTCCGACGAGACGGCGCGACATGCGAACGAGCGGGATTGTCGATACTGTGACGGGCAGGTATGATTCATCGGACGCGCGGCGATTTTCAATGTCCTCGAACATCTTCGCGTGCGCGGCGATTACCGCGTCCGACAGCTCCGCGCCGTTCACGCCCGAAAAGCGCACGCTCTTATCCAAGCTCTCTGTCATGACGGCTTTGTAAGTGTCGTCCGTCGGCTTGCTCGGTGCGGCGTTCGGCGCGACGTCGGCAAGACCGAACATTTTCAGGTTGACCTTGCCTTGTGAGATGAAGTAGTACCAGCTCGCAAGTCCGTTGCCGTTCGCGTGCAGCGCGATTTCCGCACCCGCGAGTGCGCAAACGTCCGCGTCGCCCGTGCAGTCAATGACAGACTCGACGGCAATTGCCGAGCGTCCCGACTTGTTCTCGATTACAACGGCGGATATACTGTCGCCGTCACGCGCAACGCCGCAGACGAGCGTGCCGTACAGGATTGTCACGCCGAGCGACAGCAGTAGTTGCTCAGCACGGAGCGCGAACAGGTGCGGGTTGAACTGCGTGAGATAGCGGTTGCGGACGCGCTCTTCGCGTGCTGCCGTAAATTTGCCCGCGGCAGTTTTGTCCAGCCACGCGGCGGGGTAATTTGCCTCCGCGCCGTGCGCAATCGAGAGTTTGAGCAGCTCCTCCGCAATGCCGAACACGACTTGGTTTCCCTCGCCGTCGCACAGCGGGAGGTAGATTGTGACAAGTCCTAGCGTCGCCATGCCGCCCAGCATGTATTCGCGCTCGAGCAGGGTTACGCGCTTGCCGCCGCGCGCCGCCGCGATTGCCGCCGCGATACCGGCAATGCCGCCGCCCGCGACTAGGACTTCGGTTTCGCGCGACACTTCAAGCTCGCGCGCGGGTTCGGTGATGAATTTTGACATTGTTATTCCTCCGTTACTGTGTGTGTTTCGCCCGAGAGCATATCAATGAATCGCCGCGCTTCCGTCGATACCGAGTCGGTTTGCCACGCCGCGACAACGCGAGGAAGCTCCAAGCCGCTCGATTCTGGACTGTGCGTCGGGTAGTACTTTATCAGCGGCTCGGAACCGCTCGCGAATCTGCCGCAAAGGCTCATGCCCGAGCTTGCGATTGTGTGCAGCAGGGTTTGGAAGTTTGGCACGAACTCAACGCGGCGCGGCGTGAACCCCAACGCAGCGCATCGCGCAAGCAGCGCGGTCTTGTCGCGCGGCTCGCCCGTCGTCGGCACTATGTAAAACGTCTCGCGTGACAGCTCCGCGATTTGCAGCTCATCGTATGCCGCCAGCGGGTGCGACGCGGACATTGCGACGCACAGCTCAAACTCCGCGATTTCCTTATAGGATATGCCGTGCAAGCCCGCAATAGCGAAGCTCTGCGCAAATACCACATCGGCTTCACCGAAACGCAGCGCGTCGCGCAACGCGCGGAAGTCGCACAGGGATTCAGTAATCGTAACGTCGGCATAGCGGCTCGCGTAAGCCGCGAGGTGCCGCTTCAGCGGTGCAAAGTCACCCGCCGCGTCATACGAGCTGGGCGCGACGACGCGCAGGGTAGACACCGCTGTTTCGGTAAGGGCGCGCGCCGTTTCAATCGCGCGGTTCACGCTGTCGTACAGCGGCACGAGCGACGCGTGCAGGCTCTCCCCCGCCCGCGTGAGCGTAACGCCCTGATTGCTGCGCGAGAACAGCTCAAGCCCCAAGCCGTCCTCAAAACGGCGGAGCGTCTTGCTCATCGCGGGTTGTGACACGAACATCGCCTTTGCCGCGCGGCTTAGGTTCAGGTAACGCGCGACGGTCAGGAATGTCTCGATTTGTTGAAATGTGATATTATACATAAGCACCGCCTTTTCTTTAGTCTGTTTCGGTTCGCTATTCCATGCAGGACATAGTACCACAAAATTTGCTATTGTACAAGCGCGGACTTTTGTAGAATTATTAAGTTAACGATTATTTGGGGAGGGCTTATTATGTCAAGCAATATCGGTTATTTGGAGTACGGGTTTTCGGGGCGCACCGCGATTATAACGGGCGCGGGAACGGGCATGGGCGAATCCTGCGCAATCGAGCTGGCAAAGGGCGGGGCAAAGGTCGCGCTGTTCGGTCGGCGCACCGCTCCGCTGGAGGCTGTGCGGGCGGAGTGCCTGAAGTACACGGACGGGGCAATCGCGCTGTCCGTTGACGTGAGCGACCGTGACGCCGTTCGCGCGGGGGTTGCAACGGTTATCGAGACATTCGGCAAGGTGGATATTCTCATCAATAACGCGGGCATTGAGTCTCCGATTGAGTACGGGCACACGCCTTGGGAACTGTTCGAGACGCTTGAGCCGGAGGAGTATCTGCGGTTTTTTGAGATACACACGCTCGGGCATTACCTCATGAATCTCGCCGTTGTGCCGTCAATGCAGGCGAACCACTTCGGGCGCATCGTGAACATCACGTCGGTCACGGGCGTGGACGCGGGCTATTCGTCACCCGCCTACACCGCTTCAAAGGCGGCGGCAATCTGCCAGACAAAGGCTTTCGCGAAGAAATACGGCGCGGACAACATCACGGTCAACTCCGTCGCGCCCGGAATGGTGAACACGCCGATGAAAGCTCCGTCTCCGCCCGAGGAATTTCAGGCGGTCGCGGACATCACGCCGCTCGGACGCGTTGCGGAGCCGATTGATATTGCGCGCGTCGCGCTGTTTTTCGCGCAGGAAAACCTGTTCGTATCCGGGCAAAACCTAATTGTTGACGGCGCGAGCCACGTGTAAATTGACGCATCGAGAATAGGCAAAGTCCCACCCGAAAAGGTGGGGCTTTTGCGCGTTCAGCGGGGTTTGCGCAGTACGAACGCCGTGTATTTCGCGGCAATTTCAAACCCGAACGACGCGGCGACTTCGCCGAGTTCAAAGTCCGCGGTTTCAACGCGGCGCAGCATCGGCGTTTCGCTCTCGACAACGAATCCGCAGCTTTCAAAGCGCCCTCGCCACGGCAGCGGGTTTTCGGGGTACCAATTCGCCCGTCCCCACAGGTCGAACACCTGCCGAATTATGCCGTAATCCTCAAATTCGTTCTCGACCGTGAAGATGTAACCGCCCGCGCGCAGGACGCGATACGCTTCGCGAACGCCGAGCAGGTTGTTCTCCCCCGCGTATCGGAGCGAGGAAAAGCCGATATTGCTTGTGATAACAGGCACGGAGCAGTCCGCGAGCGGCATGTCGGCGGCGTTGAACGACGCGAAGCTGATTTGCGTCTCGGGCGCGTTTTCGCGCAGGTAGCGGCTCCACTCGCGAACAACCGTCGGGCATGCGTCCGTTACAAGGCATTGCGCGTTCGGGTTAAACGCAAGCACGTCGGGAACCAGCCCAAGCCCCGGTCCGCTCGCAATGTCCATAATCGGTTGCGCGAGCTGCGCCGCCGCGCGGCAGAGGTTCATGTAAACCTCGTTGCGAAATTCGTTCGCGGTTCCCCGCGCCGCCCATCGTCGGGAAAAGCCGCCGCCGACCGTCCATTTCGCAACGTCGGTTTCGTCGAATTGGTCGCCCTCGCGGTCGCTGCCGAAGTACGGGATTCCACCGTCAACGGTTTGCGGCTGCCGCGAGAAAATTTCGCCGAAATTCATGCTTTCAATCTCCCCCACAAGAAGCGGGAGGGCTTTCACCCTCCCGCTTGTTGCCGTTTGTTGTTATTCCGCGTCCGTGTCGAGGTTCGCGATACGATAGATAATCGCGCTCAGTTCGGCGCGCGTGATGCTGCCTTCGGGGTTGTACTTGCCTTGGTCGCCCGTGACAATGCCGGCTTCGGCAAGCGCGAGGACGGACGCGTCATCCGTATCCGTGAACGGCGACTCTGTGAGCGTCGTCTCGAGCTTGAGAGCCTTTGCGGCAATCTGCGCAACCGTCAGACGGTCAATCGGCAGGTCGAGGTCAGCCTCGGTCTTGCCGACAAGCAGCTCGTCCTCAAGCGCTTTGGCGAGGTATCCGCCCGCCCAATGCGTGTCTGTGCCTGTCTGCGCGTCGTACTTGGCGGCGAGCAGGACGAGCTTCAACAGCTGACCGAGGTCAGCGTTGGCGTCGGGACGGAATGTGTTGTCCTCAAAGCCGTTGACAATGCCGTCGGCGACGAGTGATGTGATGTACTGATAGAACCACTGACCCTCCGCGACGTCCGTAAACGTAACCGCGGGCTTCGGCGGCTCAACCGTGCCGTCTGCGCGACCGATGTTCGCCGACGCGGACTGACCGTTCAGCCACTCGATGAGCGTGCTTTCAACATCTTTCTTGTCCTTATCCTGAATCGGCGCATTGCCTTTCAGCATGTTGGAAAGAGCCGTGGAAGCCCAGATTGCGTGGCTGTTGTCGGAGACGAGTGTGAGACGCGTGTCGGTGCCGTTGTCCTTTGTGACTTCGAGCAGCGCGTTCAGCGCGGCTGTTGTGCGTGCGGGAGCCGCAACGAAGTCGCCCGCGCCGTGGATTGCCCATATCGGGAGGTACGCAAGCTTCTCAACCGCAACGTCGGGGTCTGGGACGTATGTGCGAATGACCGTCTTGGGCGTGGTCAGCGTCTCGGTCTGGGGATAGCCGGAGACGGGGAACGCCGCCGCGAAGAAGTCGGGACGCTCTTGCACGAGCAGCCATGTCATGCCGCCGCCCATCGACGCGCCGCCGATGTAAATCTTGTCGGTGTCAATGCCGGGGTTCGCCGCGATGAACTCGTCAAGCGCGAGGTAAACGGAAGCGACTGTCTCTTCGCTCCAGAAGCGACCATAAGGCTCCAAGCCGATTGACTCGGGCGCTTGCGGGGCAAACACATACGCGCCGCCCGCCGTGAATTGCTCCTGATAAGCCGTGGAAGCGAACTTTGCAATCGGGTTCGTCGCGTCCGCGATGCTCGACCAAGGCGTTGCGCCGGAACGACCGCCATGCAGCCAGACGACGAGCGGGTACTTCGTGTCAGCCTTTTCGGCGGGCGCGTAGTACGCATACGCGGTCTTTAAGCCAGTCTCCGCGTCAACGGAGCCTTCGGCTGTCTGGAACTTCTTAACTTCGTCAAACAGCGGGATTGCCGCCGCGCTCGGCGAGAATATGAACAGCTTGGTAATTTCGCCCGCCGCGTTCAGGATTGCGCCGTAGGACGCGTAAGCGTTCGCGGTAAGCGTCGCCGCGTCAACTATCGGGCGCGTGTACTTTGTCGCGTCGCCCTGG
This sequence comes from Oscillospiraceae bacterium, assembly GCA_031261325.1. Classification (GTDB taxonomy): domain Bacteria; phylum Bacillota; class Clostridia; order Oscillospirales; family Oscillospiraceae; genus JAIRRO01. Next base: position 58,126 of record JAISKH010000064.1, read on the forward strand.
TCGTGCGTGTCAACGAGCAGACCGCCGTATTTGTTGCCGACCCATGTCTCGGAGCCTGCGGCGAGGGTGTATTCCTTGCCGTCGATGCCGAGCTTAATTTTGCCGCCCGAGGCGGGGTTAACGCCGTAGCCATAGACAATACCATCCGGAATACGGAGGCTTGTGATTTCACCTGCCGCATTGAGCGTGGCTGTGTATACGGTGGTTGTGGCTTCCGCGTTCGCGGCTCTGCCGTGGTAATCGTGCGTCGGCAGAATCTTAATCGCGGTGTTGTAGGCTTCAACGCCCTCGATAAAGCCGCGAGCCTCTGTCCACGATGCGTTCATCGCGGTCAGAACCACCAGCTTTTCCGTGTCCGCAGCGGACGCGCCGACGGCAAGCAAGCCCGCCAGCAGGGTGAGAACCAATGCGAAGGTGAGAATCTTTGAGACTTTTTTCATGTATACCTCCAAAATAGATAGATTTCGTCGTAATTCGTTTCACTACAACATTGTTGATAATATACCTGATTTATGCAATTGTCAACGCCATTCTGTACAATATGCTATGTAAATAGTAAAAACATTATCGGGCGGCGCGCGGATATTCCTCTGTACAAAGTGGAGCAAAGATGGTAAAATCTTTTCATATATGCGCCGCCGACCTTGCGCGGCGCGAGAAAGGATTGATAATATGAGCGAGCGTAAGTATGAAAAATTGGTGTATCAGTTTAAGCCGGAGTATAACGAAGCGTCGGCGGAGGGCGTCGGCACGGACTTTGTGTACTCGCCGCAGGCTTATTTCCGCGGCGCGTCCCAGATACCGGGCGCGAAGTACAACGTCGGTTTCCAGATTATGGTCAAGCCCTATTTCCTCGACAGGCTGCCGCATCGTCACGCGGTGGACGAATACCTCATCTTCCTCGGCGGCACGTTCCCGAACGTATTTGACTTCGATGCGGAAATTTCGCTGACAATCGGCGAGGAGAAAGAGGAATACATCATCACGCAGCCGACGATTGTGCGTATCCCCGCGAACGTCGTGCATTGCCCGCTGAACTTCATTCGCGTTGACAAGCCGATTTTCTTCCAGGCGGCGTGTATGCAGGGTATGTTCGGCGGTCAGTACGGCGACGGCGACAACACGTTTGAGATGTTCTACAACGGTCCCGGGCAATGCATCTATGACGCGAACAAAAAGTGCGACTCCTGTCGCAAGTGCTTGCAGGGCGACTGGGACAAATAGCGGCAATTAACAGTTGACAATTGACAATTGACAATTAGGACGAGGACGCGGAGGTTGGGAGACGCTATGAGACTTTATAGTGTGGCGGAGGTGCGCGCCGCCGAGGAGTATGCGCTACATATGGCGGGTATACCCGACGCGAAGCTCATGAGTGACGCGGCAGAGCACCTTGTAACCGCCGCGCTTGAGTTTCGGCGGGAGAGCGGCGACGTTCTCGTCCTGTGCGGCACGGGCAACAACGGCGGGGACGGCATTGCCGCCGCCGCTTTGTTGCGCGGCGTGGGCGTTCCCGTTCGCGCGTTCCTTGTCGGGCGGCGCGAGCGCATGACTTCCCTCTCGCGGGAAATGGAGCGGCGGCTTGTCGCGTCCGGCGGCTTGCTTGAGGACTTCGACGCGGACGTTGTTGCCGCCGTGCCTTGCGGCGTGATTATTGACGCGCTGTTCGGCATCGGGCTGAACGCGCCGCCGACGGGTGACGCACTCGCGGCGATTCGTTTCATTAACACGGCGCGTTACGACAGCAGGCACAGAATGGGGCTTGAAACCACCGTGATTTCGGCGGATATTCCGAGCGGTGTTGCGGCGGACAGTGGGCTTGTCGCGGGCGAAGCCGTGCGCGCCGATGTGACCGTTGCGTTTATCGGCGCGAAAGTCGGGCACTTTTCCATGCCGGGGCGCATGTACTGCGGCGAGCTGCGCGTTCGCGACTTGGGCGTGCCGCTTGAAGCGTTGAGCGGCGCGGAATCCCGCGTGTTCGCCGTGACTTCCGGCGACGTTACGCTACCGCGCCGCGAGCCTGACACGCACAAGGGCGATTACGGCAAGTTGCTTATCGCCGCGGGTTGCCGCGACTACATGGGCGCGCCCGTAATTGCGGCAAGGGCGGCGACGCGCGCAGGCGCGGGGCTTGTGTTCCTCGGCGTGCCGACGGAAATATTGCCGATTGTCGCGGCAAAGTGCGACGGCGAGGTTGTGTTCGCGTATGACGGCGTGTCCGACGCGCTGAAAGCTCGACTTGACAAGTGCGACGCGGCGCTTATCGGCTGCGGCATGGGCGACACGCCGGAGACGTTTGCTATGGTTGCAGCCGCGCTTCGGGGCAATATTCCGCTGATTCTCGACGCGGACGGCATAAACGCGCTGTCGGGGCATATAGATGTGTTGGACGAGGCGGCGTGTTCCGTGGTGTTAACCCCGCATGAGGGTGAATTTACGCGGCTCGGCGGCGACCTGTCGGCGGGTCGGCTGGCGGCGGCGGTGAAGTTCGCGGCGGAGCACGGTTGCGTTGTGATTCTCAAGGGCTATTCGACGGTTGTCGCGTTCCCAGACGGTTCGGCGTACATCAACACGACAGGCTCCCCCGCAATGGCGAAGGGCGGCATGGGCGACGCGTTGGCTGGTGTGCTCGCCGCACTCATCGCGCAGGGGTTCCCGCTAAAGGACGCGTGCATCGCCGCCGTGTATCTTCATGGGCTGGCGGGCGACCTTGCGGCGGAGCGGCTCGGCGAATACGCGCTCGCGCCCGGGGACGTTATCGCGGCGCTTTCGGACTCGTTCAAATCGGTTACGGAGAGGTGACGTCTTGCGGCAAGTGGTTTCACTTGCACTAATGACAGTCTTGCTTACGGCAAGCATATTCGGTTGCGAAAGCGTCAACGGCGGCAACGCCCGCGCGGAGCAGCTCACGCTTGACCTGCGTGCCGCGATTATTGCGGCGGAAACCGTGACGCTGCGCGCAACGGTTACGGCGGATTACGGCGACCGCGCCTACACGTTCGGGCTGCTTTTCAGCGGCACGGAGAACGACGGCACGCTTGAGGTTCAGTCGCCTGAGAGCATCGCGGGCGTAACCTGCGCGGTTCGGGACGGCGGCGCGACGCTGAAGTTTGACGGCGCGGAGCTTGACACGGGGCGCATTGCGGACGATGCGGTTTCCCCTGTTTCCGCCCTGCCGACGCTGCTCGCGCAATGGCGTTCGGGGTTTATTGACAGCATGACGATTGAGAAAATAGGCGACGCCGACGCGCTGCTTATCGCGTCGCGCATTACGGACACGGTGAGCCAAAAAACTTGGTTTGACGCGAAAACTTTCGCGCCGATACGCTCCGAAATTTCGGAGGGCGGACGGCTGGTTATCAAGTGCGACTTTCTCGCGCTTAGTAAATGAAATAATAAAAAACACTAAAATTTACGAATGAATAATTAGAGATGACATTATGGAACGGACACAAATGAGAACTTGGGCGGAGGTCAGCGAGGGCGCGCTCGTCGGCAACATTGCGGCTCTGCGCGCGCGGCTCGGCGGTACGCGGCTGATGGGCGTTGTTAAGGCGAACGCTTACGGGCACGGCGCGGTGTGGACTGCGCGGATACTGGAGCGCGAGGGCGCGGCTTATCTCGCCGTCGCGACGCTTGACGAGGCTGTTCAACTGCGCGAGGCGGGGCTGGCTCTGCCGATTTTGATTTTCGGAGTTACGCCGCACGAGTTCACGGCGGAGCTGCTGCACTATAATATTACTCAAACTGTCGCGGATTTTGACGCGGCTAAGGCGTACTCCGACGCTGCCGCGAGCTTGGGCAAGACGCTGAAGTGTCACATTAAGCTTGACACGGGCATGGCGCGGCTCGGCTTTTCCGACGTGAGCGACATTTGCGGCGCGTTGTCGCTGCCCGCGCTCGACTTTGAGGGCGTGTTTACGCACTTTGCCGTGTCGGACACGGCGGACGGCGGCGAGTTCACGCGGCGGCAATTCGGCGCGTTCCGCGACTTGCTCCGCCGCGCGGAGACGTTATCCGGCAAGGCGTTTCGTCTGCGGCATTGCGCGAACTCGGGCGCGACGCTGAATTACCCCGAGACGTACATGGACATGGCAAGACCCGGGATTTTGCTGTACGGCTATCCCGACCTTACGCCTGTTATGGAGGTCAAGTCGCGCGTTGTGTCGGTGCGTCGCTTGCCGACGGGCGAGACTGTGAGCTACGGGCGGAAGTTTACGGCGGGGCGTGACACGCTCGTCGCCGTGCTTCCTGTCGGCTACGCGGACGGACTGCGCCGCACGCTGTCCGGTGGGTTTGAGGTGCTGCTTAACGGTCGGCGCGCGCCGCAAATCGGGACAATCTGCATGGACATGTGCATGGTTGACGTGACCAACGTGCCGAATATTCGCGTCGGCGACACGGCGACGGTGTTCGGGCGCGCGCCCGCAATGACGGCGCGGGAGCTAGCCGATTTGAGCGGAACGATTCCTTATGAGGTGCTGTGCGCTGTGTCCGCTCGCGTGCCGCGCGTTTATGTTCCGTAGCAAAACTTGACAACCGCGCGGTTGCGGCATATACTGTAACGGACGGCGCGAGCCGCCCCGCATATTCGTCGGGCGCAAGCATTATTTTTGACAAACGCGATTATTGTGGTATAAATTGCTTCACATTGAGGGACAATTATAGTATCCCGGTTACATAAATTTAATGGCGTAACCGCGGAACTTTATTCGTCGGAGAGTGAAGCTGTGTGACAAGCTACGTAAAAAGAGGAGACATTTACTACGCCGACCTCAGTCCCGTCGTGGGCAGCGAACAAGGCGGTGTGCGGCCTGTGCTGATTGTGCAGAATGACACGGGGAACAAGCACAGCCCAACGGTGATTGCCGCCGCGATTACATCGCAGATTAACAAAGCGCGTCTGCCCACCCACATAGAACTCGGCGCGAAAATCTACGGGTTGGCAAAGGACTCCGTTGTGCTGTGCGAGCAGATTCGGACAATCGACAAGCGTCGGTTAAAGGAGCGCATGGGACAGTTGGACGGACAGCTGATGGACCGCGTGAACGATGCAATCGCCGTGAGCTTCGGCTTGGAGAGCTGAATGTAAAGAGGCAAAATCGGGGACGAGACAATCCTCGTCCCCTGTCCAATATTTTTATTGAGGTACATAAGAATGAAAAAGACCAGAATAATCATCGTCGCCGCGATTTTTATCGCTCTCGTGCTCGGAACCGGCGCGGTCATGCTCGCCGCCGGGAATTACGGCTCGCAGGAGGACCCGCTCATCACGATGAGCTATCTGAACGACAAGTTCAAGCCGGAGCTGCTCGCCGCGCTTGCCGAGGAGATTACCAAGGCGCAGGCGGAGGTGGACGCGCAGCTGAACCAAAAGCTCGCGGAGCTGTCGGGCGCAACGCCCGCGCCCGTGCAGACGGTTCAGACCGCTCCCGAGACGTTTGAGCTGGTCACGCTGACCGCAAACCAAACCGTTAAATGCGCCGTCGGCACGGAGCTGTTGCTCCGCATCGGTACCGCGAACGGTACAGGCTCCTCCCCCGCGCTGATTGACTCCACAACGGGCGATACTCTCGCCTCGGGCGCGTCGCTTGCGGCGAACCACATGTACATGGCGACGATTGCGGACAACGGGATTACGGCGACGTCCGACACGGTGAAGCTCCTGATTCGCGGCGACTATACGATTTCTTAGAGGTTTTCAGCGCAGATTCTTCGGTAATATTTTCAGTCTCTCCCGCATATTTATGTGCGGGGGAGACTTTACTTTTGGAGGGATAAGTATGGAATATGATGTGACGCGGCGCGGATTGCGCGCGGGTTCGGTTTCGGTTACGCAGGTCGGGCTGAACACCGTTTTTGAAAGCGACTGCGGATTTACTGACGGCGTACTGAAGCTTGCCGCCGTGTGCGGAGACAGGGTTGTGACGCTCGGCGTTATGGCTCCCGAGTGCGGACGGCTAAGGCTTGTCAAGAAGCTCTCCAAGAACGCGCTGCGCGAGATAGGTTACGCGGAGCCTATGGCGTTTATGCTCATCGCGGCGGGTGAGAGCTTAACGAGCGCCGAGGTCGCGCGGGCGGCGGAGTCTGTGGCGCAACCCGCCGCCGTTGAGGTTTCGGAGCGAGTTGCCGCGCCCGCGCCGCCGATTGCGGTTGCTCGGCAAATCGCGGACGTTGCGAGGCTTACTATCGAGCCGATTGTCGCGGGTGAACAGCGCGTTATCGCGAACACGCCGCTCCCCGCCGCGGTAACGCCGCCGCCGGTCGGCACGGAGCGCGCAATTGCCGAGCTTGCCGCCGCACCGGAGTTTTCGCGCGGCATACCGCAGTCGGGCGTTGCCGCGCCGTCCTTGCCGTCCGTAACAGAGCCGACATACAGTTGGCGCGCCGAGCCTAACGCGCGTACGCTTTTCCAGACTGGCGACGCGGTGATTTCAGGCGAGCCGCGCGGCGCGCTGTCGCGCATGGACGAGGACGCGACGTATCTCGCGGTGCCGATGCCGAACGATGAGCCGTTTCCGATGATGCCCGTGTTCTGCTTCGGCTCGGCGGAATCCATTGACGGGCGCGAATATGTGGTGTTCAAAATAAAAAACGGAATTTTAACCCTGTAGCGGGAATAATTGAAAGCCTATCGGTAAAACTATGCGTACAGTCCAATTAAGAAACGGAGGGATTATTAAGTGGCAAATCTCACATCTAAGGAACTGACCGCGCTGGAGGACCAGATAGGCATGGAAAAGACGCTCGTCAAGAAGTATCAGGCAATGAGCGGTCTGTGCACGGACGCAAAGCTGAAGCAATGCCTTTCCGACGTTGCGCAAAAGCATCAGCAGCACTACAACACGCTGCTGACATTCTTACAGTAGGAGGAACGAAAGATGAACGACATGACACAGGCGACGCAGCTTCTGACCGACAGACAGATTCTTCAGGACTCGCTGATGAGCCAGAAGCAAATGACAGGCTCTTACAACACGTTCGCGGGCGAATGCGCAAACCCGCAGCTCCGTTCGACGATGCTGAACATTCTGACGGACGAGCATACGATTCAGGCGGATATTTTCTGCCACATGCAGTCCAAGGGTTGGTATCAGGTTGAACAGGCGGACCAGAACAAGATTCAGCAGACAAAGCAGAAGGTCACGGCGCAGTAACGAAAATCCCCGCCAAGCGGCGGGGGTTTTTTTCATTCGCGCGTTGAATTCGGCGGTCACGCGCCGCGCTTTGAAGTCAGTCGCGGCAACAAGAAAACGGATACCGCGCCGCAATCGTCGTGGTATCCGTTCCCGCGTACCGGCGGCTTGTTAGTTGAACAGCCCGCCGACGTTTTCGACGACTTCGCTCGCAACTCTCAGGAACTTGCCCGCCGCGCGTTTTGCGTCCTTCGTGCGGGGAGCCGCTATAAGCCCGATTGCCGTACCTGTGACAACGCCGAGCGCGATGCCCTTCAAAAATCCTGCGCCTGAATGTGACATAATATTCTCCTCCGATTGAATTCATTTGAGTTAGTGATTAACAACGCTAGTATTCGCTTGCGCGGATAAAATTATTCCTGTATAATGCAACATAAACGTACATGATACCAAGGAGGTGTTCAGCGTGATATTGCTGCGAAGCGCGCGCGTTATCGACCCCGATTCGGGGCTTGACGGCGTTTTTGACATTCTGATTCGCGACGGGAAAATCGCGGAAATCGGCGAGGCTTTATCCGCCGACGGCGCGCGGATTATTGACGCGCACGGACTGTGCGCCGTGCCGGGGCTTGTGGATATGCACGTGCATCTGCGCGACCCAGGGTATACTTACAAAGAGGACATTGCGAGCGGCACGGCGGCGGCGGCGCGCGGCGGCGTGACCTCCGTTGCGTGTATGCCGAACACGAAGCCCGTTATCGACAGCGCGGAGGCGCTGCGTTACATCGCCGGCGCGGCGGAGCACGCCCCTGTGCGCGTTTTCCCGTATGGCGCGGTGTCGCTCGGGCAGTCGGGCAACGCGCTGACGGACTTTGCCGCGCTGAAGGCGGCGGGAGCCGTTGCGCTGTCGGACGACGGAAACCCCGTCATGTCGGCGCAGCTGATGCGGCGCGCGCTGGTTGCCGCGCGTGAATCGGGGCTTGTTATCAGCAGTCATTGTGAGGACGCGGAGATGGTGCGCAATTACGCCGTGAATGACGGCGCGGTGTCGCTCAAGCTCGGGCTTAACGGCAGACCCGCGATTGCGGAGGAGCTTATGGTTGCGCGGGACGCTATGCTCGCGCAGGAAACGGGCGCGCGCGTTCACATCGCGCATGTTTCAACCGCGCGCTCGGTTGAGATTATTCGCCGCGCCAAAGCCGACGGCGTTGCGATTACGGCGGAGACGTGCCCGCAATACTTCACGCTGACGGAGGACGAGGTGCTCGCGCAAGGCTCGCTCGCGCGCGTGAACCCACCGCTGCGCACGGAAGCGGACAGGCTCGCGATTGTCGCGGGACTGCGCGACGGGACGCTCGACGCGATTGCGACAGACCACGCGCCACACTCGGTTGAGGAGAAGTCGCGCCCGCTTGAGGACGCGCCGAGCGGCATGGTCGGGCTTGAAACATCGCTCGCGCTCACGCTGACCGCGCTGTACCACACGGGGCTGCTTGCGCTGACGGATATTATTCGGCTCATGGCAGCCGCGCCCGCGCGGATACTCGGGCTTGACGCGGGAACTCTGCGTGTCGGCGCGATTGCGGACGTTGTGCTGTTCGCCCCCGACGAGACGTGGACGGTTGAACCGTCGCTGTTCGCGTCAAAGTCGCGCAACACGCCGTTTGGCGGGCGGCAATTGCGCGGCAAGGTTAAATATACGATATCGCGCGGCAAAATCGCGTATGCCGACAACGAAAACGGAGGTAAATGACATGTCCTTTGAGAGACTTCAGCGGCAGATCGATATACTCGCAAACCCTACGGTGGTGGGGCTTGACCCGACGCGGGAGCTTATCCCGCCGCACATTTTGGAAAACGCGGAGAGCGCGGCGCAGGCTTACTTTGACTTCAACGTCGCGCTGATTACCGCGCTGTTCGACATAGTACCCGCCGTTAAGCCGCAGGCGGCTTATTACGAGGCTCTCGGTCCGGCGGGAATGGCGGCTCTTGCGGAGACGACGAAGTTCGCGCGCGACATGGGCATGTACGTGATTCTCGACGCGAAACGCGGCGACATCGGCTCCACCGCAACGGCGTATGCCGAAGCGTATCTCGGTGCGGAGTCCGAGTACGCGGTGAACGCGATGACGATTAACGGCTACCTCGGCTCGGACGGTATCACGCCGTTTCTGGACGCGGCGGTTCAAAACGACAAGGCGGTTTTCACGCTTGTCAAGACCTCGAATGCGTCCTCGGGCGAGCTGCAAGACCTCGTTTCGGGCGGCAGGCACGTGTACGACGCGGTGGGCGACCTCATTGAGTGGTTGGGGCGCGACTCCTTGGGCGCGAACGGATATTCGCGGCTCGGCGCGGTCGTCGGCGCGACGTATCCGGAGGAGCTGAAAATCCTGCGTCAGCGGCTCGCGCACACGTTCTTCCTCGTTCCGGGTTACGGCGCGCAGGGCGGCGGCGCGGTTGACGTTGCGGGCGCGTTCGACGCAAAGCGGCACGGCGCGGTCATAAACTCGTCGCGCGCGATTATCGGCGCGTGGAAAAAGACGGGCAATAACGGTGAGGACTTCACCGACGCGGCGCGCGCCGAAGCGTTACGTATGCGCGACGATTTGCGCACGGTGCTGGGGCTGTAGTACCCGTGACCGCGATTGAGGGCGAACTGCTGCTGACTATCCAAAACCACTTGCGCGTCGGCGTTTTGGACGCGATTATGCTGCTGTTTTCATTTATCGGCAACCTCGGCGCGGTGTGGCTCGTTGCCGCGTTCATTCTGCTCGCGCGGCGCGACACACGCAGGCGCGGGTTCGCAGTTTTGCTGTCGCTCACCGTAACATTTTTGGTGGTGAACCTGCTGCTGAAAAACGTCGTCGCGCGTCCGCGCCCGTTTGAAACGATTGCGGGGCTAACTGTGCTCGGCGGCTTTCCCTCCGGATTTTCGTTCCCGTCGGGGCACGCTTCGTCGTCGTTTGCGGGAGCTTCCGCGCTCGCTTTCGGGTTCGGCAAGCGCGGAGCGATAGCCGCATACGTCGTCGCCGCGCTGATTGCCGCGTCGCGCGTATATATTGGCGTGCACTACCCGTCGGACGTGCTGGCGGGCGCGGTTATCGGCGTAATATGCGCCGTCGTCGTGTGCAGGTTTATGCTGCGGCGGTCGGTCGCGAAATAGTTTTTGGTGGTGATTATGTGTTTAAGTTGATAAAAACCGAGGGGCGCGCGCGGCGCGGCGAGCTTGTAACCGCGCACGGCGCCGTGCAGACCCCCGCGTTCATGAACGTCGCGACGCAAGCCGCGATTAAGGGCGCGCTCTCCGCCGACGACCTTGAAGCTGTCGGCTGTCAAATCGCGCTGTCAAACACGTACCACCTGCACGTGCGCCCGGGCGACGAGCTGATTCGTTCGCTCGGCGGACTGCACAAATTCATGTCGTGGACGCGCCCTATCCTCACGGACAGCGGCGGGTTCCAGATTTTTTCGCTCGCGGGACTGCGCAAAATTACGGAGGAGGGCGTTACGTTTGCTTCGCACGTTGACGGGCGGCGCATATTCATGTCGCCGGAGGGCGCGATGCGTATTCAGGCGAACCTCGGCTCCGACATTGCGATGGCGTTCGACGAGTGCGTTGAGATTCCGTCGCCCGAGCCGTATGTCGCCTCGTCGTGTGAGCGGACTTATCGTTGGCTCGAGCGGTGCAAAGCCGAGTGGCTGACGCAGACGGCGCGCGACGACGCGATTAACCCCGGGCAACTGCTGTTCGGCATAAATCAGGGAGCGACTTTCCCGGAGCTGCGCGTGCGGCATATGCGGCAAATCGCGGAGCTTGACCTGCCGGGTTACGCAATCGGAGGTCTCGCGGTGGGGGAAACGCACGCCGAAATGTACGATATTATCGACATTGTGGAGGAACACATGCCGCAAAACCGCCCGAGATACCTAATGGGTGTGGGTACGCCGTCAAACATCATCGAATCCGTCGCGCGCGGAATTGACATGTTTGACTGCGTTATGCCCGCGCGAAACGGGCGGCACGGGCACCTGTTCACGTGGCGCGGCGTTATCAACATCAACAACGAGCGGCACGGCTCGGACGGCGAGCCGATTGACAGCGAGTGCGGCTGCCCCACGTGCCGCAAGCATTCGCGCGCGTACCTGCGACACCTGTTCAAGTCGGGCGAAATGCTTGCAATGCGCCTTGCCGTGACGCACAATCTGTACTTTTACAACACGCTCATGTCGCGCATACGCGCCGCGCTGGACAGCGGGACGTTCGGCGCGTTCAGGCGCGAGTACAGCGAGACGCTTTCCAAACGGATATAGCGCGCGGCGCGAACCATGCGGTTCGCGCCGTTTTTGCGTTTTGCCCTATTCGCGTTCGTTGAGTTCAATCACAATCGCCGTTGTGTCGTCGCAGAAGCCCGACAGCTTTGCCGCTTCGCCGACAATTTCGCGCGCGAAGTCGCACGGCGCGCCGCCGCTGTATGCCTGCAATTTCTCCATCAGCCACTCGTCGCCCGATTGCGTCACCCCGTCGCTGACGATGAGCGCAACGGAACCCGCGCGCAGCGTCGTTTCCGTTTTATCGGGTGCGTCGTCGGGTGAGACGCACAGACCCGCCGCCATGCTCGTCCCGCGCACGAGCCGCAAATTCGCGCCGCACTTGATGTATGTCGGCGACGCGCCGTATTTCAGCGTGCGCACCTCGCCCGAGAACAGGTTCACGCAAATGAGGTCGATTGTGGCGCACACCGTGTCGCCCTCGTTGCGCAGCAGGAGCATGTTGTTGAGCATTCGCACCGCCGTTTCGGGTGCGATGCCGCTGCGCAGGAACCGCTCGAGTATGCGCACGGCGTCCGCGCTGCACCTTGCCGCCGATTCGCCGCTGCCCATGCCGTCGGAGAGAATGACGTGCAGCACGCCGTCCTCCGTCTTGAAGTACGCGCCCTTGTCGCCGCTCACGTCCTGCCCGCGCTTTTTCAGGTACGCGATTCCGACCGTCGCGGCAAGCGGCTCCGCTTCCAGCAGCAGCAATCTGTCGGGCATCGCCATGTCCTCCGCGGCGTACAGGCGCGTGTCGAGCACGGCGGACAGCTTGTCCAAATACGCCGGCTCGCGGCGCAGCGCACCGACGTTCACGCCCGACACCTCCGCGCGCAGTCTGCCGCCACGGTCGCGGAACACCGCAACGTCAGGCTCAAGGCTGTTACTCAAAAAGTACTTTTTCAGGCGGTTTTCAAGCTCGGGTTCAAAGCTCACCGCGCCGCCAAGCTCTGTGCCGATTTCCGTCAGCACCTCCGACAAATCGGAGTATTGGCTGAACGCCGCGACCTGCCCCGCGCGCAAGCGGTTTTTCAGTTGCTTGCGTTGCAGGAACAGTCTGTGCTCCGAATTTACCGCGCCCGCGAAGGACTGCAACCTGTCGCACTCATCGGCAAAATAGTCCGGGAAGTCCGCGACCTCAACCATTCCGCGCTCTTGCAGGACGGGCGTTACGTGGTTCATCACGTCGCGCGTCGATTGATAGCCCGCTGTCCAGCACTCCGCCGAACGCTTGCACTTGCGGCACACCGCGTCCGCCGCGCGGTCGAACACGCAGCTTATGCTCTCCTCGCCCTCAATCGTCTCCGTCGCGGCGTTCACGCTCTCGTACAGGTCACGGAACGCGCGTGACGCGCCGTCAACGTGGCTCTTCGTGTATTCGCGCGCTTTTTGCACGCCGTTGCCGCGCGCGTTTTCGGGCAGCAACGCGCCCACGCGCGACATTGCGGAGGCGGGTATGAGCATGAATATCACCGATGCGACGAACACCTCAAACAGCGTGGGCGGCATTGCGGGGCTGCGCATCGCCATTACCGACGCGCTCGCGCTCGCGAGTATGAACGACAGCGTGAACGCAAGCTTGCCGCGCCGCGCGAATATGCCCGATACCAGTCCCGCCGCCGCGTATGCCGCGCTGAAAAACGGTCCGTCGCCGAGCGCCGCGTCCATCGCGAGTCCGACGGCGACTCCGCACGCGCTGCCGAACCCCGAGCCGCCCTTGTAAGCCGCGAGCAGTACGACGAGCACCGCCGCGCTTCGCCCTATCGACACGACGCCGAAAAGCTTCAGACCCGCGAGGGCAATCAGCAGCGTCGCAATCGTTATCAGCACGCTTATCGTGTGTGTCACCTCGGTGCTCTGCTCGAACTTGAGCCGCCCCGCCCATGTGCTTAGGGCGAGCCTGTAGAAGTAAGCGCAACCGCCCGCGACGACTGAATCCGTTACCATCAGAGTCGCCGCGCCGAAGCTCCAACCGCCGCTCGCCGCCGTGACCAAGCCGATGCACAGCGTTACAAACCACAGGCACAGCGGCATGAACCACGCAGAGCGAAACACCTCCGTGTCGCGGAACACGACCGCCACGGTTGATATGATTATCGCGACCGCGATGTACTTTACCGCCCACACGACGGAGCCGAACGCGAGGTATCCCGCCGCCGCGCCGACGAATGACGCGATGATTGTAACCGCGCCGCCCGCAGACGCGACAAACCCAATCGCAAACGGCGACAGCCCGCCCAGTATGTGCGCCCCCGACAGCGCGAACGCGAGTGCGCACCGCACCGCGCACTCCGCCGTCAGCGGCAAATCCAATCTCCCCGCGTGCGCAACCTTGCGCCACATTTGACGTATCATTTCGTAACCTTCCTTCCGCCCGATTGTATATTTTTCGATACTCGGGCATATACTATATGACGATTTTAGCGTATACGAATTACGAAATGCGTCAAACTCCGCTCGTCTTTTATGTAACAAGCAGGCGGGAAATACTTGGAAATACTGAACTTTTGCGTTTTGCTCCACGGCGCGGAAAAAGCCTGTCTTTTCGACAGGCTTTTCGGTTGCGCAAATGTGCAAATGCGCGGCTACGCTTCCGCGAGCTTTGCAATTGCGGCGACAAAGCGCGGGTGCTCGCGGAGCGGGTCGAGCGAACCGCCGTTTGTCGCGGCGGCGGTATCCGCGGCGGTTGACGTGCGTTGCGGGTTTGCCTTGGACATGTACGCGATTTGATACGCGATGTACTGCCTTGCCGTAACGTCGTGGACAATCACGTCGTCGTCGCCCTCGCCCGTGTACTCAAGGTGCGGATATGTCGTGTTCGGGTCGGTGTTCAGCGCAGACTCAACGACGCTCTCGACGTAATCCACAGCGCGCTCCGCGTCGCTCTCGGCGTAGTACGCCGCGTATTGCAGGGCAACCTCCGCGCACACGTCCAGCTCGCGGTACCCCGTCGTCGACGGCGACGCGAGATACGGGTACAATTGCTCGAGCAGGACGAGTATGCGGTAATACTCCTCGTCCGTGCCCTGTCCGCGCCGCTGCTTTTCGGAAAGCAGCAGGTTGAACGCCCAATTCAGCGACAGCGCGAACGGTCCGAACAGCCCGCGCAGCTCTTGCAATTCGTCGTCGGTCAACCCGCCCGCTTCGTGCCGCCTTGTGCGCAGCAGGTTCAGGTGCAGGAATTGACGACCGTTTTGGATTGGCGGCACTTCCTCCAACACTTTTCGTGCGCTCGTGCTCTCGCCCAGCTTTTCGTATGCGTCGATTAGCATAAACGTCGCGGATTCGCGAAATGTCGGCTCGCCTTTTTCGAGGATTTCTTTGAGAATTTCAATCGCCACGTGGCAGTTTTCCGCCGAAAAACACTTCTGATACAGGCACGACGCGTAACTTAACTTCAGCCACGCGCTGTTTGGAAATTCTCGGATTATCTCGCGGTGCCGCTCGAGCAGTTCCTCCGTCGGGATTAAATACCGACTGCTGATGAACTCGTCAACGCGCTTCTCGTCGCGTATCGCGTCCATGCCGAACAGCTCGTCCGTGCTGATATTGAAGTAGTTCGCTATCAGCGGAATCAACTCCATGTCAGGGTAAGCCGCCTTGACCTCCCACTTGGACACGGACTGCGGCGTTACGCCGAGAGCGTTTGCAAGCTCCTCCTGCGTAATGTCGCGCGCGCGGCGCAGTCGTCTTATGTTCTCGGAAATTGCAATGTTCATTGTCGTAACCGCCTTTTTTGTGTATTAGCAAGCTTGCAATTACATTATTGCACGGTTTGCGCGCTGTGGCAATAACGCATTATGCGGGTTTTTTGCAACCGTTGGTTGTATGCGGGGGTGAGCAAAACGCGCCTTTCGGCGCGCTTCTTATTTTACTCGCTTACGCGTCCCTTGCTTCCCAGTCCGCGCGCGACATTGTGTAAACGCGGCGGCGCTCCGTTTCACCCGTCTGCTCGCCGTCAATCGCTTTCGGAATATCCCACGAATGGTCGAATTTCATACCGACACTCTCAATAATCCGTTGCGACGCAATGTTTCGCTCGTCGCAGGAGGACACGTGTTCGCGGCAGTTTAGACTTTCAAACATAAAATCAAGCACCGCGCGCTTTATCTCGCGCCCGTAACCTTGCCGTTGGTGCTGCGGCAGAATGAAAATCGACGTTTCGCAATGCCCCTCGTTGTATGATAAATCGGGAGAAATTTCCTTTTGCCAACCGAAATCCATCACGAGCGCGTGACCGATAAATTCGTCGGTGCTTTTCAGCTCGATAATCCACTCAAAATCGTAGCACGGGTCGGCATCAACGCCGCCGACCCAGCGCATGAGGGCTTCGCGCATTGTGTCCGCGTTCGTAATGATGTTGCGCGTATACTTCATGTTTTCCCTGTCGGAGTACAGCGCGAAAACATCGTCAAAGTCGTCGGCGCGGCAAGCGCGCAGACGGAGCCGCTCGGTTTCGAGTTCAACAAACTTCATCAATATATCCTCACAAAGCTTAATTATCAACCGCCAGTTGGAACATGCGTTCTATTTCCCCGCGCAAAGGCGCGTTCGCGGCGGCGGAAAGCTCGGGGTCGGCGGCTAAAACTGTCTCCGCCGCTTGCTGTGCCGCGCGCAGTACGTCCATGTCGCTCGCGAAGCTCGCGATTTTCAGCTCCGGCAAACCATGTTGACGCGAGCCGAAAAAGTCGCCCGGTCCGCGCAGACGCAAATCCTCCTCGCTGATTTGAAACCCGTCGTTCGTTTGGCGCATAACGCGCAGACGCTCGTTTGTCGATTCGTTGCCCGCGCCCTCGAACAGTACGCAGTACGATTTGTGCTTGCCGCGCCCGACTCTGCCGCGCAACTGGTGCAACTGCGACAGCCCGAACCTATCCGCGTTTTCAACGACCATGAGCGCGGCGTTCGGCACGTCAACGCCGACCTCAATTACCGTCGTCGCGACAAGAATATCGTACTCCCCCGCCGCGAACGCCGACATCACAGCGTCCTTGCCTTTCATCGCGCCGTGCGCCACGGCGACGCGCAGCTCGGGGAATATCACTTTTTGCAGTCGCTCCGCATATTCGTTGACCGCTTTCAGCTCCTCCGTCTCGCTCTCCTCAACCGCGGGGCAGACGAAGTAAACCTGCCGTCCCTCGCCGACGAGCTTGCGCGCGAACTCGTAAATGCGCTTGCGGTACTTTTCGCCGACGGCGAAGGTTTCAACCTTTTGCCGTCCCGGCGGCAGCTCGTCGATTATTGACACGTCCATGTCGCCGTAAATTATGAACGCGAGCGTGCGCGGAATCGGCGTTGCCGACATGACGAGCGAGTGCGGCGACTCGCCTTTTGCCGCGAGCGCGGCGCGTTGGTTCACGCCGAAACGGTGCTGTTCGTCCGTCACGACGAGCGCAAGGTCACGGAACTGCGTTCCCTCGGACAGCAGCGCGTGCGTGCCGATTGCGACGTCAACCATGCCGAGCGCGATTGCCTCGCGCACTTCGCGCCGTTCCTTTGCCTTTAGTCTCCCGGTCAACAGTCCGACGCGCACGCCGAGCGGTTCGAGCAACGCGCCGAGCGTTCGGTAATGCTGCTCCGCGAGTATTTCGGTCGGTGCCATGAACGCGGACTGCGCACCGCGTTTCGCCGCGAACCAGCACAGCGCCGCGCCGACGGCGGTTTTGCCCGAGCCGACGTCGCCCTGAACCAAGCGGTTCATGCGTTCGCCGCTCGCCATATCGGTCGCCGCTTCGTCAATCGCGCGCTTCTGTGCGCCCGTCAGCTCGAACGGCAATGCGGCGTAAAACTCGGTGAAGTTCGACTTTGCGAACACTCTCCCCTGCTGCTCTCCGCGCGCCAATTTGAACAGCCGCATCGCCGCCGCGAGGACGAACAGCTCTTCAAATATCAGTCGGCGGCGCGCTATATCCAGTTTCTCCCAGCTCGCGGGGAAATGTATATTTTCATACGCGAACCGCGCGTCCGCCAATAGATGTTCCTCGCGCACGCCGCGCGGCAACGCGTTCGGGAATTGCTCCGCCATCGCCGCAAGCCCCTGCCTGACGGCGTTTGACATTGCGGCGGGCGTAATTCCCGCCGTCAGGCGGTAAATCGGCGCGATGATTCCCGTTTTACTGTTCGCGCCCTCGCGCTCGAATATCGGGTTCGTCATTTCGGGGTGCAGCGGCGAGCCGCCGACTTTCCCGAAAAACACGTAGGCTTCGCCGCGACGCAGTTGGTCTTTTATGTAGCTCTGGTTGAAGAACGTAATTTCCAGCACGCCCGTTTCGTCGAACGCGCTCACCTTTGTAACGCCGAGTCCCGCTCGAATCAACCGCTCGCGCGGGTCGTTCCCCACCGTCGCGGCGACGCACACGGCTTCGCCCGTCACAAGCTCCGCGACATGGCGAATCGCCGTGCGGTCCTCATAACCGCGCGGATAAGCACGAACAAGGTCGCGCAGGTTGTGAATCCCGAGCTTTGCCATGCGCTTCGCGCGCGCTTCGCCAACGCCCTTAATATATTGAATATCAGTCTCCGCGTCCGCCAAAACAACTCACCTGCCCGCTATAACTTCAGCCGCCGCCTTATAATCGGCGCAACAGCCGTCGCGACCGCTATCTTAATCGCGTCGCCCAAGAGAAACGGCGCGACGCACAGCGCGATTGCCGCGCCGAGCTTGCTGCCCGTCTGCGCCATAAACCACGCGGTACCGAGAGTATAGCACAAAATTGTGCCGATTACCATACCCGCCGCGTAACCGATTGTGCGCCCGCGCGCGGCACGGATTGTCACGCCGACAGCCGCCGAGCACGGCAAATAGCCCGCGATATAGCCGCCCGTCACACCGAGCAGCTTTTGAAGTCCGCCCGAAAAGCCCGAGAATACGGGCAGTCCGAACGCGCCGAGCGCGATATACACCGCGACGGCAATTGTCCCGCGCTTCGTGCCGAGTATTGCGCCCGCCAGGTACACCGCCAACGTCGCGAGCGACAGCGGTATCGGTCCCACGGGCACGGAAAACGGCGCGGCGACGCATATTAGCGCCGCGAACACGGCTGTCGCCGCAATGTCTCGCGTTTTCATATCGCGCCCTCCGCTTCGCTCGCAAGGTTCGCGACTTTCAACCGCACCTCTCCCGACGACAGCGCGCGCGTCGCGCCGTCCGCCGTGCGCACTATTAGCCGCAGGTCGTCGTCAATCGAAAGCGCGCGTGCCATCTCCGCTTCGCCGTCGGGGTTCAGTATCACGTCGCGCCCGACGATGAAGCTCCGCGCGCGGTACTCGTCGAGGAACGGCTTGCGCTCAAGCTCCGCGTAAAAGCTCAGGAAACGCGCGACCGTTCCCGCAACTATGCGCTCGCGCGCATCGCTCGGCGGCGGCGAATCCGCGAACACCGCGCCCGCTATGTCCGCAATTTCGGGCGGGAACCCGCCATGCGGCGGCGCGAGGTTTACGCCTATGCCGAGTATTGCGTATTCAACCCCGCCGCTCTCCATGTCGAGCGACGCTTCGGTCAGTATGCCGCACACTTTTTTGCCGTTTACGAACACATCATTAACCCACTTTATGCTCGCAGCTCCGCCCGAAAGCTCCTCAATCGCGCCCGCGACGGCGACGGCTGCCGCCGTTGTTATCAGCGACGCTCTGTCCGCCGCGAGCTTTGGGCGCAGCACAACGCTGAAATACACGCCCGTGCCGCTCGGCGAATAGAACGCTCTGCCCTGCCGACCGCGCCCCGCCGTCTGCTCCTCCGCGACGACGAGCGTGCCCTCACCCGCTCCCGCCGCCGCTAGTGCGCGCGCCGCCGCGTTTGTCGAGTCCGTACTGCGCGACACTAGGATTTTCGACAGCGCGAACGGAAGTTGCGCGTCCGCGAGGTGCCGCGCGACGCTCCACTCCGACATTGCGCCGCCCGCAAGCCGATAACCGCGCCGCGTCGCCGCGTCGATTTCAAACCCGTCGCCGCGCAGCGCGTCAATCGCTTTCCAAACCGCGTTGCGCGAAACCGCGAGCGTTGCCGCCAACTGCTCGCCCGAGGTGAATTCGCCGCGCTGACGCTCCAACAGTTCGAGTACCTTTTGTTTTGTTTCCATCATAACGCCCCTCCGCTGTCGTTTTCCGCCGTGTTATGATGGTATTGTAACGAAACGAAGCCGCATTGTCAACCTAAAAATTTCGTTAGGTTGACAATGCGGCAAATATTTGGCATTTTCCTATAGCTGCGCGCTCTCAATCGCGCATTCGGCTTCGTTTTCCATGTCGCCCGCAAAGTGCACCTGATTGCGCCCGTGCTCTTTCGCCCAGTACAACGCCTTGTCCGCCTTTTCCGTGATTTCCTCAAGCGGAACCTTTACGTCGCACCGCGCAACGCCTATGCTGCACGTTACGCGAATAGTAATCCCCGGAACTGCGTCGCACTCCGCTTCCTCAATGTTGCGCCGAATACGCTCGGCAAGCGTGCGGATACCGTTGTCGTCGCTTGACGTGAGCAGCAGAATAAATTCCTCGCCGCCGTAACGCGCGAGCAGGTCGTATGACCGAATCGTGTTCTTAATCTTCGCCGCCGTCATCTTCAGCACGGCGTCCCCCGCGAGATGCCCGTGCTCGTCGTTGACGCGCTTGAAGAAGTCCAAGTCAAGAATCATGACATAGTACGAAATTTTGTCGCGCATCGCCTTGTCGATTGTCGGCAGGGCAAGCTCCGTGAAGTGCCGCCGATTGTAAATTTCCGTCAGCGTGTCGGTATACGCCGCTTCCTCAAGACGGCGCATGAGGTTGACGGACGCGGTAACGTCCTGAATCAGCACGACCCACGCGTTGCTCCGCCGTGAGGTTACGCTGCTCAAGCTGACGCGGTAATGGCTGAATACGCCGTTCGCGTCCTGCCTTGCGAAGTCAACGACGCGCTTATCCCACGACCGCTGGATACCCAACAGCTCGCGCGGCCAGTCGCGGATTTTCGTGATGTGCGCGCCTTTTTCAAGGTGCTCCGTGTCTGGGAACAGCGCGCGCGCCGCGGGGTTCGCGTACAGCAATCGCAGCCTTTCGTCAAGCAGGACGTATGCTTCCGCGATTGCGTCTATCGCCTGCATCGTCGCCTGCGGTACAATGTCAAACATATCGAAGCGTATCACGCCGATGAACAGCAGTACGCCCATAATCGCGAGCGAATGCGGCGTGTAGTACACGCTGCGCTCGTTCGCGCCGAGGAACACCATGCCTATGACGCATATCAGCTCGGCGAGAATCGGCGTCAATACGCACAGCAAAATGATGTTCAGCTTGCGTCTCTGGTTGCCCTTGTGCTTCGGTATTTTCGTGCATATCGCGACGGCGGAGGCGGCGAGGCACAGCATCGGGTACACGTGCACAACGTAATACATAATTCCCGGCACAGGGTACAGGTACGCGGGCATGCGTGAGGTGCGCGCGTAAGTCGCGATTACGAGGTGGTGCGTCCCCGTCGTCCAGACGAGAACGGTGATTGCCGTGGACAGCACGACGAGCGCGCCCTTTGCGGCGTTCGGCATCTTAATATCGCAGAAATCGACGACGAAGAACAGCATGAATACGCCGACGAATGACGAGCCTGTGTGCAAAACCTTTTGCGCCGCAAGGAGTTCTCCCGCGGAGTTGCCCATCATTTCCAGCATGTAGCCAAGCGAGAAGAGCAGCATCGAGAGTATGCAGAGCAGGAAGTTATTCTTTTTTTCGCTCTGCCCGTAGTACAAGGTGACCACGCCGACGAACGCCGACATGGCAAACGCAAGAATTATCGCAAACTGCAAAAAGAAGTCCAGCATACCGGCACATCCCTTAATCATCATACTTAAATTTCGGTGGGGTGTAACATTCTACCACGTTTAAGGTTAAAATTCAACATTTTTGCATATTAAATGCCGAAACACATTTTACTGTTTAATAATTCGTGAATTTGTGGTCAAACTCGGTTCCGTGTGGTACAATTGTCAAAACACCAACTATTATTCGGGGGGTATCGCGTTGAGACCGATAAGCCGCGCTATTGACAGATTCTGCGCCAAGCACCGCCGCTTCGGCATACCGCGCCTTATGCTCGGCATCGTCGGGCTTACGGCAATGACGCTTGTCCTGCTCATGATGGACAGAACCAAGAGCCTTACGGCATTCATGATGTTCTCGCCCGCGCGGATTCTCAAGGGCGAGGTTTGGCGGCTGTTCACATGGCTGATTCTGCCGAACAGCAGTAACCTGCTGCGGACGGGGCTTGCGCTGTATTTCTATTACTTCATCGGCAACACGTTAGAGCGCGAATGGGGCGCGGGACGATTCACGATTTATTACTTCACGGGCGTTGTGCTGAATATCATCTACGGCTTCATTACGTGGGCAATCATGCCTATCGGTATGCGGCTTGACCCGTTTTATCTCAACCTGTCGATGTTCTTCGCGTTCGCCGTGCGCTTCCCCGACCAAAAGATTATGCTGTTTTATCTCATTCCCGTCAAAATCAAGTGGCTCGCGCTTGTTGACGCGGCTCTCTTTCTGTACGGTATTGTGAGCGCGCTGTTCGCGCAGGCGTATATGCTCGCGTTCCTGCCCGTTATCGCGATTTTGAACTTTTTCCTCATCTGCGGCAGCGAGCTTATCGACTATCTGCGCCGCAACACGCGGCTTTTCCGAAATCGCAAGACCTCCTCAAACGTCGTTGACTTCCGCAAGGCTGCGCGTGAGGCAAAGAAGCGCGCCGACTCCGCCGAGTATCGCCACAAGTGCGAGGTGTGCGGCAAAACGGATAAGACAGACCCCGAGTTGACGTTCCGCTACTGCTCCCGCTGCGAGGGCTACCATTGCTTCTGCGAAGAACACATAAACAATCACACGCATGTGCAGTAAAAAAGGGGAATCCGAATCGGATTCCCCTTTTTGCGCGTCCTCAATTGTCAATCGCCGCTTTCAGTACGCTATTGGCTACGCCGCCCGCCGCTAGTCGTCCGCTGCCGCCGTTTTCAACGATTACCGCGAACGCGAGCGGGTGCCCCTCGTTACGTATAAAGCCCACGAACCACGCGTGCGGCGGCTTGCCAACTCCGACCTCCGCCGTGCCCGTTTTCGCGTGCAGCTCAAGCCCCGCAAAATTGTCCGCGCCATAGTGCGCCGTCACGTTGTTCGCCATCAGCTCCGCGAGTTCGCTCGCGGTTTTTTCATTGAGCAACCGCGTTTTTTCGCGCGGCAATACGCTTGACAGACCCGTTTTCAGCAGGAGGTGCGGCTCCGCCGCTTCGCCGCCGTTCGCAATCGCCGAGACGTAACGCAGCATCGCGAGCGGCGACGCAAGGTCGTTCGCCTGGCCAATGCCAGACCACGCAAGCTCCGCGCTGTCGGCTTCCGCTTCGTCGAATCGTCCCGCCGCCGACAATATGCCGTCGAGTGACAGACGTTCGAGCAATCCCGCCCTGTCCGCGTATCGCGCCAGCGTGTCCGCGCCGAGTTCGAGTGACAGCTCCGCGAACGCGACGTTGCAGGACACCGCGAGCGCGTCCTTGAACGTCAGCTCGCCGTGCTTTTCGGGGCAGGTAATGCGCTCGCCGCCGACGGTCTGCGAGCCTGTGCAGGTGAATGTTCGCGTCCGAATGTCGGGGATATTCTCGATTGCCGCCGCCGAGGTTATGAGCTTGAACACGGAACCGGGCGTGAAGGTTGAGGACAGCCCGCGATTGAGGTACGCGCCGTCATAGCGCGTGTCGCCGTCCGTGATTGTCGGTGGGTTTTCGGGGTCGAACGTCGGCGACGACACCGCGCAGAGCAGCTCGCCCGTCTCGTAATTCATCACGAGCACCGCGCCGCGCCGCCCGTCCAACGCCTTTAACGCGACGGCGGACAGCTCCGCGTCTATCGTCAGCGCGACTGTTGCGCCGCGCCCGACGCGCGAGTACGCGCCCGTCACCGCGTTGTAACCCGCAAGACGCGCGTCGAACGCCTTAAGCGCACCCGTGCCGATGTTGCCGAGCTTGTCGCCCGTTACGTGGAGCGTCGCGCGGCGCACCGACTCCGACTCCGCGAAGCGGCGGTTGCCGTCATCGTCGAACCCCGCGAGGACTGTGCCGTTCCTGTCAATCAGCGTGCCGACCGTGAGACGCGCGTTGTCGTACAGCGCGGCATTCGCGGCGAACATTGCCCAGTCCGCGCCGTGCGCCATGTAACGCGCGACGTATAGCCCAAGTCCAAGAACGAGCGCGAGCGCGATAACGAGCGTCGCCGTCGCGCGTTGTTTCACTCTTTTCACTCGTCAACCTCCTCGCTTTCCCGCCGTTTCCCGCGTTTCGGCAGACCGACGGTGAAGCTCGCGTTTTGCCGCGTGTCGCAAGCCTTTACGAACGCGAGCATACCCCAACACGCCACAAGACTTGAGCCACCGCGCGACACGAACGGGAACGTCACGCCCGTGAAAGGCAGAATGTCCATCGAGCCGAGCGCGTTGAGCGCGGTCTGCGTCATCAGCATCGCAATCGTTGCGCACGCGCCGATTACGTAGAACGCGCTGCGCCCAATCGTCGCCGAGCGCGCCGCGAACACCGCGAGCACGATAATCGCCGCTACAGCCGACAGCGCGACAATCAGCCCCAATTCCTCGCACATCATGCCGAACGCCATGTCCGTGTCGGCGGCGAAAATGTGCTTCAGCCAGCCGTTGCCCGCGCCGACGCCGAACAAGCCGCCCGTCGCCGCGGCGGCCATCGTGCGCGTCTGCTGATAGCCGCCCGACGTGTTCGCGTATTCCCACGCGTGCCCCCAGCTCGCAAAGCGGGAGGCGACATGCGTTTTGACCTGTATCGCGAGGAATCCCGCAAAGCCCGCTCCCGCAACGCTTAGAAGCACCGTCGCGAAGTCGCCGGAGCGCAGGAACGCGATTACGAGATACGCGACGAAGAACACGAGTGCCGTTCCGAAGTCGCTCATCAGCGCGAGCGCGATTAGGCACGCGCCTGCGTACCCGACGAACATAATCAGGTTGCGCCGCGCGAACAGTCTGTCAAGCGTCGCCGCGCCCGCGAACGCGAACGCGATTTTCACAAATTCTGACGGTTGGAATGACACACCGCCGATTTCGAGCCAGTTTTTCGCGCCGAACAGCACTCCGCCGAACACGATGTTCACGGCAAGCAATCCCAGTCCCGCGAGCGCAACGCCCCAACGCAGCTTTTTCGCGCGGTTCAGGTCGCGCAGGAACCAACCGACGGCAAAGTACAGCCCGACGCCCATCGCGAGGAACATCAGCTGCCTGTCGAGCATGTCGGGGCGGCTTGAAGCCGCGACAGCCATGCCGATTGAGCTGAGGAAAAACGCCACGGTTTCAACCTCGAACGCCGTGCGGCGCATCGCGCGCGTCAGCGCGTAGCAGAACCACATTGCCACGGAGACGGACGCGAGCGCAAGCGGCGCGGCAACCGCGAACTCGCTCGCGGCGAGACTTAGCGCGACGGCGAGCAGGACTTGGAACTGCGTTACAAGTATCAGCGTTAGTGTGGGCGAGATGAGCTTTCCCGGTTTGGTGCGCGTTTCGGCGATGCGCGACTCGTCCTCCCGCTCACTCGCGATGAACACCGCGTCCACGCCGCCGAAGTTGATTTTATCGCCGCTTTTCAGCTCCATGCCGTCGCGTTCCGCGTACTTTCCGTTGACCGATACGCCGCCGCGCGACTTCAGGTCGTAGACGCGCCAGTCTCCGCGCGCGTCTCGAATCAGCGCGGCGTGCGTACGGGACAGCGTCGGGTATTGCAGGGACACGTCGCAGGACTTTGCGCGCCCGACGACGTTTTCCCAATGCGCCAACGTCACGCGGACGCCCGCCGGCAATACGAGCGCGCCCCACTCCTCCCCCTCGTACTCCCCGCGCAGCAGCGACATTGCGCACCGCGCGACGATAATCACCGCCAGAAGCGGCAGCAGGTAACGAATTACAAGGGTGATGTAGGACGCAAGGTTTAGTGCGTTCAGCACATCTGAAATTTCGCTCACAATAATAGAACCTCTCTGAAAAAGCAGTGCATTGCGCAAGCGCAATGCACTCTATTTCACAATCAGTCGGCGCAGCCGACACATCAACTGTTAACCGTTAATTGTGAACTGTTAATTGTCCTCGTTCAGCGCTTTCGCTTCCTCGATAATCTTTGCCTGAACCATCGCGGGGGCTTCCTCGTAACGCTCGAAACGCAGCGTGAACGAGCCGCGTCCCTGCGTCATGGAGCGCAGGTCGATTGCGTAGCTCGACATTTCGCCCATCGGCACCTCGGCTTCGACTATTTGCGTGCCGTCCGCGCCCGCGTTCATGCCCATCGGGCTGCCGCGCCGCTTGGAGAGGTCGCTCATAATATCGCCGAGATTGTCGGAGGGAATCGTCACCGCGAGGAACCCAATCGGCTCAAGCAGCACAGGACTTGCCTGCGGAATACCGTCCTTAAACGCGATTGTCGCCGCCATCTTGAAAGCCATTTCCGAGCTGTCAACGGGGTGATACGAACCGTCAAACAGCGTCGCTTTCAGGAACACCATCGGATAGCCCGCGAGCACGCCCTTTTGAATACTGTCACGCAGTCCCTTTTCAACCGCGGGGAAGAAGTTGCGCGGAACGCTTCCGCCGAACACTTCCTCCGAGAAGGTCAGGTCCTCCGTCTCGCCCGGCTCAAAGCGAATCTTAACGTCGCCGAACTGTCCGTGTCCGCCCGACTGCTTCTTGTGCCGCCCCTGAACTTCGACTTTTTTGCGAATCTTCTCGCGGTAAGCCACGCGCGCGGGACTGAGCACGACCTCAACGCCGAACTTGTCCTTGAGACGCGCGCACAGCACGTCGAGCTGAATGTCGCCCGCGCCGGAGATGACCATCTGCTTCGTCTCCGCGTTGTTCAGCACCGAGAACGTCAAATCCTCGTCCGCGAGACGCGTAAGCCCGGCGGCAATCTTGTCCTCCTGCCCCTTTGTCTTGGGCGCGATAGCCATTGAATAGCACGGCGGGGCAAAGTCGATGCCGCGCGGCGTTACAATCTTTTTTGCGTCGCAGAGCGCGTCGCCCGTCTTTGTGTCCGACAGCTTTGAAACCGCGCCGAGGTCGCCGCACACAAGCTCCTTGACCTCAACGCTCTTCTTGCCCTGCATTTTATAGATGTGACCCATCTTTTCAACCGCGCCGGAACGCGCGTTCGTCAGCGACATGTCCGCCGTGACCTTGCCGGACAGGACTTTGAACAGGCTGAACTTGCCGTACTGGTCGCTCAGCGTCTTGTAAACGAGCGCGACGGTTGTGCCGCTCGGGTCGGAGACTATCTCCGCGCCGTCCTCCGTCGTCTCGGGAACGCCCTCCGCCGGGGACGGGAACAGGTTAACAAGCGCGTCCATCATCAGCAGCGTGCCCAAGCCATTCAGCGCGCAACCGCAGAACACGGGGAACAGCGTAAGTTCGCGAACGCCCGTTTTCAGACCGCGAATCTTCTCCTCAAGCGTAAATTCCTCGCCGTCGAAGAATTTATCCATCAGCACCTCGTCCGTTTCCGCGACGGACTCGTTAACCGCCGTGTACAGCTCCTCAAGCTGCTCCGTCATTGACTCCGGTATCGGAATCTCGACGCGCTTGCCGTTCTGCAATGTAAACGCCTGACGCTTGAGCAAGTCGATAACGCCCTCAACCTTGCCGTTCGCGTTTTTAATCGGCGCAATCATCGGGCAAATCGACGTGCCGTACTTTTCGCGGATTGACGCATACGCCGACTCATAGTCGCCGTTTTCCTCGTCAACCTTTGAGATGTACACCGCGCGCGGGAGCTTGCGGTCGTTCAGGTACTTCCATGACTTTTCAAACCCGACGGTTACGCCGTCTTTTGCCGGCGTGACGATAACGCCGCCGTCCGCAATGCGCAGCGCTTCCGCAACCTCCCCCGCGAAGTCAAAGTACCCCGGTGCGTCCAGAAGATTGATGCGCGTGTCGCGGTATTCAACCGACATGGTGGCGAGCGAGATTGAAATCTGACGCTTTATCTCCTCAGAATCGGAGTCGCCTACCGTGTTTCCATCAGCTATTTTACCGAGCCTGTCGATTGCGCCCGTAAAAAAAAGCATACTTTCCGCAAGACTTGTCTTTCCAGACGAGCCATGCCCAAGCAGCGCGATGTTGCGGATATTCCCGGTTCCGATTGCCATTATGATACACCCCTTACAAAAGTTTTTCCGCTCCTCAGACCGAATTATGGAGATTATACACTAAATCGCGCCATTACGCAACACAATATTTTATTTATTTCTCCCATAATTTTTTGAACTTTAATTAAAAAAGGACTTGCAACGCGCCGCGATTTGTGATAAACTTTCTTGGCTTTGAATACGGCGGTCCTCTGTCGGCGCAGATTATTATGCTGCAACAGGTTCGGCACGAACGCACGCGAAAGGAAAGAAAGTAATGGATTTAGTAAAGGCACTCAGCGAGCAGTACCTCAAGCCCCAGCTTCCCCCGATGAACGTGGGCGACACGGTTCGTGTCACAGTCCGCGTTAAGGAGGGCGCGCGCGAGCGTTCGCAGGCGTTTGAGGGTACGATTATCGCGAAGAAGCATGGCGGCATCAATGAGACGATAACGGTTCGCCGCGTCTCCTACAACGTCGGCTGCGAGAAAGTTTTCCCCGTACATTCCCCCACGATTGTCTCGGTTGAGACGGTTCGCCGCGGCAAGGTTCGCCGCGCGAAGCTCTATTACCTGCGCGACCGCATCGGTAAGCGCGCGAAGGTCAAAGAGAGAATCTAACGAAAAAGTCCGCCATCGGCGGGCTTTTTTCATTGTTCTCCCGTCCCGCCGCGCGGCACTTTGCGTCCTTTCGTCCTGCCGCGCAGCACTTTGCGTCCTTTCGTCCTGCCGCGCAGCACTTTGCGTCTTTCGTCCTGCCGCGCAGCGCGTCCTTAATTGTTCATTGTTAATTGTACATTGTTAATTGGGTAGCGCACATTGCAACCATTTTCAACGCTCAAACGACTTTACGTGCGCTACCCGCGCGGGCCCCCTTTCCAATGCGGGAAAGGGGGGAAAGCGCACTTAAGAGGGGCTGTGCCCCTCTTAAGAATCTCCCCCACAGCTAGGAGCAAACCTAATGCGGTGTTACGGGCGGTAGGTTAACGCTTGGGTTGCAAGCTGCCATTCGGCATGGACATGTGCGGTGGTGAACTGTTGACTTTTGCGCCGCGCGGCGCGGCGCGTAATTAAGATGAAAAAAGCTATTTCTTTCTTCAAACGTCTGTGGTATAATTGTTTAATATAGTGAAGTAATTTATCTTAACTTAAATAGGAGGTAATGTCATGGCATACACACTTAAGCCCATCTCGGAGCGCGTGGTGAAGATGCGCGAGAAATATCGCGAGACGCTGCCCGAGATATGTATCGCGCGTTACAGACTAATCACCGAGTTCTACATGGAGCACCGCGAGATGCATGGTATACTCAAGCGCGCAAAAAACCTGCGCAATATCCTCGAGAATATCCCGATTCGCATTGACGAGGGCGAGGTCATCGTCGGCGCGCAGTCCGGCAAGTATCGCGCCGCCGCGCTCTATCCCGAAAACAGCGTCGATTGGCTGAAAGAAGAGCTGACAAGCCGCTACATCTCCACGCGCGAGATTGACCCCTACATCATCGCGGAGGAGGACCGCGACTACGTGCTGTCCACCGTCGATTTCTGGATGAAGGAGTGCATGAGCGCGAAAACCGACGCGCAGATTCTCGACGAGTATTTTGCCGTCGCGGGTAACGGCGTTACGATGTTCTCCGCGAAGGGACAGACGGAATCCCCTGTCGGGCACTTTGCCACGGGGTATAACACCGCGATTCGCAAGGGCTTCGGCGCGATTAAGGCTGAAGCTGAGGATAAGATGAAGGCTCTTATCGACGCGGGTCTGCCCGACAAGACGATTGACAACTACAACTTCTACCGCGCGATTTCCATTGTGTGCGAGGGTATCATCACGCTGACGAAGCGTTACGCGGCTCTCGCGGCGGAGCAGGCGGCGGCGGAGACTGACCCCGCGCGCAAAAGCGAGCTTGAAGCTATGGCGGAGTGCCTTAACTGGACGGTTGAAAAGCCCGCGCGCAACTTCCATGAGGCTGTGCAATGCCTGTTCATGTACCAAACCGCGCTGTGCCTTGACGCTAACATGCACGGCATGAGCTTCGGGCGCGTTGACAAGTACCTCGGCGACTACTTGGAGCGCGACCTGGCGAACGGTACGCTCACCGACGAATACGCGCAGGAGCTTATGGATTTGTTCTACCTCAAGGTCGCGGAGATGAACAAGCCTTGGAGCTACGGCGCAACGCAGTCTAACCCCGGCTACACGTCGGGACAGCTCATGACAATGGGCGGCATGGATAAGGACGGCAACGACGCTTCCAACGCGGCGACGTTCGCCATGCTGCAATCCGTCGGTCGTCTTGTGCTGCACGACCCCCCGCAGGCGTTGCTGATTCACTCAAAGACCCCGCCCGAGCTGTGGGAGGCCGCGATTGAGACGACAAAGCGTTGCGGCGGCGTGCCGACATTTGAAAATCAGGACATTATCATTCCCGCGCTTATGTCTCGCGGATTGTCGCTTGAGGACGCGCGCGGCTGCACAATGATTGGTTGCGTCGAACCCGCGGGTTGCGGCAACGAGTGGCCGGCTTGCGGCGGCACGGGTACCGAGAGCTACATGAACCTCGCGAACGCTCTGCTGCTCGCGATTAACGACGGCTACACGCCGGTTCCGATGTTGAACGCGTTCATGGAGGCTCCGGCGGGCACGCCGAACAAGCGCGTCGGCGCGCAAACGGGTTATCTTTACGAAATGACGGACTTCGCGCAGGTTCAGGCGGCGTTCCAAAAGCAGCTTGACATCTTCGTGAAGTGGCACATCATGAACATCAACTCGTTCGAGTACATCGCGCGCGAGTTTATCCCGAACCCGCTCGTCTCCGCGACGATGGAGGGGTGTATGGAAAAGGGCATGGACGTCATGTGGGGCGGCGCGAAATATAACTCCACGGGCAACTCCGGCGTCGGCATCGGCAACGTCGCCGACAGTCTGAACATCATCAAGCAGCTATGCTTTGACACGAAGAAGTACACGACGCGCGAGCTGTATGACGCGCTCATGGCGAACTGGGAGGGTTACGAGGAAATGCACTCCTACATCATGAACGAGTGCAAGCACTACGGCAACGGCTATCCCGAGTGCGACGAGCATGTAACGTTCGCGGCGAAGTGCTTCTCCGACTCCGTTAACCGTCTCACGGGTCCGCGCGGCGGCTACAGCGCGGGATTGTACCCCGTGACGACGAACGTCATGTTCGGTTACATCACGCGCGCCACACCCGACGGGCGGCACGCGGGCGACCCGCTTGCGGACGGTATCGCCGCGCCGCAGGGTTATGACAAGAACGGTCCGACGGGCGTTATCACCTCCGTCGCGGCAATTAAGCAGGACGAATTCCCGAACGGCACGCTGATGAACCTGAAGTTCCACCCGAACTCCATGAACGGTGAGGACGGCGTGATTAAGCTGAAGCAGCTCATTCAGACGTACTTTACATTGGGCGGCATGGAGTTGCAAATCAACGTCGTGTCGGCGAACACGCTGAAAGAGGCGCAGGCTTCTCCCGACAAGTACAAGGACCTCGTTGTGCGCGTCGCGGGCTTCTCGGCGTACTTCGTGGAGCTGCACCCCGATGGGCAGAAAGACCTCATTCGCAGGACGGAGCTTGCGATTTAGCGGCTGTAAACGCTTCGATTAGTTTTTCAACCGAAACTCAACAACGCGGTTATTGCAAAATAACCGCGTTGTTGCTATTATTACGGTAAGGTTTGCGCAAGCCGAATTTTGAATTTGGAGTGGTGGTACATGCAAATAGCGATTGGCGACAACCTGAAGTCGTTGCGCTCAAAGCGCGGCAACACGCAGGAGGATTTGGCGCGGCACCTCGGCATTACGCTGCAAGCCGTGAGCAAGTGGGAACGTGGTGAGGGTTATCCCGACATTACGCTGCTGCCCGCGATTGCGTCGTTCTACAGCGTGAGCGTGGACACGCTGCTCGGCGTGGACGAGCTTTACCACGAAGCGCGCGTCGCGGAGATTACGAAGATTGACGAAGCGGTCGGGGTTTACGGCGCGACCGCCGAGAGCCGCGAGCTGATACGGCAAGCCTACAAGGACTTCCCGAACGACTTCCGCGTTATGATGATGTATCTCGGAATGCTCGACGAGACGAGAACCATCGACGACATTATCGCGCTCGCCGAGCGTCTGCTCGAAAGTCCGAATACGGGCGACAGAATATCCGCGATACAGCATCTTTGTTTCGCGTGGCTGGAAAAGGGCGACAGGGAAAAGGCGAAGGAGTACGCGAAAATGGCGCAGAGCAACTCAATCGCAAGCTCTCAGAACCTGATGATGAAAGTGCTTGAGGGCGAGGAACTGCGGCAGTTCGCGCAGACCGTGCTTTGGATGCAAATGCAGGAGCTTTATTTGACGTACCTAGCCCTAATTCGCGCGAGCGACTTCACGACGGAGGAGCAAATAAGCGCGTGGGAGACGCTGACGGACTATGACGCGGCGGTGTTTGCCGAGGACGGCGGGGTTGGGCAAAACCTGAATATTATGTTCGTGCACATGGATGTCGCGCGGCTTTGCGCGCAGGTTGGAAACGCCGACAAGATGTACGCGCACATCGCGCGGGCGCGGGAGTACGCGCGCGCCACAGACGAGGGGCAGAGCGGCGAGTACAAGTCGCCGCTGCTGCGCGGCCGCGAGTACAACCACAAAATGCTGTATCTCGACGACGCGCCGCACCCGACCTTGGAGGAAGAGCGCGTGTTTCGGCGGCTCAAGGATTCAGTATATGACCCGTATCGCGACGACGCGGAGTTTCAGGCGTTGACGCGATAGGAACAGCCCGCCTTTCGGCGGGCTGTTCCTGTTCTTTACCCCAAACTTTTCAGCAGCTCCACGATTTCGTCAAACCGCATACTGTGCGACGCTTTGACGAGTACGACGTCGCCCGCGCGGATAATGCCGGGCAGACGCTCCATGAGCGCGTCCCGCAGCGGGAAGTGGTAACGCTCAATTTCGGATTTGGAGGCTATCAGCCCCTTGAAGATAAACTCCGCCCTTTCGCCGTGGCATATTAGGCAATTAACGCCCTGCTCCGCGGCGTAGGCTCCGATTTCGCGGTGCAGCTCGGCAGAACCGCCGCCAAGCTCCAGCATGTCGCCCAGTATCGCGACGCGCCGTCCCTTTAGTCCGCGCAGGGAACGCAACGCCGCCTTGACCGAGTGCGGATTTGCGTTGTAGCAGTCGTCAATAACGGTGATGTAGCCCGTGTCCGTGACGTTCGCGCGCCCGCCGACAGGTGCGTAGGACAGCAGTCCGCGCGTGATTTCGTCCGCCGTTAAGCCGAGCAGATTGCCGACGGCGGCGGCGGCGAGTGCCGCGAGCGCAAGGTGCTCGCCATACGCGGGTATCGCGGCGGCGAACCGCTCCGTCTCGGTCACAATATCGAACTCAACGCCCTCCGTGCCGCGCGAGATGAGGTTTTCCGCGCGATACGCGTTGTGCGCCGAAAAGCCGAAGGTTATTTTCGGAATTTGCGGGTCGTATGCGTACAGCCGCTCGTCGTCGCCGTTCAGAACCGCAACTCCGTCGCTCGGCATGTACTCGAACACCTCGGCTTTCGCGCGCAGCACGCCGTCCGGGTCGCCGAGATTGTCAAGGTGGCAATAGCCGATTGCCGTCATGACGCAGACGGTTGGGCGCGCCATTTTGGACAGCCGCCGCATTTCGCCGAAGTCGCTTATGCCCATTTCGACGACTGCCGCCGTGTGTTCCTCGTGAATTGACAGCAGCGTCAGCGGCACGCCGATTTCGTTGTTCAGATTTTCCGACGTTTTCAGGACGTTGTACCGCGCGGACAATACCGCGGCAATCATCTCTTTCGCCGTCGTCTTGCCGACGCTGCCCGTCACGCCGACAACGGGAATGTCGAGCAGCGAGCGGTAGTATTCGCCGAGCGTCATCAGCGCGGCAAGCGTTGATTCGACAAGGATATACGGCGCGGTCGGCTCGTCAAGCTCACGCTCGGCGAGCGCGCATATTGCGCCGCCCGCAAACGCGGAGTTCGCGAAGCTGTGCCCGTCCGCGCGCTCGCCCTTAATGCAGAGGAACAGGCAACCGTCGTATGCCTCGTGGCTGTCGCGCACAACACCCGTTATGCGCTCGCCAAGGCGCGACGCGTCGCCGACGTAACGTCCGCCCGTGACGGCGGCTATGGTCTGTAAATCCAGCGGTTTCATGCCCACAGCGTCAACCTCCGTACTTCTTCAGCGACTCGGTGACGATAATGTCGCACAGCTCGTCATAGCTGATTCCGACGGCGGCGGCTTCCTGCGGCATAAGGCTCAACGGGGTTAAGCCTGGCAGCGTGTTGCCCTCAAGGCACCACGGCTCGCCGCTTGCGTCCACGATGAAGTCCATGCGCGCGTAAACCTCGAAGTGCAGCGCGCGGAACACGGCTTCCGCCGCGCGTTGCAGCTTTTCTGTCGTCTCCGGCGGGAAATCGGCGGGGCAATACTCGTCCGTCATGCCGCTCTGATACTTATTCTTATAGTCGTAGAATCCCGCTCTCGGGCATATCTCGATTACTGGCAAAGCCTTGCCGCGCAGCACCGCAACGTCACATTCGCGCCCGCGTATGTATTGCTCTACAATCGCGGTATCCTCAAACGCGAACGCCGCGTTCAGCGCGTCGCGGTAGCCCGATTCGTCCTCAACGACCGACGTGCCGACGCTGCTCCCGCGCGAGCATGGCTTTACGACGCACGGGAAGCCGACGTTCGCGGGGGCGTTGTCGCCGCTGTGCACCAAAATGCCGCGCGGCGTGCGTATGCCGTTTTGGGCGAACAACTCTTTCGCCACGCCCTTGTTCATGCCGAGCGCGGAGCCGAGCGTTCCCGTGCCCGTGTACTTCACGCCGTAGAGGTCGAGCAACGCCTGAATTTTGCCGTCCTCGCCGTCCTCGCCGTGGAGCGCGATGAACACGAGGTCGGCGGCGCGGCAAACCTCGACGACGTTCTCCCCCACCCTGCTGCCGTCGGCGCGCGCGGCGCGGAGCGCGGCAAGGTCCGGAAGTGCGTCATTTATGGTGTTTTGAATTTCATTCGCGTGCGCGAAAATTTCGCGCGGGTCGTCGTAGGCGCCCGTATAGCCGAAGAAAAGGTCAACGAGAATGGCGCGGTGTCCGCGTCGGCGCAGGGCGGCGGCGGCGAGCGTCCCGCTCGACAGCGAGACGTCCCGTTCGGCGGACAACCCGCCGCAGAGAACGATTATGTCCATTGAAATCCTCCGGAAAATGTTGTTGTTAAACTATACACCAAGAAAACAAGATTTACAACCAAAAAAATGGTTGACAAGCGGCAAAAGATTCAGTATAATATCCCTTGCGCTAATGTGGCGGTATAGCTCAGCTGGCTAGAGCACTCGGTTCATACCCGTGGTGTCACTGGTTCAAGTCCAGTTACCGCCACCAACACCAATTGACAATGTACAATTGACAATTGATAATTGGGGACAAGGTCGCGTCTTCTAATTGTTAATTGTTAATTGTCAACTGTTAATTGACAAGGCCCGTTGGTCAAGCGGTTAAGACACCGCCCTTTCACGGCGGTATCACGAGTTCGATTCTCGTACGGGTCACCAGACGACAGATTGCAGTTAGCAGATAACGGATACGGCGCGGCGGCATTTTCGCGCCTTTATTCGGTATCTGTTAACCGTTATCTGAATGTTACGGAGGCTTAGCTCAGCTGGTTAGAGCGCCTGCTTCACACGCAGGAGGTCGTTGGTTCGAGCCCAATAGTCTCCACCACATTTTCCCTTAGAGCCGCAAGGCTTTGAGGGAAAATGCTTTTGGGGCGGCGAACCGACTTTGAACGGATTTCTAACGGATTTCTAACGCAACCGGATTTCAAACGACTTGTGCTTTTTGTCTATTGCGTGACGACTGCGGAAAGGCTGTCCGCAATAGATTGCTTGCGCGTCATATCGAGGTGGGAATAGATGTTCGCCGTCATCGTGATGTCAGCGTGGCCGAGCCATTCCTGAACGTCTTTCAGACCGAAACCTTGTGCTATGAGAAGTGATGCACAAGAGTGCCCTTATGGTATAATAACGCTAAATCCATGAAGCCAGTAAAATCAATGCTTTGCGGGTTTGGCGTTACTTTTTTTCACCCAATTCTCAACCCCAAAAGGGCAGACTTAGCTCCCTTAATAAAGCCGACGTTATATTAACGCTAAAAGTTTTGCCCAAACGAACA
>JAISKH010000080.1 GCA_031261325.1 Oscillospiraceae bacterium
GCAACTCCAGCAACGCGCGAATCTTCTCATGCGGGTCAAGCAGCGCGCTGACGCTCATCTCATGGTTCAGCGCGGCAATAATATATGCGATGTACTTGCTGCAATCAACCTCAAAGAACCACGGTCGTTGCTTCAATTCCTCTGTGCGATACGTCAGGTTCGTGCCGAAAACGCCGTCAACAATGCCGTCGGCATACGCCTTGTCAAACGCGTCAAGCCCGTGCGTGAACAGGGCATACGTCGCGCTGATAAAGATTTTGCCCGCGTTCTTGCTTTTCAGGTCGTAGGCAATGTCGAGCGAGGACTCGCCCGATGCGAGTTGGTCGTCGGTGACGAGTATCGTCTTACCCGCAACGTCGCCGCCGAGGTACTCGTGCGCGATAATTGGGTTGCGCCCGCTGACCATGCGCGAGTAATCGCGCCGCTTGTAGTACATGCCGATGTCCACTTTCAGCACGGAGGAATAGTACATGCTGCGATACATCGCGCCCTCATCGGGACTTACGAGCATGAAATTCTGCGCGTCAAGCGACAGGTCGGGGAAGTGGTGCAGCAGGGCTTTCAGCACCTGATAGTGCGGCATAATGTTGTCAAAGCCCTCCAGCGGAATCGAGTTCTGCACCCGCGCGTCGTGCGCGTCAAAGGTGACAATGTTCGACACACCCATCGTCGTAAGCTCTTGCAGCGCAACCGCGCAGTCCAAGCTCTCGCGTGAGTTGCGGCGGTGCTGCCGACTGCCGTAAAGCAGCGGCATTATGACGGTAATATTGTGCGCCGTGCCGCCGACGGCTTGAATCAGCCGCTTCAAATCCTGAAAATGGTCGTCGGGGCTCATGCGGTTTTTCTGCCCGAACATCGTGTATTCGCAGCTGTAATTGCCCACGTCAACGATGAAATACAAATCCATTCCGCGCACGCTCTCGTGTAGCAATCCCTTGCCGTCGCCGGAAGCGAAGCGCGGGCACTCGTTACCGACCAAGAAGCTCTCGTGAATTTCGCCGCTGTCCTTTGCCCAACCGAGCAGGTGCCGCTCAATCTTCTCACCAATCTCCCGCGCGCCCTCCATAACGACAAGACCGAGTGGAGAAAAGTGGTTTCCCGTGTGAAAAATAGTCTCGGCTTCCATGAAAACGCCCCCTTATTTCTATTTACGCGCGTTTGTCAGCCGCCGATTAGCTT
Organism: Oscillospiraceae bacterium; assembly: GCA_031261325.1. Classification (GTDB taxonomy): domain Bacteria; phylum Bacillota; class Clostridia; order Oscillospirales; family Oscillospiraceae; genus JAIRRO01. The sequence goes on from JAISKH010000080.1 coordinate 1,180, forward strand.
ATTTATCGTAGACCAAAAGACGCGCAACCAGTCGATGACCTTATCCCAGCATTTCAGCAGGAACAACTTTGCCTGATAGCCCAAATCGGGGTCAATAAAATAGAGCATGACAAGCACGACGATGATAATCAGTATAACCCTAATGCCCTTTTTCGCAAACAGCACGGCGAACAAAATGGCGGCAATCAAGACGATAAGCGCCGCAATCCGCTCTCCGCTGAGAAACTCCAGCAACCCGACTCCCGCTTCCGACACGGAAACAGTCTCTGCGCTCAAAATAGGCAAGTTAAACAATCATATCGCCTCTTTAACTTTGTCGAAATATAGTGTACTATGTAAAATTATGTCACATAATATGGTGCTTGTCAATAGCGTTTGCGTGCGTTCAACAAAAATTACAGCAAATTGTTTACCAACTTGCTGTAATTTGATGAGCGCAAGGCTCGCCCCGTTGCGGGTGAGGCGATAATCCCCGCCGGAGACTTACCGCTTCGCGTAGAACTCGCTCGAGTACTCGTACAGCTCCCGCAAAACAGCATTTTGCACGTCTGGGTTCGGGTGCGATATGGAGCCGGCGACGAGCTTACCGCGCGGCGCGTACTTGTCAACGTACTTGCGCACAAGCTCGCGCGCTTCTTTCTCGTCGGTCGCGTCCGCAATGCCCTCAATCGGCACCGTGATTGCGATTTTTTCGGCATAATCGCGCGTCAGCATGTCGAAGTCGTTAACGTCCTGCGGAGTCCACGCGTCAAGACCCATTTCGGCGAACTCCTTGATGTACTGCTGCGTCAATCCGCAGGAGTGCAGCTCAACGAACTTGCCCTGCTCGTGCACGTAATCCCAAATCGGTTGCGTAACGGGCATGATGAACTCGCGGAACATTTCGTTCGAGAAGAAGCCGCTGCGCTGATGTCCCCAGTCGTCGCCGTAAATTACGTAGTCAACGGGCGCGTACTTCTCAAATATGAGCTTCAGGAACCGAATTTTATAGTCGCGCATCGCATCAAAGAACGCCATGACCTCTTCGGGCTCCTCGTACATCGCGACCAATGTCTCGTCCATCGGCATCATCTCATGCAAACGCTCGAAAATGCCCTCAACACAATGGAAACATATCGGGCGGTCGGGGTCATAGCGCGCGGTTTGAATCGCAACGTCCGCGTCCCAAGGCATACCGTCAAAATTCGGGAACTTAACTTGGTCGCGCCACTTCGTGATGTCGGTAATCACGCGATAACCCGGCGTCGGCATCTGCCCGTTGATACCCTCGACGTAAGTCCAATGCTGTCCCCACCAGTCGAAGCCCGTACCCTCAAGCGGCGCGTGCTCGGCGTAAATGTCAGGCCAGACAACCTGATTGTCCGTCAACCAAATGGGAATCCAAGATGGTTTCTCGCCCTTGAATACCCGCAAGAGGTTTTCGCGCGCCGTAATCGGTCGGTTGTCGGGAAACAAAGGACGCGGCGGCTGCTGCATCATGAACGGATAGGTTCCGACAGGCTGTCGGGAAGGGGGCATCTTGTCGTAATCAATCATTGTACAGGTTCCTTTCCCTTTATATATTTATAGTTTTTGCCGCGAATTAAATCGCGCACAGCAGTTACAAGGCGTTTTGCCGCAATGTTAATGTATAATCACAGGCAGCCCGAACGTCTCAAGCTGCGCCTTGCGCGCCTGCATCAGCGCGTCCGTCGGCGGCGTAATCTCAATCGCGGGGTGGTCGCGCCCCAACCGTTCCCACTTCACAACGCCGAGATTGTGATACGGCAGCAGCTGCACAACGTCAACCGCGTCGCCAAGCTCTTTGATGAACTTCCCGTACTCGTCGAACATCTCAACCGAGTCGTTGTAAAGCGTCATAACGGGTATGCGAATCTGGAACTTGCCGCCCGCCGCCGCAATCTTTTTCGCGTTTTCGAGAATCAGCTCGTTCGGCACGCCCGTGCCCTTGACATGCAGCTCGCTGTCCATGTTCTTCAGGTCGTACAGGAAAATGTCCGCATACGGCAGCACCTTTTCGATAAGCTCCCACCGCGCGAAGCCCGTCGTGTCCACGGCGGTGTGTATTCCCTCGTCCTTGCATCGCTTCAGCAGCTCAAGCAAAAACTCCGGCTGGCTCAAGCACTCGCCGCCGGAAACGGTAACGCCGCCGCCGGAGGTCTTGAAGAACGGAACCTCGCGCCGAATACGCTCCATAAGCTCGTCCACCGTATATTCCGTGCCGCACATGTACAGAGCCTTTGCCGAGCAAGCGGCGGCGCAGGCACCGCAATCTGTGCATTTCTTGCGGTCAACCTTAGGCAACTGAACCTCGTCGCCCGTCGCGCTGCGCTTCTTGTCGCCGAGCGAAATCGCCCCGTTCGGGCAGACGGATAAACACCGCCCGCACTTCTCCGTGCCGACGCACTTAATTTCCATCCAATTCAGCTCCGACGGGAACTCCTGCGACTCGGGACTGTGGCACCACAGACAACGCAGGGGACACCCCTTCATAAAACAGGTCAGGCGAATACCCGGACCGTCGTGCACCGAAAAGCTCTGAATGTCGTAAAATTTCCCCGTCAATTTCTTCTCTTCCACGCGTTTGCACCTCAATCTTTTTTTCTTTAATTCTACTTGAATTTGCGGTAGAAGTAAAGCGCAAAATTCAGACGTATTCACGCCCGAATATGGCAATTTACACAGCTATATTCCGAAAAACCGTTTCCCGTTGTCCATCGTCAATTGCGCAAGCTCCTCAACCGAAACGCCGCGCGTCTCCGCGACCTTGCGCGCGATATACGCGAGATTGCGCGAGTCATTGCGCCCGCCGCGAACAGGCTCCGGCGACAGGTAAGGCGCGTCGGTTTCGAGCATTATGCGGTCGCTCGGCATATTGCGCACGGTTTCAAGCGCGCCCCGCGCGCTCTTGAACGTAATCACACCCGTGAAAGAAATGCTCCAGCCCAAGTCCAGAATACGCTTCGCGTGCTCCCAGTCGCCCGAATAGCAATGCACAACCCCGTTCAAGTCGCGGTAATCGCGGATTATCGCGAACACCTCGTCCCGCGCGTCCCGCTCATGAATGATAACGGGCAGCTTCACCGCGCGCGCAAGCTCCAGCTGCTCGCGGAACCGCTGCCGCTGCACCTCGCGCGGCGACAGGTCGTAGTAGTAATCCAACCCAATCTCGCCGACGGCGACAGCCTTCGGGTGCTCCAAAAGCCGCGTCATCGTGTCAATCGACGCGTCGTCCATATCTTTCGCGTCGTGCGGGTGCACGCCGACCGCCGAGTAAACGAACGGGTAAGCGTCCGCAAGCTCAAGCCCGCGCCGCGCCGCCGCAATCGAGCTTGAAGCGTTCATAATCAGCGACACACCGCTGTTCGGCATGGAGGACAGAAGCGCGTCCACGTCCTCGGCGTAACGCTCGTCGTCATAGTGCGCGTGCGTGTCAAAAAACATCGTAAGACCCCCTAAATATTGAAAAAATCACTTGCATTGCCCGCAAATATGTGATACAATCTGCTGTACGAAAAATTTATCCCCTAACTTGAGAGGAATGATTGCTTTGAAAACTGTATTGGTTATCCTTGATTTGCTCGCCTGCCTTGCCATGATTGCGATTGTCATTATCCAGTCGGGCAAAACGTCGGGACTCAGCGCGCTGACAGGCGGCAGCGACACTTATCTGTCGCGCAACAAGTCGCAGTCGCTGGACGCGAGGCTCAGTCGCTCCACGAAGTGGGTCGCCGCGGCGTTCGTCGTCCTTACGGTTATCCTGAACCTCATCTAAAACGCGGTAAAATATGCCCTACTTACATTCACCCTCAAGCCTTTCGGTTTGAGGGTGAATGTTTTGCCGTTTAATTCAGTTTATGCGATTATAACGCCCGTCGGCTCCGCACCAAACAGGGAAGCGGCGTTAACCTCGTCGTAATCAACGTGCATAAACGTCGCGTAGTCGGGCGACACGCGCGCCACAACCTCGTCAAATATCAGCGCGCGCTCCCCGCCGACCTTGACCTTGACAATTTGCTTGTCCTTAAGCCCGAACTTCTCCGCATCCTCCGGCGTGAGGTGAATGTGACGCTTTGCGATAATAACGCCCTCGTCAATATCAACCTCGCCCGCCGCGCCGACAAGCTTGCACCCGGGGCTTCCCGCAACGTCTCCGCTCTCGCGCACGGGCGGATTCAGCCCAAGCGCGCGCGCGTCCGTAAACGACAGCTCGACCTGATTAACCTTGCGGCACGGTCCGATTATGGACAGCTCCGTCTTACCCTTGGGACCGACGACCGCGACCTTGTGCGGCGTCGCGAACTGCCCCGGCTGGGACAGCTGCTTCTTAACCTCAAGCTCAAAGCCAACGCCGAAGAGCTTGTCCAGCGTCTCCCGCGTGACGTGACAGTGCTTACCTGAACCCTCAATTACAATCTTAAATTCTGACATGTTAATTACCTCCAAAACAATCTTTTACAACTTTATCATATCACTTTTGCGCGCAAATTACAACCCCGTTACAGCGGAATGTCAATAAACCCGTCGCGCGTCAGCGTCTTGCGGGATTTGAACCCGCACACGCGTAACAATTCCTCCATCTCCGCGAACCTGAACCCGATAGAATCGCAGTCGTGACTGTCGCTCGACAGTATAACCTCGCCGCCGCGCGCGCGCAGCTCCCGCAGCAGCCAATCCTGCGGATACTGCTCCGACCTGCCCACGCGGTACATCGCGCCGGTGTTAATCTCGAACAATCGGCAGGTTTTCAATATTTCCTCCATTGCGGTGAGCGCCGCCGCGCGATAACGCGGGTGCGCCGTGTCGAACAGACGGTCGCGCTCATTGTTCTTGTTAACGAGGTCGAAATGCCCAACAATATCGCATTTCGTAATGCGCGCAATGTTCGCCTCCGCCGCGAAATACGCTTCCGCGAACGCGATAAAGTCGCCGCCGAAGTGAGCGTTGACGCTCTCAAGCTGACCCGCCGCGCCGTTGTCGACAATCAAAAACTCGCCGCGCGACTCGATAAAATGCGTAGAACCGATAATATAGTCCGCGCCGTCGGTCGGCAAATCGCCGTAAGCGTCCTGCTCAACCCCGCAAAACAGCTCAATTTGCCCCGCGTACTTTGCTTGCAACCCGCGCATTTCGGCAAAATACAGCGGCATACTCTCGGGCGTCATATTGTAGTCGTCCCAAGAGATGGAGGTGTGCCCGTGCTCGGAAATCCCGAACTCGACAAGCCCCTTTGCAATCGCCGCGAGCACCATTTCCTCGGCGGTGTTCGCCCCGTCGGCATAAGTCGTGTGCGCGTGAAAGTTACTCAGCCGCATCGGTCATCTTCTCCTGCTTAACCTTTTTATCAACCACGTGCCGCGAGGAAAGCTCGCGCCGAACGTCGTCCACCGAAATCCCCGCCTGAACCATCAAAACCATGACATGGTAAGCTAAATCCGCAATTTCGTACACAGTTTCAGACTTATCCTCCGCCTTGCCGGCGATTATGACCTCCGTCGATTCCTCGCCTATTTTCTTGAGGATTTTGTCCAGTCCTTTCTCGAACAGGTACGTCGTATACGAACCCTCCTTGCCGTGCTCCTTTCGCCCCACGAGCATGTCGTACAGCCCGTCAAGCGAGAACGCCGACAGCTCGTCGCTCGCGTAAACCTCGTCGTTGAAGCACGAATCCGCGCCCGTGTGACACGCGGGGCCGTCCTTCAGCACAGCAACCGTCAGCGCGTCACGGTCACAGTCGGAGGTAATCGACACGACGCGCTGCACATTGCCGCTCGTCTCGCCCTTGCGCCACAGCTCCCGTCGCGAGCGCGACCAGAACACGGTGCGCCCCTCCGCAATCGTAAGCTCCAAGCTCTCGCGATTCATGTACGCGAGCGTCAGCACCGCGCCGTTCACCGCGTCCGTAACTATCGCGGGAATCAACCCGTCCGCGTCGAACTTCAATTCATTCAAATTAAGCATGTTTCAAACCTCCATTAAACCCGCATATTAACGCCCGCGGCTTGCAGCGCAAGCTTCAGGTCACGAATCCGCACCTCGCCGAAGTGGAAAATCGAAGCGGCAAGCCCCGCGTCCACGCCGGGCAACGCGTCAAACAGCGTAATAAAATCCTCAATACAGCCCGCGCCGCCGGAAGCGATTACGGGCAGCGACACCGCGTCGCACACCGCCGCAAGCATTTCGAGGTCGAAGCCGCGCTTCACTCCGTCGGTGTCGATGCTGTTGATTACAAGCTCGCCCGCGCCGTTGCCCGCGCCGCGCCGCAGCCACTCAATCGCGTCCATGCCCGTGTCCTCCCGCCCGCCGCGCGCGAACACATGGAACCGCCCGTCCACGCGCTTCACGTCCACGGACAGCACGACGCATTGGTCGCCGTATCGCCGCGCAGCTTCATAGATGAGCGCGGGGTTGCGAATCGCGCCGGAATTGACCGAAACCTTATCCGCGCCGCACTTCAGCACGCGGTCAAAGTCGTCTAGCGTGTTAATCCCGCCGCCGACGGTCAGCGGTATGAAAATATTCTCCGCAACCTCCGTCAAGATGTCGGTAAACAGCCGCCGCTCCTCGTGCGAAGCCGTGATGTCATAGAACACAAGCTCGTCCGCGCCGTTGTCGCTGTAGTACTTGCCCAATTCGACGGGGGAGGACACGTCGCCCAACCCCTCAAAATTCACACCCTTGACTACGCGCCCCGCCCGCACGTCCAAGCAGGGAATTATACGCTTAGTTATCATTATTTACCTCCCGTATAGCTTCCGCCAAATCAATCCCACCCGTATAAAGCGCCTTGCCGAGAATTGCCCCGTGCAACCCGAGCTTCGCGAGTGCCGCAACGTCCGCGATTGTCGAAACGCCGCCCGACGCGATAATGTCAAGCCCCAACGCCGCCGCCATGTCGCGGTACAGCGCGAGGTTCGTCCCACCCAGCACGCCGTCCTTGGAAATATCCGTGCAGATTATCGTCCGAACGCCGACGCCCTCAAGCTCGCGGCAAAAGTCCATAGCGTCGCGCGCGGAAACCTCCGTCCAACCCTTGATTGCGACGTGCCCGTCGCGAATGTCCACGCCGACCGCAATCTTATCGCCGAACTCGCGCACAAGCTCCGCAACGAACCCGTCTTGTGTAATCGCCGCCGTGCCGAGTATCACGCGCAGCGCGCCCGCTTCAATGTATCGCTCCGCAACCTCGCGCGTGCGCACGCCGCCGCCGACCTCAACGGCAAGACCGCTATCGCCAATCAGCCGCCGAATAGTCTCAATGTTCGCCGTAGTCCCGTCGCGCGCGCCTTGCAAGTCAACAACATGCAAAAACTCCGCGCCCGCGCCGCGAAACCCGTGCGCAACGGCAAGCGGGTCGTCGCTGTAAACTGTCATCTGCGCGTAGTCGCCGCGCGTCAGCCGAACGGCTTTGCCGTCGTATAAATCAATAGCCGGATAAATTCTCATTGGCATCATCTCCATAAAACATAGAATACCATACTTCGGAAAAATGCACAAGAAAAACGCGCATGGAATTGTGCATGAAAATACGTATATAAAACGGATTGCGGGACGTGCATTTAATGCACAAAAAACCGCGCGCGTCGGGAAAAACCCGACGCGCGCGGCATGTGTTGTTGCGACAGAACTATTTGATTTCGACTTTCGCGCCTGCGGCTTCCAGCTTGCCCTTGACGTCGGCAGCCTCGTCCTTGCTGACGTTCTCCTTGATTTTCGCGGGGATAGCTTCGACAAGAGCCTTCGCCTCGGCAAGACCGAGACCCGTAATGCCGCGAACTTCCTTGATAACCTTGATTTTCTCCGCGCCGAAGTCCGTCATGACGACGGTGAACTCCGTCTGCTCCTCAACGACTGCCGCAGCAGCCGCGCCGCCACCTGCGGGAGCCGCCAACGCCGCGGCGGAAACGCCGAACTCTTCCTCAAGCGCGTGGACAAGCTCGGAAAGCTCGATAACTGTAAGTGCCTTGACCTCTTCAATCAAAGCGGTAATTTTTTCACTGGCCATTATATCTTTCCTCCTAATTAAGTATTTTTGTTATTCAGCGGGTGCCGCTTCAACGGCGGGGGCTTCCTCTGCGGGAGCAACTTCTTCAGACGGAGCTTCCGCGACGGGAGCGGCTTCCTCGACAGGAGCTGCTTCCTCAGCGGGAGCGGCTTCTGCGGCGGGTTCGCCTTGCTTTTCGGCGATTGCCTTGATTACGACGGCGAGACTCGTGATGGGAGCCAGCATCGTGCCGAGCACCTGCGCGCGCAGGAGAGGCAGCGGCGGGATTGCGGCGAGCTTATTAACCTCGTCCACGGACAGCACCTTGCCGTCCATAAAACCGCCCTTAATCTCGAAGTGGTTCTGCAGCTTGCCGACGTACTCCTTAATCAGCCGCGCGGAAGCGACGGGGTCGTCGCGATGAACCGCGAGCGCGGTCGTGCCGTTAAGCAGCGGGTCAAGCCCGTCCAAACCGACATTCTTGATTGCGAAGCGCAGCAGCGTGTTCTTGACAACGCCGTAATCGACATTCTCCTTGCGCAGACGCGCGCGCATTTCCGTGTCCTCGGCGACGGTGATACCCGAGTAATCCACGAGAACGCCCGCCGCGCTGCCGAGCTTGTCCGTAAGCGTTGCGACGACGGCTTTCTTCTCTTCCAATACTTTTGCGTTTGGCATGTTTTCACCTCCGTTATTGTGGGTTCCCAATTGACGCGCGTAACAAAAAGCCCCCGTATCCGAAAGACACGGGAGACACAGCAAACATATAAAATGTAAGCCTTCCTCGGCGGGGATTACGTATGCAACCGCAGTTGCGCAACCCGCTGTCTTTGAAACGCTTGATTACAATACCAGACCCGCGCCGATTTGTCAAGCACTATTTTCAACTTTTATCCCGACGAGCGCGCGGGTGCGCCTTCAAGTATGTATCCTTCAGTTGCCGCCGCACAACGCTCGCGTAAACCTGCGTGGAAGCCGCGCCCGCGTGTCCCAGCATCTCCTGTAACTGCCGAATGTCCACGCCGTTTTCCAGCATGTGCGTCGCGAACGAGCTGCGCAGCAGAGTGGGCGTAATCTCGCGCGTAATCCCCGCGCGCTCCCCGTAACGCCGAATAAGCTTCCAAAACCCCTGACGCGACATGCGCGCGCCATCGGTATTGACAAACAGCGCGTCGCCGCCATCCGCCGAAAGCATACGCCCGCGCGCGTTCGCGACATACTCCGAAACCGCCCTGACGGCGGCGGGATACAACGGAATATCGCGATTGTCGGCGCGGCACCGCAAAAGCCCCGTCGCGAGGTTTACGTCCGAGCAATCAAGCGCGACAAGCTCGCTCGCGCGTAGCCCCGTCGCGTACAGCAATTCCAGCATTGCCTTGTCGCGCAGACCTTTCGGGTCATTGCGGCGCGGCTGCTCAAGCAGCAGGGCAACCTCGCCGCTCGTCAGCACTTCGGGAAGCTTGCGCTTCGGCTTGACGACGGAAACGCCAGCCGCAGGGTTCACCGCAACCGCGTCCGCGCCCTCCAAGTACTCAAATAGCCGCCGAACAGAAGCGACGGCGCGCGAAAGCGTTGCGGCGGAACGCCCAAGCCCTCGCAGCGCGTCCAAGTAGGCGCGCACCGTATCCTCCGTGACGCTCGACAGCTCAACGCCGCGCTCGTCCAAGTACGCGGCAAACCGTCGCGCGTCGCCGACGTAGTTCGACCGCGTGGCGGTACTCACGCCCGAATCCGCCAGAAACCGCTCAAACGCGTCGATAGCCTCACGCACAAACACTCGCCCCACTTTCTGTTACATCATCGCCGCAAACCGCCCCGCGAGCAGCGGCATCAAAAACGTCTCGCATAACGCCGCAACGCACAGCGCGGACGCGATAAATAATAGCATCGTCAAAAACCCGCGCCGCGCCGAACGCGCGCTCCTGTGCGCCGCGAGTAAGAGCAATTCGTGCGACATGTCAAACGCCCACACGGAAGCCGCGAAAAAGCACGGTATCGTAATAACAGCCGTCGGCGCGAACAGCGCGAGCGCGGGCGCAATCCCCGCCGTACCCATGGCGCGCACTATGGCGGATACCGAATAGCACAGGAAAAACCCGCGCACCCCCGCGAGCAACGGCACAAGCGCAACTCCAGGCAGCGTCAGTCCAAGCAGCAGCGCGGCGAGCACGTAACGGCTCACGCTCCACAGGCTCATAAGATACGACCGCGAAACGGCGGAGTTTACGAACAGCTCTCCGAGCTGCGCGGAAATCGCGCCGCCCGAGGGAATAAGCCCCGCGCCGATAATTCCCGCCGCGCACCCGCCGAGAAACAGCGCGGAGCACAGCGCAACGCCGAGCTGTTGAGTGCGCGTCGCCGTCGAAGCGGCGGACGCCGAACGCGCGGGCAATGTCCGCGCGGCAACCGAACGCGTTGACGGATTCCCGAAACCTCTGCCGACACCGCCCCTGCCGGTAAGAATGCTTTTGTTCATCACCAATCACCCCATATAAGAATATGGGACGAGCAGGCAAAACATTACACCGCAAAAATATCTTTCGCGGAAACAATATGTCCACTATAATCCCGCCCGCGCCGCAAATCAAGAAAAAAGTTGAAAAACATGCTTGACAAACTGTAACCTACCTGTTACACTCTAACCAGTTAGTCTAAACAAACTGATGCCGCACATAAAAGCGCGCGGCTTGAAGAACAGGGGAGGGCGCATATGGGAACACTCAAGGCGGTAAAAATCGGCAAAACGGCTCGCGTCGTCAGAATCGGCGGCGAGGGCGCGTTGAAGCGACGCATAATGGACATGGGAATCACGCGCGGAGTGGAGATTACGGTGCGCAAGGTCGCGCCGCTCGGCGACCCGATTGAGGTCACGTTGCGCGGATACGAGTTGTCGCTCCGCAAGGCGGACGCGGAGCTTATCGAGGTGGAATAACGGCATATGGGTGCGTTTACCGCACCCAACAAAAAGCGGAGCAATTAGCCTACACTAACCGTATAAACATAGGAGGAAGGGAAAATGGCAATAAAAATCGCGCTTGCCGGCAACCCGAACAGCGGCAAAACCACGCTGTTCAACGCGCTTACCGGCTCGAACCAATTCGTCGGCAACTGGCCCGGCGTAACGGTCGAAAAGAAAGAGGGACAGCTAAAGGGCAGCAAGGACATCACAATCGTTGACCTGCCGGGCATATACTCGCTGTCGCCCTACACATTAGAGGAAGTCGTCGCCCGTAATTTCCTGATTGACGAACGCCCCGACGCGATACTCAACATCGTGGACGGCACGAATCTGGAGCGCAACCTGTATCTCACGACACAGCTCGCCGAAATAGGTATCCCGATAGTAATCGCAATCAACATGATGGACATCGTTCAAAAGAGCGGCGACAAGATTAACACGGACCAGCTCGCCAAGGAACTCGGTTGCCAAGTCGTACCAATCTCCGCGCTGAAAGCCGAGGGCGTGGTGGAAGCGGCGCAGCTCGCCGCAAGCGTCGCGGGCAGCGACAAGCCAATACAGCACCACAGCTTTTCGGGCAGCGTCGAACACGCGCTCGCCCACATCGAGGAAGCTCTTCTGCACGATATGCCCGACGAACAGCAGCGTTGGTACGCGGTAAAGCTGTTTGAGCGCGACCCGAAGGTCATCGCCAAGCTCGGCGTTGAACCGAAATGGCTCGAGCATATCGAGCGCGACATATCTGACTGCGAAAAAGAGCTTGACGACGACAGCGAGAGCATCATCACGACAGAGCGCTACAACTACATAGATTCAATAATCGAGCGGTGCCGCGTAATAAAAAGCCGTGGCAGGCTCACGACCTCCGATAAAATTGACAAGGTAGTCACGAACAGATTTTTGGCGTTGCCGCTGTTTGCGCTTATTATGTTCATCGTGTATTTCGTCTCCGTCTCCACAGTCGGCGCGATAGCGACCGATTGGGCGAACGAGGGACTGTTCGGAGACGGCTGGTACGTCCTCGGAATCGGGCGCGGAGCCTACGACGAAGCGGTGGAGCAATACGACGCGGGCGAGCTTGCGGAGGAACCGGAACCTGCCGACTTCGGACCGTACATTCAGGGCATTCCGACGCTGATTGGCTACGCGCTTGAAAAAGCGGATACCGCCGAATGGTTGCAGGGGCTGATACTTGACGGTATAGTCGCGGGCGTGGGCGCGGTGCTCGGTTTCGTGCCGCAAATGCTTGTACTGTTCATATTCCTCGCGTTTTTGGAGGCGTGCGGTTACATGGCGCGCATCGCGTTCATCATGGATAGGCTGTTCCGCAGATTCGGACTGTCGGGCAAGTCGTTTATCCCGATTCTCATCGGCACGGGCTGCGGCGTTCCGGGCATAATGGCTTCCCGCACAATCGACGGCGACAGCGACCGCAAAATGACGATTATCACAACGACATTCATACCGTGCAGCGCGAAGCTCCCCGTCATCGCGCTCATAGCCGGTTCAATGTTTAACGGCGCGTGGTGGGTCGCGCCGAGCGCGTACTTCATCGGCATAGCCGCAATCGTCTGCTCGGGAGTAATCCTCAAGAAAACGCGCCTGTTCGCGGGCGACGTCGCGCCGTTCATCATGGAACTGCCCTCGTACCACATGCCGACGGTCATCAACATTTTGCGCAGCATGTGGGAGCGCGGCTGGTCGTTCATCAAAAAGGCGGGCACAATTATCCTACTCGCGACGGTGTTCGTGTGGTTCACCTCCGGCTTCGGTTGGACGGACGGCAAATTCGGCATGGTTGACATGCCGGACAGCATACTCGCCAAAATCGGCGGCGGAATCGCTTGGATATTCTCTCCGCTCGGTTGGGGTAACTGGAAAGCCACGGTTGCCGCGATAACGGGGCTTATCGCCAAGGAGAACATCGTAGGCACGCTCGCCGTACTATATAACGGCAGCGCGGAGGAGGGCGTCGCGCTCTGGTCCGCTTTCGCGGCGGAATTTACGGCACTCAGCGCGTACTCGTTCCTGCTGTTCAACCTTCTGTGCGCGCCGTGCTTTGCGGCGATAGGCGCGATACGGCGCGAGATGAATAATCGCCGCTGGTTCTGGATAGCCGTCGGCTACCAATGCGGCTTCGCGTACATCGTCGCAACGGCGGTTTACCAAATCGGCAACGTGCTCACGGGCGGAACCTTCGGCATCGGCTTAGTCGCCGCGCTCGTGATAATCGCGCTGTTCATCGCCGCGCTCACACGGAAGCCGTGGAACCCGAACAAGAAAGTAAATGTGAAGCAAACCGTTTCCGCAAATCGGTAAAGGAGGCAAAACTATGGGAACATACATTGTAGGCGCAATAGTTTTCGGCATAATTGCCGCGATAATTGTTACCCGCGTCAGAGCGGCGCGGCGCGGCGAAAGCGGGTGCAGCTGCGGCTGCTCCGGCTGCGACGCGAAGAACGCGTGCGAGACTAAGGAATAACCAACGAAAAGCACCGCCGAAAGGCGGTGTTTTTCGCGCGAATAATTCCCCCGTTCGGCGAATCGTGTTCGCGGAATCGGTTATTGCTTTTCCCCCGAAACGCGGTACAATCATAAGTACAATGCGTTGAATATTTGTCGGAGGGTACGTAATGAAAATCTACTTAGGCGAAAACCTGAAAAAGCTGCGGCGTGAGTGCGACCTCACTCAGGAGGAGCTGGCGCGAATCCTGAACGTGACGTTCCAGACTGTTTCCAAGTGGGAGCGCGGAGAGAACTCGCCCGACATCGAGATGCTCCCCTCAATTGCGCGGTACTTCAACACGACAACAGACGCGCTCCTCGGTGTTGACAAGCTCGACGAAGAGACGAAAATAGCGGAATACAGCGAAAAATGGGGCGAGTTATACCATAACAAGCAGTATAAGGAAGCGCTCGCGCACTGGCGGCGCGCTTATAATGAAATGCCGCACAATTTGAATGTCATTTGTTCGATGTTATGGGCACTCCACGCGGTACCCGGGGTGGAGGAACGCCGCGCGAATTTGCCTGAAATGGTCTCAATTGCAAAAAGGCTTCTTGACGAGTTAAAACCGGACGGCGAGTACGGCGGGTTCAGCGGCACGGAACTGCGTGACGGCGTGATTCAGGCGATGTGCCGTACTTACGCCGCCTTGGGAGACACGGGCAACGCGAAGAAATACGCGCGTATGGCGTCGTCGGGCGCAACGGAAAGAGGACTGTTGGAGAACTTTGTTTACAAGGGTGATGAGCAGATTGCGCACGCGCAGGAAAATATTGCGCATTATCTTACCGAAATCGAGGGCGCGATAAACAGTATCGTCTACGCGGAGGGGGTCGATTTGCAGTACCAAATTCACGCGTATGAGGTGTTGGCAAAGCTGTACGAGACGGTGTTTGATAACGGCGACTTCGGACAATACCACTCCGTAATGCTGCAAATTTATATGCATTTGGCGCATCGGTACGCCGAGGCGAAGAACGCCGACGAGGTTATCCGTTGTGAGAAGCTCGTGCGTCACCACGCGCACACGTTTGACACGTCGGTGACGCACAGGCTGACCGCGCCGCTGATGAATAGGATTACATTCGATGTGACGGAGTATCAGCGCCCGTGCGGTTTCGACACACCGGATTTCCTGCAAGACAAGGTTTTCGACTTTATGCGCGATATGCCCGAATTTCAAGCGTTACTACAACCATAATAACATTATTCCCCCGCTCCGTCGCCGCGGCGGGACGTGGAGAACAAGGAAAGCACCGCCTTTCGGCGGTGCTTTCACTTATATCCGATTCTCGTTCCGAGCAATAATATCATCTTGCAACTCGCGCCCAAGTTCTATGAAGTACGCCGAATAGCCGGCGATTCGCACCACGAGGTCGCGATACGAACCCGGGTCGCCCTGCGCCGCGCGCAACGTGTCCGTATCCACAACGTTGTACTGGCACTCAAGCCCGCCGCTCGCAAAATAAGCCTTTGTCATGTCGCGCAGCTTCTCAATGCCGTCGTCGCGTGACAGCACGGACGGGTGCATTCGCATGTTCAGAGCCATGCCGTCCATAAACCGCGAGTGGTCGAACGCGCAGGACGAGATGAACACCGCCGTCGGACCGTTCTTGTCGCGGCTCTGCGCGGGACTGATTGCGTCCGCAATCGGTTCGCCCGTCCTGCGTCCGTCGGGCGTCGCCCACGTCGTCTCGCCCTGCTGCACATGGTCAGCCGCGCCGTACATGCCCGCCTTGTAAACCTTGCTGCGTTGCGACGAGCACTCGCTGCATTGGTTGTAATACGTGTCAACAACCCACTTCAACTCCTCGTCAACATACGGGTCGCCGTTGCCGTAATGCGGCACCTCACTCAAAATCTGCTGGCGGAGCGGCTCCTGCCCCTCCCAGTTCGCCATAAACGCGTCGTAAAGCTCGCGCGTCGTGATAAGCTTGTTGTCAAAGCACATGTATTTGATTGTGGACAGGCAGTCCGCGATAGTCGCAAGTCCCGTTGCGGTTCCGCCGTAGGAGTTGTACTTGCAACCGCCCGACACGCAGTCAAGCCCCTGTTCCATGCACCCGACCATCGAGATTGACAACCCCGGCTGCGGCATGTTGTAGCCGACCAAATATTCCGCGTAGTTGCTGATTGTCACGTACCACTTGAGCAGGTAGTCGGTCAGCTTCGCGTATGCCGCGCGCACTTCCTCAATCGACTTCATGTCATACAGGTAGCCCGAGCGCACCTCCGCCGGTGCTTGTTTGCCGTTCATCGGGTTAATCCCGTCGTTAATCGCCATATCGAAGATAACGCCGTAGTACAGGCTCGCGTGCGCCGCGCCCACTCCGTTCGGCGCGGGATAATCCGTGCCGGAGCCGACAATTTCCTGACAACCTATAATTGAGTAATCCCGCGCGTCGCGCAGCTCAAACCCAAGCTCCGCCATAAGCCCGGGGATAATAACCTCGTCATTCTGAAACAGCGGCAGACCGCCGACAAGCTTACTCGTCGCGAGAGCGCAGTTCCATAGCTCGTCTGGCGTGTCCTTGTTAACGCGCATGGAAATTGTCGGGTCGTGCAATTTCAGCCGTCCGACGGTTTCAAGCACCATGTAAGTCACGGGGTTCGTCGCGTCCTCACCCGTGTCAGGGTCAACGCCGCCGATTGTCGTGTGCTGATACGTGTTGCCGATACCCGTCGTCGCGGCGAGCTTGCCCATGCCGCCCTCATAAGCGCAATTCGCCTTGAGGAAGAACGCGTCCACAATCTCCTGCGCCTCGTCGAGAGTGAGCTTGCCTTCGTCGAGGTCTTTTTTCAGGAATGGATACGTGTACTGGTCGAACCGCCCGAAAGCGGGCGCGGGCATCGCGCAGTCAATCGACAGGAAGAGCTGATACAGCATCGCCGCCTGGCAAGCCTCCCAAAAGTCTCGCGCGGGGTTTTCGGAAATCCACTCCAAAGAGGAAGCCATCTTTGTAAGCTCCGCCTTGCGCTTGGGATTGTCGCACGCCGCCGCTTGCCGCGCGCATTCCTCCGCGAAACGCCGCACAAAGATTGTCGCCGCCTCGCACTCGTAAGCCGCCGCCTGATAGAACATGTACTTCGACATGTCGTTGCCCATGATGTTGCCCTTGCGCGCGCCTAAATACTCCAAAGCCTGTGCGCGAATCGCGCCGTAACCGACGTTGATAATCTTCTGCCAACCGGGGGTCAGGTGCCCGGCGGGGAGCATCATAACGCCCGGGCGACCGAAATCGCCGTAGTCGCACGCGCCAAGCTCAAAGAACTCCGCCGCGCCCTCCGGCATCCAAGCGTCGCCGACCGCGGAAGCGTTACTGCCGCCGTCGAACGAAATCGCGCGCATACGCGAAAGGTCCTCGGGCGAGATGCAGAGCTTCAGCTCCTGCCCCTCGGGATTGTGATACAGTCCGTCCTCGCGCAGCGTCCACTCGTGCTCAATGTCCGACATGAGCGCCCAGTAAGCGCCCGACGCGCCGCAAAAATACTTTGCCTTGTTGCCGACGATTATCTCGTCGTCCTCAACGCGGATTGTCATCTTCGAGACAATTTCCTTTGTTACAAGCGGCTTTTTAATCAACGGAACCACATCGCGGTACTTGCGGTTAGCCTCGGCGTTTAGCTCCGCGCGCTCCGCGTCCGCGCGAATAACACGGTCGCGAATCAGCTCGCGGTACTTCCAAATACGCTCAGTCGCGGGTCTGAATTGATACATAAGGCACACTCCTTTTATTACAATTGTATTAACAACATTATATTCCCGCGAAAGCGCAAAGTCAAGACAACATAAAGCCGCCGCGACGCATAACGCAAACTTCCTTGGGTAACATATCCAACGGAAGGGGTGTTTTCATCATGAAAGCCATAATTCTCGCGGGCGGAGAGGGCACGCGTCTCCGTCCGATAAGCGAAAATATACCGAAACCCATGGTCGAGCTGCAAGACCGCCCGCTGATTTCGCACATTTTCGAGCTGCTGTCGCGCAACGCCGTCCGCGACGCGTGCGTGACGCTCAAATACCTCCCGCAAGTCGTCGAAGAATACGTATCCGCCGCCGAAACCTACGGGCTGAACGTCGAGCTGCGCACAGAGCATGAACCACTCGGCACCGCAGGCTCGGTTAAGGCGTGCGCCGACTTCGTGTCGGACGGGGACTTCCTCGTCATTTCGGGCGACTGCGTGTGCGACTTTGACCTGTCGGAACTACTCGCGTTTCACCGCGAGAACAGCGCGGACGTAACCCTCGCGTTGTACGTGCACGCGGAGCCGCTGGAATACGGACTTGTCGTCACGAACGCTCACGGGCGCGTGGAACGCTTCGTGGAAAAACCCGCGTGGGAGGACGTGCTCACCGACCGCGCCAGCACGGGCGTTTACATCATCTCGCCGCGAGTTTTGGAGGAAATACCGTCGGGCAAGCCGTATGACTTTGCCCGCGACCTGCTGCCGAAGCTGCTGCGCGACGGCGCGGCAATCTACGCGCTGGAAATGCGCGGCTACTGGCGCGACGTCGGCAGCCCCGAGGCGTATCTCAACTGCTGCACCGACATTATCGGCGGCAAAACAAAGCTCGCAATCGGCGCGCTCGAAGTCACAAGCGGCATTTGGAGCCTGTCGGAAATCCCGCGCGGAGTGACGCTCACTCCGCCCGTATATATCGGGCGCGACGTTAAGCTTGAGCGCGGCGCGGACATTGCAAACAGCGTAATCGGCGCAAGCTCAAGCGTCGGCGCGAACGCGCGTATTTGCGGCTCCGTAATCCTCGGCGCGTCGATAGGGGAAAGCGCGGAGCTTGACGGCGCAATCGTCTGCCGCAACGCGAACGTCGGGCGCGGCACGAAGCTGTGCGCGGGCAGCGTAATCGGCGCGGAAACCGCGCTGGGCGAGTACTGCGTCGTCACGGCGGGGGCAAAGGTCTGGGGCAATAAGCGCATCTCCGGCGGCGTGAACATCAAAGGCAACGTCACAGAGGGCGACCGCGTAGTGGAGCCGTCATTCACGCGGCGCGGCGTTATTTCGGGAGAAGTGGCGGCGCACATATCGCATGAGCTGTGTTTTAAGCTCGGAGTGGCGGCAGGGCGCAATACACGCGTAGGCATCGCGTCCTGCGGGGGAGAGACTGCGCGTGTCGCGGCAACGCTGCTCGCGGCGGGCGCGAACGCGGGCGGCGCGGACGTGCTGAACCTTGACGCGTCACTCCTGTCCGCCGCGCGGTTCGCCGCGACGGAGTTCAGCCTGCCGCTCACGGTATTCGTCCGTCAATCGGGCGAGCTGATTGACATAAACTTCCTCGGCGCGGACGGCGAGCATATCACGCACGACGACGAGCGCAAAATTTTATCCCTCGTCCGCGAGTGTCGCGTCGCACCCGCGCGCCTCACGGGCAGCGCGTCATTCGCACTCGCGGTTATGGATATATATACCGCGTGGGTTTATCGCGTCAGCGAAATTTACGCAACCGAAACCAAGGGCGCAAGCCCCACTTTTTCGAGTTTCGCGCAGTTTTCCGTCGCAATCGACGGCGGCGGCGCGGCAAATCGCGTCCTGCGTTCCGCGCTCCGTCTCGCGGGTGTGGAAATCACGGAACACCGCGCGGGCGTCGCGAGCTTCACGGTTGCGGAGGACGGCGCAAGCGCGTCGGCAACGGACGAGGACGGACGAACCGTTGACGGCGAGCGGCTACTGCTCACGGCGGCGCTCACCCAACTGGAGCGCGGCGCGACAATCCTGCACATAACGCACGACGCGCCGCGCGCGGTTGAAGCCCTCGCCGCGAAGTACAACGCGGAGGTCGTCCGCAATACGGGCAACAACCCGCTGTGCCGCAACGCTTTTTGGTCGAGGGACGGTGCCGCGCTCGCGTCGCTTGTCATAACGCGCATGGCGGCGACGGGCGAAAAACTCGCACGGCTCGCGTCGCGAATACCGGCGTTCGCGTCGAATGAGCGCGAGGTGGCGGTTAGCGCGGGACGCGGTGCGGTAATGCGCGCGCTCCGTTCCGCAATCGAAGCATCGGACGCGCCCGACGGCGGCTTGAGCTTTGACACGGCGCGCGGAGCCGTCCGCATAGCCCCGATTCGCGAGTCCGCCGCCCTGAGAATCCGCGCCGAAAGCACAAATATTGAGGCGGCGGAGGAGATTGCCCTCGAAATTGAACGGCGAATCAAATCAATTGACAGCGAAGTGTTGCGAAAAACAACGTGATAAATACAAATTATAGCTAACTTTTCGTCGCGCAACCACAAGGTGTAGGATTAACGCGGAAAACGCCTACAACCCTTGCAGTTGCGCGAATATTTTTTCAAAAAAAGTGAAACAAACACTTGCAATTTGGTAACGCGCAGTCTATAATCAGATTATTGGGTGGGGGAATGTGGTTGCGAGTAGCACTCTATCCCAAATTAGTGTCAAAATTCAGAACGCTTGGGGGGGACAGCTTTGGTCGGAACAACAATCAACACGATAGACGCAAAGGGCAGAGTGTCCATTCCCCCGAAATATCGTGAAGAGCTTGGCGAGAAGTTTTTTATTGCGTGCGTCCCCCGCACGAAGGACAAGAAAGAAATATGGCTGACCGCCTATTCGCAGTCGCGTTGGCAGAGCTTTATGAAAGCGTTGGAAGAAATGCCGCGCGGCAAGCAGGACGCATTGTCCACAATCACGGGCAACGCGCTCGAGTGCGAGCCGGACTCGCAGGGGCGCATACTCCTGACGAAAACCCTACGCGACGCGGGCAGACTGAACAAAACGGTCGCGCTCGTCGGAAAAGGCTCGACGATGCAAATCTGGGACTCGGACATGTGGGCGGACTTCAACAGCGACGAGGACGTGCGTCAAGACGCGGCGGCAATCTTCGACGAGATGGTGTTCTAAATGGAACCACACATTTCTGTTTTGCTGAAAGAAGCAATCGACGGGCTGGACATCAAGCCGCAAGGCATATATCTGGACGGAACCGTCGGCTTGGGTGGGCACTCATACGAGATAGCGAAGCGGCTTGACGGCGGGCGGCTCATCGCGATAGACCGCGACAACCGCGCTCTGGAATACGCCCGCAACCGCCTGAAAGACTACGACGACCGCATAACCTATGTCCACGCGAACTTCGCGGAATCGGTGCAAGTTCTGGACAAGCTCGGTATTGATAAGATTGACGGCGCGCTTTACGATTTCGGAGTTTCAAGCCCGCAAATCGACGGCGACGCGGCTCGCGGGTTTAGTTATGCGCATGATAATGACTTAGATATGAGAATGGATGAAACTCAGTCGCTTACGGCGCGAGACGTTGTAAACACTTGGAGCGAGAGCGAATTACGCAAGATTTTGTACGAATACGGTGAGGAGCGTTACGCCCCGCAAATAGCCCGCGCGATAGTCCGCCGCCGCGAGGATAAGCCAATTGAAACCACATTTGAGCTTTCCGACCTGATACGCTCGGCAATGCCGGCAAAAGCCCTGCGCGAGAAGCAACACCCCGCAAAACGCTCCTTCCAGAGCTTTCGCGTCGCCACGAACTCAGAATTTCAGGCGATTGAGGAAATGCTCGCGACGATACCCGACAGATTAAACGTCGGCGGCAGAATTTGCGCCATCTCATTTCACTCGCTCGAGGAAGTGAGGGTTAAGTCGGCGTTCATGCAAAGAGTGAACGGTTGCAAGTGCCCGCGTGACTATCCGTGCGTATGCGGCTTCAAGCCGACGTTGCGACTAATCACGAAAAAGCCGATAGTTCCCACGGCGGAGGAAATCGAACAGAACCCGCGAAGCAGGAGCGCAAAGCTGCGAATCGCGGAACGTATATAGCGGACAAGGTAAGCAAAGAAAGGAAGTGCCTGTATGGCAGCGACAGCGAGAGCGCTAAACGCCGAAGAATATTTTGACAATTATGTGTACGCGGGCTTTGGCGGAGCGGCGGAACGTATCCCGATTGAAGAGGAAAGCTATACAACCGCGCCGCCGCTTGAACGCGAGCAAGTCCGCGAGGGAGCGCGTGTCGGCACGCGCGAACAAACCTCAAGGCGCGGCGGCGTGTCGCCGGCGGCGATATTCGGCTTTGTGGCTCTCGCGCTGCTCGTCGCGCTGATAATCTACAGCACAATACAATTGAGCATAATCAACGCGGACATTGCGGGAATCCCGCCGATTGAGGGCAAACCCGCCGTCGCGGGTCTGCAACAAAAGCTCGCGGACCTTACAAAACAGAACGGACTGCTCAAGCGCGCATATGGCGAGGCGTTTAATATTGAGGAAATACGCGAGTTTGCGATAAACGAGCTTGGCATGACAAAAGCGGAAGCGGGCAGCGAAATGACGGTTTTCACACACCCCGCGGCAAGAGCGGAGATACTTGAGGACGAGGACGGTGACTTGGGCTTCTTCGAGTCGATACTGGAATATTTCAAATAATCGACCGATATACATGGGTTAAGTCACATACTGAGCATGGAGGTAATAATGCGAAAGGACAAAGCGGCGCGCACCACGCGTGAAAAGCAAACAAAGTCGGGGTTTCAGCGCACAATCGCGCTCATGCTGATATTCGGCATAGTCACGTTCGGCGCGGTATCCGTCAAGCTGTACATAGTTCAGGTTATGCAGCACGACAAGTACGAGTCGCAGGCACTTAATCAGCAGACGCGCGAGACGAAAATCGCGGCGGCGCGCGGCACGATTTACGACGTGAACGGCAAGGTGCTCGCGACAAGCGCGTCCGTTGACACGGTGTTCATCAGCCCATATGAAATGGTGGATTTTCATGAGGACGGCGCAAAAATCGCTACGCGCCTGTCCGAAATTCTCGGCATAGACCGCGAAACAATTGTTGCCATGCAGCAGGACACGAAGTCATGGTACAAGCGCGTCGCGCTTAAGGTTGAAGAGGACGTAGCCGCGCAGATACGCGAATATATTAAGGAGGGCGAAGTGCCGCTCGTTGAGGGCGCGACAAAGAAGAAGTCGCTGCGCAGCGTGCATCTCGAACCCGATTCCAAGCGTTACTACCCGCTCGGCAGTCTCGCGGCGCAGGTCATCGGCTTCGTCGGCGACGACAATACGGGGCTTGAGGGGCTGGAGCGCAAGTACAACGAATACCTGACGGGTACGCCCGGGCGCGTCGTTCGCCTGAAAAACGCGGGCGGCACCGATATGCTGTTCAACGACTTTGAGGACTACTACGACGCGGAGGACGGCGACTCCATAACGCTCACCATGGACGCGATTATCCAATCGAAGATTGAAAAGCACCTCTCGCAAGCGATTGAGGACTACGACATACAAAACGGCGCGGCGGCGATTGCCATGAACCCGAAAACGGGCGAGGTTATCGCGATGGTCAGTCTCGGCAGCTACGACCTGAATAACTTCCTCGCAATCGACCCCGTGAAGCAGGACGCAATCGACCAAATCAGCGACATTGAACAGCGCAAAGCCGCCAAGCAAGAGGCGCTGTTCGCGCAGCAGCGCAATAAATCCCTGACAGACACATACGAACCCGGCTCCGTGTTCAAAATCATAACGCTCGCAATGGCGCTCGACGAGGGCGTAATCAACGCGAACGACTCGTTTTTCTGCGGCGGGCAATTGTCCGCGTCGGCAATCCCCGGGCGCACAGCCGCTCTGAACTGCTGGAAGCACGCGGGTCACGGCACGCAAACACTCGCGCAGGCTCTGCAAAACTCCTGCAACATCGCGTTCGCGAATATCGGTATGCGCGTCGGCGCGGAAACGTTCTATAAGTACATTGACGCGTTCGGTTTCATGGACAAAACCGGCTTCGACCTCCCGGGCGAGGGCACGAGCCTGTGGTGGCCGGAGGAAAACTTCCGCAACCCGAAGGACAAAAGCTCGCTCGTCGCCGCGTCGTTCGGGCAGACGTTTAACATCACCCCGCTGCAACTCGTGACGGCGGTATCAGCAACGGTCAACGGCGGCAACCTCATGCAAGCGCACGTCGTCAAGCAAATCACGGACGCGGACGGCAACATCGTAAAGCTCAACGAGCCGACCGTCGTGCGTCAGGTCATCAGCAAGGAAACCTCGGACACGGTTCGCGCGATGCTAGAGAGCGTCGTCTCCGTCGGAACGGGCGGCAACGCCCGCGTCAACGGCTATCGCGTCGGCGGCAAGACGGGTACCTCCGAAAAGGTTGCGCAGCAAGCCTCACGCGACCCGGGCGCGGCAAAGGACTACATCGTCTCGTTCTGCGGCGTCGCGCCGATGGACGACCCACAGGTCGTTATTCTGCTCCTGCTCGACACGCCGAGTAATAAAAGCGGAGTTTATATCAGCGGCGGGAATATGGCGGCTCCCGTTATGGGTAAAATACTTGAGGATATTCTGCCCGACCTCGGCGTTCTGCCGCAATACACCGAAGCGGAACGCGCCGCCCTAAATGTCGCCGTCCCCAACACCGTCGGCAAGACGGTTGAGGAAGCAAAGACGCTGATTACGGACAAGAAACTCGCCGTTGAGGTCAAGGGCGACGGCGCGACAATAACGGCGCAACTGCCCGCGGCGAAAGCCGTCGTCTCGCCCGACACAAAGGTCATACTCTACACGACGGGCACAACGCCGCCCGAGCAAGAGCTTGTCGCCGTGCCGAACCTATCGGGGCGCAGCTATAAAAACGCGAAAACCGCGCTGGAGCGCGTCGGACTCTTCATTCGCTCGACAGGCGCGATATCAACGCTTTCAAGCGCGGAAGTCTCGACGCAATCAACCGCGCCGGGCGAAATGCTTGAATACGGCTCCGTCATTGAGGTCGTCCTCGTGGACGGCGCGATAGTCGGCAACTACTAAAATCAGCCGTCGAAAGGGGTGAGCGCATTGACACTCGGGAACTTGCTGAAAAAGATTGACATAGCGGTGAGCCACGCCGACTTGGACGCGGAAATAACCGATGTGTGCCACGATTCGCGCAAAGTGAAACAAGGCAACCTGTTTGTCGCGGTGCGCGGATATGAGAGCGACGGGCACGACTTTATCCCCGCCGCAATCGCAAACGGCGCGACCGTAATCCTGTGCGAAGAGCCGCCCGAAGCCGATATACCCTACGTCGTAGTGTCGGACACGCGTCGCGCGCTCGCGCTCGTCTCCGCGGAGTGGTTCGGCAACCCCGCCGAAAAGCTGAAAATAATCGGCGTGACAGGTACCAAGGGGAAAACCACCGTCACAACCCTGCTCAAAGAAGTGCTTGAAACCATAACGGGCAAGCCCGTCGGTCTTGTCGGCACTATCCATAACATGATTGGCAAGCGCAGCCTACACACGGAGCGCACAACACCCGAGTCGCGCGAGCTGCAGGAGCTGTTCGCGCAAATGGTCGAAGCGGGCTGCGAATACTGCGTCATGGAAGTCTCGTCCCACGCGCTCGTTCTCGACCGCGTGTACGGCGTAACTTTTGAGGTCGGCGTGTTCACGAACCTCACACACGAGCATCTTGACTTCCACAAAACGATGGAGGAATACCGCCGTGCCAAGTCGCTGATTTTCGCGCAGAGCAAGGTCGGCATAGTAAACCTTGACGACGACGCGGCAGCCGCGATTATCGACGAAGCAAAGTGCCCCGTGCGCACATTCGCCATTGCGCACGACGACGCGGATTTAGTTGCGAAGCGCATAAAGCTGCAACCCGCTAGTGTCGAATTTCTCGCGCTGACAACAGGTGAGCTGCGCCAGATTAACCTGCAAATCCCGGGGATATTCTCCGTCTGCAACGCGCTTGCGGTCATTGCGACGCTCCGCGCGCTCGGTTACGGCACGGAGCAAACCGCGGACGCGCTCGCGCAATGCGGCGGAGTTAAGGGCAGAGCCGAGGTCGTCCCCACAGGCGCGGACTTCACCGTCGTAATCGACTACGCGCACACACCCGACTCGCTTGAAAAGATAATCACAGCCGTGCGAGAGGGCACGCATGGGCGCGTTATAACGCTCTTCGGTTGCGGCGGCGACCGCGACAAGACGAAACGCCGCATAATGGGCGAAATCGCCGTTGACTTATCCGACTTCACCGTAGTAACAAGCGACAACCCGCGCACAGAGGAGCCGTCGGCAATTATTGAGAATATTCTCGCGGGCATGGTCGGCGTTAAAAAAGCGTCCTACACGGTAATTGAAAATCGCCGCGACGCAATCCGTTGGACGCTTGAGCACGCGAAAACGGGCGACACGATTATTCTCGCCGGAAAAGGTCACGAAACGTATCAGGAAATCGGCAAAGAGAAGCTGCACTTCGACGAGCGCGAGGTCGTTCGCGAGGTTATGCTTGACATAAATAAACAAAGCAATAAGGAGACGGCGCAATGAGTGTACTCGCAACCACGGCGTTCGCCTTCGGCGTTTCGCTCGTCGTCACCGTTATTGCGGGACTGCTCCTCGTGCCGTTCCTGCGGCGCGTAAAGGCGGGGCAATCAATTCGCGCCGACGGTCCCGCGTGGCACAAGAGCAAATCAGGCACACCGACTCTAGGCGGTCTGATGTTCATATTCGGCATAACTGCCGCCTGCCTCACGGCGGGCTATTCGAGCATTACGGCACTTGACCTGACGCACATATTCGCCCTTGCTTTCGCGCTCATTTTCGGCGTAATCGGCTTTCTTGACGACTATGAAAAGGTCAAGAAAAAGCAAAATCTCGGTCTTACTTCAATACAGAAATTTATCCTCCAACTCGTCGCGGCAATCGCTTTCGTCCTGCTAATGCGCTTCACGGGGCGGCTTACGCCGAACCTCTATATCCCGTTCTTCAACGTCACATTTCCGCTTGCGGAGCCGATTTATCTCGCGTTCGCGGCGTTTATAATCGTCGGTTGCGTCAACGCCGTTAACATCACGGACGGCATAGACGGACTTGCCACGGGCGTGTCAATCCCCGTCGCGGCATTCTTCGTCGTCGTTGCGACGGCGACGGGCGCGCGGAGTCTCGGCGTATTCGCCGCCGCGCTGCTCGGCGGACTTGTCGGGTTTCTGTGCTTCAACTTCCACCCCGCGAAGATATTCATGGGCGACACAGGCTCGCTGTTCCTCGGCGGCGCGATATGCGCATTGGCGTTCGCGGCGGATTTGCCGCTGATACTCATAACCCTCGGCATCGTCTACATTGCCGAAACATTGTCCGACATCTTGCAGGTCGCATATTTCAAGTATTCGCGCCGCAAAACAGGCACAGGCAAACGCCTGTTCAAAATGGCTCCGCTGCACCACCATTTTGAAATGAGCGGGTGGAGCGAATACAAGGTTTTCGGCGTATTTACGGCGGCTTCTCTGGTTTTTGCCGCAATATCTTACGTCGGCGTTATGATGAGGTACCGCATATGACAGAATACACAACCGTAAATCACGCGGAATATGAAGCCACGCTTTCGCGCGGAGCGTTCGGCACGCGCGAAAAACCGCGGGAGGAAGCGAAACCGAATCAAAAGCGCGGCAGAATGGACATTCCGTTTCTGGTTTTGTCAATGATGCTGCTCACAATCGGCGTTATCATGGTCCTGTCCGCGAGCTTTGCGCGCTCATACCTCATGGGTAACGGCGCGGGAGCCGTGTTCTTCAACCAATTCAGGTTCGCGCTCTTCGGAATAGCCGCCATGCTGCTCCTGACAAGGGTGCCCACACATATATATCGCAGGTTTGCGGTAATCGCGATGATAGGCTCGATAGTCCTGTTGTTCGCCGTGTTTATCCCGAAAATCGGCGTTTCACACGGCGGCGCGCGCCGCTGGATAAAGGTCGGAATAGAGTTTCAGCCGTCGGAGCTGACGAAAATCGGCTTAATTCTCGGCTTTTCATATCTGTTCTGCGTCCGCAAACGCCCGCGCAACAAAATCAAAATCTTTGAGCTGAGAACATGGCGCGCGCGAATTTTCGCGTTACTCTTCCGCGTATTCTCGAACACAAATATTCAAATCACGCTAATCGCGGGCGTCGCCGCGGCAATCCTGCTAAAGCAACCGCACCTCTCGGCGGCAATCATCATCGTGGGAATAGCGGCAATCATCATGTTCCGCGGCGGCTTAAAAATACGATGGGTAACGCTCTGGGTCGCGATTCTCGCCGTGCTCGTCGTCGTTGTCGTGCAATATGTTGAGCGCGAGTTTCAGGCGGGACGCTTAGAGGGGCTGAACTATCAGCTCATGCGCATAGTCTCATGGCTGCACCCCGAGGCGGACCCGCAGGGCGGCGGCTATCAGATATTGCAGTCGCTGTACGCAATCGGCTCCGGCGGCGCGTTCGGCGTCGGCATTGGGCAGAGCCGCCAAAAATACCTCTATCTGCCCGAGGAGCACAACGACTATATATTCGCAATCGTGTGCGAGGAATTGGGCTTTGTCGGCGCGTTCCTGATAATCGCGCTGTTCGCCCTGCTCATCATTCGCGGCTTCTGGCTAGCGATACACGCAAAGGATAAGTTCTCGTCTCTCGTTGTCACGGGTATCACGGGAATGCTCGCGATACAGGTGTTCTTGAACATCTCCGTCGTCACGAACTTCCTGCCCTGCACGGGAATATCCCTGCCGTTCTTCAGCTACGGCGGAACCGCGCTCGTCATTCAGCTCGCGGAGATTGGCATCATTCTGGGAATCTCGCGCGATATTACAAACAAAAAGGCGGGATAGCGATTGGAGTTATTTCTTGTGTGCGGCGGCACGGCGGGGCACATAAACCCCGCTCTCGCAATCGCGGACGCATTCCGCAAGCTGCTCCCCGGCTGCAAGCTTACATTCGTCGGCTCGGGGCGGCGCATGGAAAACGACCTGATACCCAAAGCGGGGTACCCGCTCGTCAATATCAAAATGACGGGACTCGAACGCGGAATGTCTCCCAAACAAATCGCGCACAATATCTCGGCTGTCACACAGCTCGCCGCGGCGGACATTAAAGCGGCGCAGCTTCTCAAAAAGCGCAAACCCGACGCCGTAATCGGCACCGGCGGATATATATGTTACCCTGTCCTCGCGCAAGCGGCAAAGCTCAAAATCCCAACGTTCCTGCACGACTCCAACGCAGTCCCCGGTCTGACCACAAAGCTCCTGTCCGACCGCGTGACCCGAATGTTAACGGCGTTCCCGAATCTCGAGCAACGGTACAAGCGACCCGACCGCGTGACCTTCGTCGGAACCCCCGTTAGAAGCGGGTTCGGCGCATACACGCGACAGAGCGCGCGGCGCGAACTCGGTATCCCCGACGGCGAAAAGCTCGTCGTAAGCTTCTTCGGCTCACTCGGAGCCGCGCGAATGAACGAACTGGCGCGCGCGATGATAGAGCGCAACGAGCGATGTCACGACTTCCGCCACATACACGCGTTCGGCGGCAACGACGCAGCGGCGAACACGGAATCACAAAGCTCAGATTGGACTGACGCGCGCGCGTACATCAACGACATGCCGCGAGTTATGGCGGCGGCTGACCTTATTATCTGTCGCGCAGGCGGCTCAACTCTCGCGGAGTTGTCCGCAATCGGACGCGCGGCGGTACTGATTCCCAGCCCGAACGTCACGAACGACCACCAAACCCCGAACGCGCTCGCAGTATCCGAAGCGGGCGGAGCCGTAATGCTGCGCGAAAGCGAGTGCACGGAGGATACGTTGTACGACACGGTGCTGTCCCTGCTGCAAAGCCCGTCGCGAATCGCCGAAATGGAGCGAAAGCAGCGCGAATTGGGCGCGGCGGACGCGGCAAACACCATAGCGGAGCTGATTATTTCCGCGCTCTGATTAACCGTATGCGAGGAACCTACATAGTATATTTTATCTAATATACTTATGGAGGTATGTAATGAGTGTAATTCAAGTCGTCGGAGGCAGACCGCTTAACGGTAGCTTACGTATACAGGGAGCGAAAAACAGCGTTCTCCCCATACTCGCCGCAACACTTCTCGTCAAAGGCGAGACTGTGATAACAAACTGCCCGAATCTGAGCGACGTTGACGCCGCGATTGCGATACTCAATCACATCGGCTGCAAGGCCGGGCGCGAGGGCGAAAGCGTAATCGTAGACTCACGAACGGTAACGCGCGCCGACGTTCCGCACGAGCTAATGAGCGAAATGCGCTCGTCCGTAATCTTCATGGGCGCAATGCTCGCGCGAATGGGAGAAGCGAAGTTGTCCCTCCCGGGCGGCTGCGAATTGGGACCGCGACCTGTGGACATGCACATGAGCGCGTTGCGGGCGTTGGGCGCGGAGATTGAAGAGACGGGCGGCAACATCGTCGGAATCGCGAAAAAACTCACGGGCTGCAACGTGAACTTCCGTTTCCCCAGCGTCGGCGCGACGGAGAACGCAATGCTCGCCGCGTGCGGCGCGGACGGCGTAACGGTAATCACAAACGCCGCGCGCGAGCCGGAGATATGCGACCTCGCGGACTTCCTGCGGAAGCTCGGCATGGACGTGCAGGGCGAGGGCACACCGACTATAATGGTTCGCGGCAGACCGCAAAGCGCGCACATAATCCACCGCATTATACCCGACCGCATCGTTGCGGCTACATATCTCGCCGCGGCGGCGGCGGCAGGCGGAGAGGTCGAGCTTATCGGCGTAAACCCCGAGCATGTCATGAGCGCGATTGAGATATTCCGCGAAATGGGCTGTCACATAACAGAGAGCGGCGACCGCCTGACCGTGAAGTCAAGCGGCAGCCTGAAACCCGCGAAAGCGATAGAAACCCAGCCATATCCCGGTTTCCCGACGGATATGCAACCGCCGATAATGGCGGCGGCGCTAAAATGCGCGGGAACCACGGTATTTGTCGAGAATATTTTTGAAAACCGCTACAGGCACGCCGAGGAAATGCGGCGGCTCGGCGCGGACATAAAGATAGAAGGGCGCGTCGCCATAGTAACGGGCGGCAAAAAGCTGGCGGGCGCGCCCGTCAAAGCTACAGACCTCCGCGGTGGGGCGGCACTCGTTGTCGCGGCATTATGGGCGGAAGGAATTACGGAGGTGTCAGGAATTGCGTACATTGACAGAGGTTATGACAACATCACGGGCTCGCTCGGGAAGCTCGGCGCGAGCATCGAGAGAGTACTATGAGGCAATAGACGCGCGGAGGAAAGGGAGCACGAACTATATGGACAGGAAGCGGATACAGGAACGGCGGAAGCAGCGCAGCGTCGCGCGCTATGTGCCTGTTGTCGCGCTGCTTATCCTGTTCGTGGCAATATTCGGCGTAAGCGTGTTCTTCCGCGTCACGGACATATCGGTGACGGGCGCGTCGCGCTATTCGGCGGAGGACATTATCCGCGCCGCGGGCATTGAGACGGGCGGCAACCTCGTGTTCGTGGACGGCGGCGCGGCGGCATTGCGCATCGGCAACGAAATGCCGTATGTCAGCGTCGTTAAAATAGTGCGCCACATGCCGAACAGCGTCACGATTGAGATAACCGAGAGCACGCCGTTCGCCGTTGTCGGCGCGCAGGGCGGTTACTGGATTATCGACGTGAACGGACGTATGCTCGAACGCACGGACAGCGTCGGCGCGGCGCGCTACCTGCACGTCGTCGGCATTACGCCGAACGAACCCGAAGCGGGCAAAAAGCTCGCGGTGGAGGAGAGCTTCGGCTCGCGCCTTGAGTACCTGCTCCGCATATTCTCCGCCGTGGACGAAATGGGCGTCGCGGGCGACCTCGCGAACATCAATGTCTCGAATATCAGCAACATAACCTTTGAATATAAAGGCAGGTTCGCCGTTCAATTCGGCAACGCCGACGACTGCAAGTATAAGCTGGAGCGTCTCCTCGGCGTCGTCGAGCAGCTCGACCCGACGGACGAAGGACGCATAGATTTGTCGCAGGGCGGAGAGACTGCGTTTATCCCGAACGGCACATTTTAGCATTACCGCCTGAAATTACCCGACAAAATTCAAAAATATTTGCGCTTTTTTGTGAAAAACAATGATTTCCGTGAAACCTGCTCTTGACCAAAACGCCGAATCGCGATAAAATAGACATTAACTATAGCGAAAACGTGATTCGGCGGGGTCATTTGCGATATACCGCCGTAGCATTACTATTTATATGAACTGGAGGACACTAACATGCAGAATGAGACAGGACCGGATAATGTTGTTGTTATAAAGGTGATTGGAGTCGGCGGAGCCGGCAACAACGCCGTAAACAGAATGGTTGAGGACGGCATCATGGGCGTCGAATTTGTCGCGGTCAATACGGACAAGCCCGCGCTTTCAAACTCCAAAGCCGACCAAAAAATCCAAATCGGCGAAAAACTGACGGCGGGGCAGGGCGCGGGCTCCAATCCCGACGTCGGCAAGAAAGCGGCGGAGGAAAGCCGCAACGCCATAGCCAAGGCGCTTGAGGATACCGACATGGTGTTCATCGCCGCGGGCATGGGCGGCGGCACGGGCACAGGCGCGTCGCCAATCGTCGCGGACATCGCGCGCGAGCAGGGGATACTCACCGTCGGAGTCGTCACAAAGCCGTTCGGCTTTGAGGGCTCGCGCCGTATGCGTCAGGCGGAGGACGGAATTCGCGAGCTTCTCGGCAAGGTGGATACGCTGTTCGTAATTCCCAACGACCGTATAAAGTATGTTGACGACAAGATTTCGTTCAAGAACTCTTTCACGATTGCGGACGGCGTGCTCGCGCAAGCCGTTAACAGCATTTCCGAGCTTGCCACGAAATTCGGCTTTATCAACCTCGACTTTGCGGACATTACCTCCGTCATGAAGGACGCGGGCGGCGGCGGTCACATCGGCATTGCGCGCGCCTCTGGCAAGGGCAAGGCGGAGGAAGCGGCAAAACAGGCATTCTCCAGTATGCTTATGGACACGACAATCGACGGCGCAAAGAGCCTTATTCTCAGCGTCGTCGGCTCCGGCGACATGGGGCTTGAGGAAGTCGAAACGGCAATGCAGCTCATGACCGAAGCCGCCGACCCGGACGCGAACATCATCTTCGGCACCGCGTTCGACGACAGCGCGGAGGACGAGATTCGCATAACAGTCATAGCCACACGCTTCGGCGAAGCCGCCGCGCCGATTTCAAAGCCGCTCGCGCCGACGGAGCGCGCGCCGTCCTCGGGCAGTTACTCGTCGAACAGCTACGGCGGCGCATCAACCGCCGCGGCGACCCCGCGCCCGACCGAGCCGGAGAACCCCCCGGACGACGACCCGTTTGACACGATTCTTAAGATTTTTAACTCGAAATAGGTTATACTAATCACCGTGCGCAAATCACGACAAGCCGCAAAACGGAGCATTGAGCATTGAGCGCAACGCGTTCAATGCTTGTGTTCGTTTCGGCGGATTGTGCCGTGTGCATTTTTCAGAAAACGAGTTTGGAGCTTAACTATGGAGACAAAACGTTGAAACAAATAATAGGAATCGGGCGCGCGATGTACGCCGTGTACGTAAAGCAGCGTGTATCGCGCGCCGCCGCGTCGCTTGCGTATTTCCTGACAATATCCATATTCCCGCTGCTTATCTGCGTCTCCGCCGTGCTCGGCAGCCTTAACCTGTCGGAGAACGACGTGTTCTTCCTCTGGCGCGACATTATTCCCGCGCAGGCAATCGGCATAATCGGCGAATTTCTGCAATACGTAAACGGCAACCTCTCCACCGTCATGGTGTTCGTCGGCATTACGACTATGCTCACCTCGTCCGCCGCCGCGTTCCGCACGATAACGGGCATCATGGGCGACATTCAGGGGCAGAAGCGGTTCCACGGCATATGGGGACTGCTCTTCGACTTCGCGCTGTCGTTCGGCTTTCTCGCCGTTATCTACGTGTCGGGACTCGTCATAGTCACGGGCGAGTGGTTCCTGCGCCTGTTGCAAACCAACTTCAGCGTCGGCGACTTCGTGGGTGCGTGGAATTGGATACGCTTCCTGCTGCTGTTCATCGTCATGTTCGTCGTGATACTCTGTATCTACAAAGTCTCCGCGCCCAAAACGCGCAAGGGAACGCGCGGCATACGCAGACTTCCCGGCGCGCTCGCGTCGGCGGGATTGCTCGTTGTCGTCAGCACCGTGTTCTCGCGCCTTATCAGCGGCAGCGTCAAATACGCGGTAGTGTACGGCACGCTCGCGTCGCTGATTATTCTCATGTCGTGGCTGTACATATGCGCAATCATTGTCATAATGGGCAACGTGCTCAATATTTGCATAGCAAGGGAGCGAAAGCCCAATGAGTGATAATATTCCGGACTATCTCAACACAACCCTGACGGAGCGCGAGCTGGCGGCAATGTCGTCCCTCGGGCTTGCGCATATTGGCGACGCGGTGTTTGAGCTGATGGTGCGCACGCTTATGACGACGCGCGGCGTTGTAACCGCAAAAAAGCTCCACCGCGCGACCGTGGGCTACGTTTCCGCCCGCGCCCAGTCCGCCGCCATGAGCCGCATACTCCCGCTGCTGACCGACAGCGAGCGCGAGACATATATTCGCGGGCGCAACGCGCACGTTAAAACCGTGCCGCGCGGCGCGTCCCACGCGGAGTATCACGCCGCGACGGGACTGGAAGCGTTATTCGGATACCTGTACTTAAAGGGCAATATCGACCGCGTAAACGCGCTGTTTGACATTGTAATCGACGAGAGCGAGAACGCGGAGGGCGAAGCCGATGCCACTTGACGCAATCTGCCTGTCCGCGGTGCTCGCGGAACTGCGCCCGCGCGTCGTCGGCTCGCGCATTGACAAGTTGCAACAGCCGGAGCGCGACGAACTGATACTAACCCTGCGCGGCGACGAAACGGTGAAGCTGTTAATCTCCGTCGGCGCGGGAGACGCGCGCTTGCACCTGACCGAAACCGCAATGGAAAACCCCGCTCAACCGCCCATGTTCTGTATGCTCCTGCGCAAGCACCTGACAGGTGCGCGCGTCATATCGCTGGAGCAGGAACCGTGCGAGCGCGTCGTCACATTCACGCTCAAAACCTCGGACGCGATGGGCGACCCCACCGAAAAACGCCTGATACTCGAACTCATGGGACGCAACTCCAACATCATACTCGCCGACGAGGACGGGCGCGTTATCGACTGCGTGCGCCGCGTGGACGAGGAAATGTCAGCCCGCCGCCAAGTCCTGCCCGGGTTGTTTTACCGATTGCCGCCGCCGCAGGAAAAGCGCGACCCGTTCGCGACGAGCCGCGGCGAGTTCTTCGCCGAATTGACGCGCGCCAACCAAGGCAAAACAATCGACGCGTGGCTGCTCGATACCTTTACCGCAATCTCACCGCTGATAGCACGCGAGCTGTCCTACCGCGCATACGGCGACATTGACGCGCGGCTTGAAGCTGCAGTCACCGCCGACAACGGCGAAAAACTATACAATCAGTATAATTCGCTTATAACCGCCGCGAAAGCCCTGAGCTTCACGCCGACGCTGTTGCACGACGCAAGCGGCAAGCCGAGCGACTTCTCCTACACCGACATAACCCAGTACGGCGCGCTGTACACAGTATCGCAAGAGCGCGACTTTTCCGCCCTGCTCGAGAGCTATTACACGAAGCGCGCAAATGAAACCCGCGCGCGTCAACGCGGCTCCGCCTTGTCCCACAGCATAAAAAACGCCCGAAGTCGCACGGCGCGAAAGCTAGAGGCGCAGCGCGCGGAACTGACCGCCACGCAAGACCGCGAGTTTCTCCGTCAATCGGGCGACATCATAATGGCGAATCTGCACGTGATGCGCAAGGGGCAATCCCTGCTCCGCGCGGAGGACTTTTACGGCGCGGAGGAGGGCGCGGAGCGCGAAATCCGCCTGAACCCCCTGAAAACGCCGCAGGAAAACGCCGCGAAATATTACAAAGAGTATACGAAAGCGAAAACGGCGGAAGCCGTCCTGAATACGCAAATCTCCGCGGGAGAGCGGGAGCTTGCCTATCTCGACAGCGTGCTGCAAGAGCTAGCGACGGCGGAAACCGAGCGCGACCTCGCCGAAATCCGCCGCGAGCTGGAGGACACGGGCTACATCAAGGCGAAGAAGCCCGATAAGGGCGCAAAAAAATCAAAGCCGTCAAAAAAGCCCAAATCGCAAGCGTCGTCGCCGCGCGAATACAGAACGGCGTCGGGGCAACTAATCCGCGTCGGGCGCAACAACACGCAAAACGACGAACTCACAAAATCCGCGCGCTACAGCGACGTGTGGTTCCACGTTCAAAAGCGGCACGGCTCGCACGTTATCCTAACGCCGGAAGCCGCCGCGAGTGAAGCCGACATTCTCGAAGCCGCCGCAATCGCCGCCTACTATTCGGAAGCGCGCGACGATACGCGCGTCGCCGTTGACTACTGTTCGCCGAAAAATGTTAAAAAGCCGTCGGGCGCGCGCCCCGGCATGGTCATATACAACGAGTATAAAACAGTAATCGTCGCGCCGAGGTCGCCTGACGATAAATTAACAAATTAGTCTTTTCTTATACTCAACCTTCGTGTATAATGAGAGTTAAAAGTTAAAACCCGCGTACCGCGCGTCTTGAAAGGATTTTGAATAATGGACGAAAACGAACTTAAATTAACGGGTTCCGCGTCGGAGCTGAACGCCGAAACGGCAATCGACGACGAGGACCCCGGTGAATACGGTAGCATTGAGAGCAAGTACTATATAGAAAAGCTCCTGCGCGAAGCGGCGTATCGCATACCCGAGCCGGAACCCGAGCCGGAAGAGGAAGAGGACGTGATACCCGAAACAAGCATTAAAATGGAAGTCTACGACTGGATTCAATGCATCGTCGGCACAATCCTGTTCGTCGTCCTCGCGTTTATGTTCATCGGTCGGCAAATCGGCGTCGTCGGCGACTCCATGCTGCAAACCCTGCACCAAGAGGATAAACTCATCATCTCGAACTTCCTCTACACGCCCGATAACGGCGACGTCGTAATCATCAAAACCGAGGAATTTGGCGACACCCCAATTGTTAAGCGCGTCATTGCCGTCGGCGGGCAGACGATTGACATAAACTTTGACACGCACGAGGTGACGGTTAACGGCAAGGTGCTCTATGAGCCGTATATCAACGAGCCGACGCGCAACAGAGAAAACTTCGCGGGACCCGTAACGGTTCCCGAGGGCTACGTGTTCTGCATGGGCGATAACCGCAATTACTCCACGGACAGCCGCGACGACCGCGTTGGTTTGATAGACACACGCGATATTCTCGGAAAGGTTTACATGGTACTTATCCCCGCCAAGGACGAATTCGGCATACGCGACTGGGCGCGCATAGGCTCCGTGTATAAATACGATTAACAATGGAAGAACTGAATATACAATGGTTCCCCGGTCACATGACAAAGGCGCGTCGGCAGATAACTGCCGACAGCAAGCTTGTGGACGCGGTGTGCGAGGTCATAGACGCGCGAATCCCGCGCGCGTCGCGCAATCCCGACGTTGCGGACATTACGCTGGAAAAGCCGCGCCTTATCGTCATGAGCCGCATCGACCAAGCGGACCCCGCCGTCACAAAGCTGTGGAACGAACACTTCCGCCTGCGCGGGGAAGCCGTCATTGAGGTCGATTGCAAAACGGGACACGGGGTGCAGGGCTTCCCGTCCGCCGTGCGCGCGCTGCTGCGGCACGAGCTGGAACGCCGCGCCGAAAAGGGACAGTCCGGGCGCGCAATCCGCGTTATGGTCGTCGGCGTGCCGAATGTCGGCAAATCCTCATTCATCAACCGCGTGGCGCGGCGCAAGGCGGCGCATTCCTCCGACAAGCCGGGAGTTACGCGCGGCAGACAATGGATAACCGTGGACAGCGGACTGGAGCTGCTCGACACGCCCGGAATCCTCTGGCCGAAGTTTGACGACAAAATTATCGGCGAAAACCTCGCCTTCACGGGCGCGGTGCGCGACGAAATATTGGACGCGGAATCGCTCGGCGCGAACCTGCTCGCGCGGCTTTCCGTCGCATACCCGAAAAGCGTCACCGAACGCTACGGCATCGTACTGTCGGAGGACGGCTTCGCGATGCTCACCGCACTTGCCAAGCGGCGCGGCTTCCTGCTCTCGGGCGGCGAATGCGACCTGCTACGCGCGGCGAATATCCTGCTCGACGAATTTCGCGGCGGCAAGCTCGGGCGCGTGTCGCTCGAAAAACCGGAGGCGCTATGAAAACCGAAAAGAACGAAAACATCAACTGGTGGCAGACGGAAAACGCTCTCTTTGACGAGGGTTGGAGCATAATATGCGGCGTTGACGAAGCTGGGCGCGGACCTCTCGCGGGTCCGGTATTCGCCGCCGCCGTCATACTCCCGCGCGGACTGCTCATCGCGGGTCTGGACGACTCCAAAAAGCTCACGCCGAAAAAGCGCGAACGTCTCTACGACGAAATCCGCGAGTTCGCAACCGCATACGCGATAGCTTCCGCAAGCCCGCTGGAAATCGACGAGCTGAATATCCTGAACGCCACATATCTCGCGATGAATCGCGCTATAGCCGCGCTTGACATTCCGCCCGAGCTTGCCGTTATCGACGGCAACCGCGCGACGGGCATTGCCGTCGCAAACCGCACTCTCGTCGGCGGGGACGGCAAATCGGCGCAAATCGCCGCCGCGTCCGTGCTCGCAAAGGTCGCGCGAGACCGCCTGATGCTCCAACTCGCCGAGCAATACCCCGGTTACGGCTTTGAGCGGCACAAGGGCTACGGCACCGACGCGCATTACGCCGCGCTACGCGAGCTTGGCGCGTGCGACATTCACCGCCGCTCGTTCCTGAGGAAACTGTATTGAACATATCAAAAACTACGTCAGTACTCGGCGCGTGGGGAGAAGCCGTCGCGCTCGAAAAAATGGTGTCACTCGGCTATGTGCCCGTCGCGTCGCAGTACCACTCGCGTTACGGCGAAATTGACCTGATAGTGCAAAACGAACGATACCTCGTGTTTGTGGAGGTCAAGCTCCGCCGCGACGCGCAGTTTGCCGAAGCGCGCGAGTTCGTCAGCAAATCCAAGCAGCGCAAGCTCCGCATGACCGCGCAAATGTACCTCGTCGCGCATGAGACGAAACTTCAGCCGCGCTTTGACGTGGTGGAGATATACGCGCGCGACGGCGTTAAAACCAAGAACCCGATAGTCAACGTGCTAGAAAACGCGTTTTAACGGGCAACCAACTAAACAGCAAAAGAGGTAATTGTAATGAAGTACATAAGCACACGCGACTCCGCGCTTCACATCTCGGCGGCGGAAGCCATCTCGCGCGGACTCTCGCACGACGGCGGACTGTTCGTCCCCGAATCGCTCCCGGAATTGAAGCTTGACGCGGTGGAAAAGCTCATTCCGCTCGCATACGCCGAGCGCGCCGCATATATAATGAAGATGTTCCTTGAGGACTTTACTGAATCTGAGCTGCGCGACTTCACGACCAAGGCGTACAGCGCGGAGAAGTTCGACCACCCGCAGGTCGCGCCCGTTCACTCAATCGACGGCACGACGCACTTTCTCGAGCTGTGGCACGGTCCCACGAGCGCGTTCAAGGACATGGCGCTGCAAATGCTGCCGCACTTCCTCACAGCGTCGCTGACCAAAACGGGCGAGACGCGCCGCGCCTGTATCCTCGTCGCAACGTCTGGCGACACGGGCAAAGCCGCGCTGGAGGGCTTCCGCGACGTTCCGAATACGCGCATAATGGTGTTTTACCCGCGCGACGGCGTGTCGGAAGTGCAAAAGAAGCAAATGACGACGCAGGAGGGCGCCAACGTCGGCGTGACCTCCGTCGAGGGCAACTTTGACGACGCGCAGTCGGGCGTAAAAGCGATATTCTCCGACGAGCAATTGCGCGACGAGCTGTCGGGCAAGGGCTGGTTCCTCTCGTCCGCGAACTCCATCAACTGGGGACGGCTCCTCCCGCAAATAGTCTACTATTACTCCGCTTATTGCGACCTAGTAAAGTCAGGCGCAATCAAGCTCGGCGACGCAATCAATTTCTGCGTTCCGACGGGCAACTTCGGCAATATCCTCGCGGGTTATTACGCAAAGAAAATGGGTCTGCCAATCGCGAAGCTGCTCTGCGCGTCAAACCGCAATTTCGTGCTCGATACGTTCATCAAGTCGGGTACTTACGATTTAAGAACGCGCAAATTCCACACAACAACGTCTCCGTCAATGGACATTCTCGTGTCCTCCAATCTTGAGCGGCTGATATTCGACCTGTCGGGAAATGACAGCAAATATACCGCGTCAAAGCTGAAAAACAAGAAATATTACAAGGTCAACGACAAGATTCGCGCCAAGCTGCACGAAACCTTCGTCGGCGGGCATTGCGACGACGCGCGCACAAAAGACACAATCGCCGACGTATTTGCCAAGCACAAATACCTCATCGACACGCACACAGCCGTAGCCCTCGCGGTGCTGAACGACTACCGCAAGGACACGGGCGACAATACCCAAACCGTCGTAGTCTCAACGGCAAGCCCGTTCAAGTTCTGTGACGCGGTGCTGGACGCGTTGGGTAAGCTCGGCAGCGAAACGGGGCTTGACCTTGTGGATAAGCTCGCGGAGGTCACGGGAAACCCGATACCCGCCCCGCTCGCGTCCTTGCGCGGCAAGCCTGAACGCTTTACCGATTGCGTCGCGAAAACGGAGCTGCTCGGCGCGGTTCGCGACTTTCTCAAATAACCACAAAAATTCGGCGGGGGGAATAAAACCCCTCGCCGAACAAAGTTAACGCGAAACCGCGCGTATTGCGGCTCCTAAAACTTAGTCTCTAATCCTAGTCTCTCGCCTTATACGTCCCGCAGAACGTCTCCGTTTTCTTTGAAGCTGTCGGAGCCTCAACGGTGATTGTCTCGGCGCAGCAGCAGTTGTCGCTCTCGTGGTATTTGCACGTCATGACCTCGCAGCCGACGCCGTAAAGCGTATCCTTATTATTATCCGTCATCTTTTCGTTCTCCTCTCAAAGTTCGCAATCGAACAACCATATTGTTAGCCGCAAAACCTCCGCCTATTCACAGAGAAAGGAACATCAACATGGCACTTTTCGCAATCGGCGACCTGCACCTCTCGCTCGCGTCCGAAAAACCCATGGACGTGTTCGGCGGCGGTTGGGAGGGATATGTTGACAAAATTAAACTCGGGTTTGAGCGCGTCGCGCCCGACGATACCGTTATTCTCTGCGGCGACCTGTCGTGGGGCATGACAATAAATGAAAGTCTTGCGGATTTTCGCTTCATCGGCGAGCTGCCGGGCAAGAAAATAATCCTAAAGGGCAACCACGACTATTGGTTTGAGACTGTCGCCAAGGCAAAGAAATTCTTCGAGCAAAACGACATTCCGAACATTGAAATCCTGAACAACAACCACTTCATCTACGACGAGGGCGCGGCGCGCGTCGCCATATGCGGCACTCGCGGCTGGCTGTACGACGAGAATATGGACGGCACGCACAACGGCAAAATCATGGCGCGCGAGGTAATACGGCTTGAAGCGTCGCTCAAGTCCGCGCCGCCCGACGCGGGAAAAATCTGCTTCTTCCATTACCCGCCGCGTTTTAAGAACTACGTGTGCGCGGATATAATCGCGGTCATGGAGCAATACGGCGTAAAACGCTGCTGGTACGGGCATATTCACGGCGCGGCGCACAGGTTCGCCGTCACGGGAACGGCAGACGGGATAGAATATAACATGGTATCCGCAGATTACTTGAAATTTATCCCGCAAAGGGTTTGCTTTTCTCAGACACATATGTTATAATGTCGGACTAGGATATGTTATCCATATAACATATCCAACCAACGTGGGAGGGTATTTGAGTGAAATTAAATACGTATGAGAAAAAAGAAAAAAGCACGGCGGAGCTGATTGTCGTCGTTGAATCGGCTGAATTCAACACCGCCTTGGACGCGGTTTACAAGAAAAACCGCAACCAAATGGCGGTACCCGGCTTTCGCCGCGGCAAAGCGCCGCGCAAGGTCATCGAGAGCGCATACGGCGCTTCCGTGTTCTACAATGACGCGCTGGACATCGTACTGCCGGACGCGTGCGCTTTCGGCGTGAAAGAGTCGGAGCTGCGCGCCGTCGGTTATCCGAACGTGTCAAATATCGAGGTTGGGGACGACAAATCGTTGACGATTACGTACACCGTCGCGCTCTACCCCGAAGTCACAATCGGCGATTACCACGGGCTTGCCGCGGTTAAACCCGTCGCCGTCGTGGAGGACAGTGCGGTTGATTCCGAGGTGGAGGCTGCGCGTCTGCGTCAGGCGCGGCTCGAAATCGCCAACCGTCCGCTTATCAACGGCGACACCGCGACAATCGACTTCGTGGGCTACGTGGACGGCGAAACGTTCGACGGCGGCACGGGCGAGGACTACGAGCTTGTCATAGGCTCAAACAGCTTCATTTCCGGCTTTGAGGAAAAGATGCACGGTATGCAGGTGGGCGAGGAGCGCGACCTTGACCTCGAGTTCCCCGAAAACTATCAGGCGGAGCACCTTGCGGGCAAGCCCGTCATCTTCAAGGTCACGCTGAAAGAGCTGCGCACGAAGATTCTCCCCGAAGCGGACGACGACCTCGCGAAAGACGTGTCCGAGTTCGACACGCTTGCGGACTACCGCGCCGATATTCGCAAAAACCTACTCGAGTCAAAGGAAAAAGAGACAGAGGGCGCGTTTGAGGACGCATTGCTCGAAGTCCTTGCCGCGACGCTTGAGGGCGATATTCCCGACGCAATGGCGGACGAATACATCGACCGTCAGGTGCAGCAATACAGCCAGCAGCTACAGCAATACGGCTTAGACCTCGCGACATACTTCAACATGTCAGGCTCGTCGGAGGAGCAGTTCCGCGAGTCCATGCGCCCGAGCGCGGAGAAGCAGGTGCGAGTCTCGCTCGCGCTTGAAAAAGTCGTCGCCGCGGAGGGCTTTACACCGACGGAGGAAGAGATTGAGCAGGCATACAAGGAAACGGCGGAGCGTTACGAAGCCGACATTGAAACCGTGAAAAACGCGATTCCCGCCGAGACGATTGTCAACGACCTCAACGTCCGCGCCGCCGTTAAGGTAATCCGCGAGAGCGCAATCGCGCTCGACCCGCCGCCCGACGAAGTCGAAGCCGCCGAAGCGGCAACCGCCGAGGTTGAGACGGAGGAGAAGAAACCCAAGAAGCGCGCGTCAAAGAAGAAAGTCGAAGCGTCGGACGAGACCGATGCCGCCGAAGCCCCGACCGAAACGCCGAAAAAGTCCTCCAAATCCAAGGCGAAAGCCGAGGAAAAAACGGAAGAGTAATCGGAGCGTAATCAGAGCTTAATCGGAGCTTAGTCGGCGAATAGTCCGCCCGAAACTTGGGTAATATTGAGTTAATCATCGGATAAAAACACCGAATAATAATGTAAGGAGTTGTGAAATATGAGTTTAGTACCTTATGTAGTGGAGCAAACGGCAAGAGGGGAGCGTTCTTACGACATTTTCTCCCGCCTGCTCAATGACCGCATCATCTTCCTCGCGGAAGAGGTCAACGATACGACGGCAAGTCTCGTCGTGGCGCAGCTACTCTTCCTGGAGGCGCAGGACCCCGAAAAGGACATTCAGTTCTATATCAATTCTCCCGGCGGTTCCGTTACGGCGGGGCTTGCCATCTATGACACGATGCAGTACATCAAGGCGGACGTGTCCACAATCTGCATAGGCATGGCGGCGTCCATGGGCGCGTTCCTGCTCTCGTCAGGCGCAAAGGGCAAGCGCATCGCGCTGCCGAACTCCGAAATCATGATTCATCAGCCGTCGGGCGGCTTTCAGGGGCAGGCGACCGACATTCAAATCCACGCCGAAAATATCCTCAAAATCAAAGGCCGCCTGAATCAAATTCTCGCGGACAACACAGGCAAGTCCATCGACGTGATACGCGACGCGACAGAGCGCGACAACTACCTCACGGCGGAGGAAGCGCGCGACTTCGGGCTGATTGACAGCGTAATCTTTAAGCGTTAGGGGAAGTACATGGCACTAAATAACGGAACAAAACCGCAGCGGTGCAGCTTTTGCGGCAAGAGCGAGGGTCAGTTGAAGGAATACAGCGGTTACAAATTGGTGACGGCGCCGGGCGTGGCAATCTGCGCCGAATGCGCCTCATCAATCAACGATGTGTTCACGATTGACAACGAGCCGCCAATCTCGCAAGCCCCGCGCTACGACAGCGGCAAACGCCATGAGCACGACAAGCTCCCGCGTCCGCGCGAGATACGCGAGATACTCGACGAATACGTCGTCGGTCAG
Organism: Oscillospiraceae bacterium; assembly: GCA_031261325.1. Taxonomy (GTDB): domain Bacteria; phylum Bacillota; class Clostridia; order Oscillospirales; family Oscillospiraceae; genus JAIRRO01. The sequence goes on from JAISKH010000080.1 coordinate 44,779, forward strand.
TCCGCGGCTAAGGTCGCCCTATCCGTCGCGGTGTATAACCACTACAAGCGCGTTACGCACCGAGCCGCGTCAGAAACCGAGCTGCAAAAGAGCAATATTCTGCTCGTCGGTCCCACGGGTTGCGGCAAGACGATGCTCGCGCAGACGCTCGCGCGTACTCTCCGCGTCCCGTTCGCGATTGCGGACGCGACGACGCTGACCGAAGCGGGATACGTCGGCGACGATGTGGAGAATATCCTCCTGCGTCTCCTGCAAGCCGCGGACTTCGACGTGGAGCGCGCCCAGAACGGCATAATCTACATCGACGAAATTGACAAGATAGCCCGCAAGAGCGAGAACACCTCAATCACGCGCGACGTATCGGGTGAGGGCGTGCAGCAGGCGCTGCTCAAAATCCTTGAGGGCACAGTCGCGAATGTCCCGCCGCAGGGCGGGCGCAAGCACCCGCATCAGGAGTTCATCAGCATAGACACGACGAATATCCTGTTCATATGCGGCGGCGCGTTTGACGGCGTTGATAAAATCATCGAAAACCGCATGGACAGGAAAAGCATCGGCTTCGGCGCGGAAATCTTCAGCAAGAGCGAACGCAAGGTCGGCGAAATCCTCAAAAATATCCAGCCGCACGACCTGCTAAAGTACGGGCTTATCCCCGAGCTTGTCGGGCGTATGCCCGTAATCACGACGCTTGACGGACTCTCGCGAGACGACATGATTCGCATACTGCGCGAACCGAAGAACTCGCTCACGCGGCAGTACTCGCTCCTTATGAGCTACGACAACGTTAAGCTCGAGTTCAACGACGACGCGCTGGAAGCGATAGCCGACAAGGCAATCGCAATGGAAATCGGCGCGCGCGGTCTGCGCGGCATACTGGAAAACGTCATGATGCAAACCATGTACGACGCGCCGTCCGACACGAAGATTGAGCGTATCATCATCACAAAGGACTCGGTAAACGGCACGGAGCCGCCGCTGATTGTGCACCGTCCCAAGCCGCAGATAGACATCGACCCTGATAACCTACCGGCATAAACGCCCGAGCGAATCGGCGGGCTTCAGATTGCAGCAACGGAGCCGCACGGTTAGTGCGGCTCTTTATATCAACCATTTCAGACAACTACCATTTAGAGGAGGCGATATTATTGGATAATCAAGAAATCAACACAAGCGCGGCGGAATCGCGCGAAACCCTGCCCATGCTCGCTCTGCGCGGGCTGTGCGTGTTCCCGGGATTGCTGCTCAACTTTGACGTGGAGCGGTCAATGTCCACGGCGGCTCTGGATGCGGCGAACGAATTTTCGCGCCGCATATTCCTCGTCGCGCAAAAGGACATCATGAAAGAAGAGCCGGAAGAGGACGACCTCTACCGCGTCGGCACAATTTGCCGCATAAAGCAAATGCTAAAGGTGCCCGGCGGCGGCATGAAAGTGCTTGTTGAGGGCGTGTGCCGCGCGAAGCTCATCAGTCTCACGGGCGACCGCAAGTTCTTCCTTGCGGAGGTCGAACCGTATTACGAGCCGGAGGAGCCGCAAAAGTCGGCGCGCGCGGAAGCGCTCATGCGCGAAGCGACGAGCCTGTTCGACACATACGCGCAAATGTCGCCGATGGTAGCGCGCGAAACGGTAATGTCGCTCTTCGGCATGACGTCGCCCGGCGTAATGGCGGACTACGTGGCGCAGCACATGTTCGTGCGCCATGACCGCAAGCAGGAAATACTTGAAGCGATACCGACTCTGCGCCGCCTGAAATACGTGTGCGACATGCTCACGCGCGAGATTGAGGTGCTGACGATTGAGCGGCAGATTGACGAACGTCTCCACGCGCGACTTGACGGGCAACAGCGCGAGCATATCCTGCGCGAGCAACTGCGCGCCATACAGGCGGAGCTTGGCGAGCTTGGCGGAATGCGCGAATTTGGCGGCGAACCGCTCTCGGAGTTCGACGAGTACCGCGTGAAAATCGAAAAGCTGCGTCTCACCGAAGAGATTGAGACGAAGCTCCTGAAAGAGATAGACAAGCTGGAAAAACAGGGGCACGGCTCCGCCGAATCCTCCGTAATCCGCAACTATCTCGACCTCTGCCTTGAGCTGCCGTGGAACAAAACGACAAAGGAGCGGCACGACGTCGCGCAGGCGCGCAAAATTCTGGACGACGACCACTTCGGGCTTGATAAAGTCAAGGAACGCGTCATCGAATTTCTATCCGTAAAGCAACTAAAGCCCGACCTAAAGGGCACAATCCTCTGCTTCGTCGGACCTCCCGGCGTGGGCAAAACCTCCGTCGCCGCCAGCATCGCGCACGCCACGAACCGCAAGCTCGCCAGAATGTCGCTCGGCGGCATACACGACGAAGCCGAAATTCGCGGGCACCGCAAGACCTACGTCGGCGCAATGCCAGGGCGCATAATCGCCGCAATAAACCAATCCGGCAGCCGCAACCCGTTGCTCCTGCTCGACGAAATTGACAAGCTCGGCAGCGACTATCGCGGCGACCCGTCGTCCGCGTTGCTCGAAGCTCTCGACCCCGAGCAGAACTCGACATTCCGCGACCACTATTTGGAGTTGCCGTTCGACCTGTCGGACGTGATGTTCATCACCACCGCGAACACAACCTCGACAATCCCGGGACCGCTGCTCGACCGCATGGAGGTCATCGAGTTGTCCAGCTACACCGACATGGAAAAGCTCGAAATCGCAAAGCGTCACCTTATTCCCAAGCAGCGGAAAAAGCACGGACTTGCCGCCTCAAAAATCAAGTTCACGGACGACGCGCTGCTCGAAATTATCGCGGGCTACACGCGCGAATCGGGCGTGCGCATACTTGAGCGCGAGATAGCGACAGCGTGCCGCAAAGCCGCGTCAAAGCTCGCGAAAGACGAGATTAAAGTCGCAAACGTAAAGGTCAGCTCGCTTGAGGAATATCTCGGCGTGCGCCGTTACCTACCGGAAACGCTCGCAATTGGCGACGAGGTGGGGCTTGTCAAGGGACTTGCGTGGACGAGCGTCGGCGGCACGACGCTTGACGTTGAGGTCAACGTATACCCCGGCGGCGGGCGGCTTAACCTAACGGGCAATCTCGGCGAGGTCATGAAGGAGTCGGCGCAGGCGGCAATGTCGTATATCCGCAGCCGCGCCGAACGCCTGAAAATCGACCCCGACTTTTACCGCAAGTTCGATATTCATATCCACTTCCCCGAGGGCGCAACGCCCAAGGACGGACCGTCGGCGGGCATCACAATGGCTGTCGCCGTAATCTCCGCACTTACGGGCGCGCCCGTTCGCCGCGACATTGCGATGACGGGCGAGATAACCCTGCGCGGGCGCATACTGCCCATCGGCGGCTTAAAGGAAAAGACAATGGCGGCTCTCCGCGCGGGCGTAAAAACCGTGATAATCCCCGCCGGAAACGAGCGCGACCTTGAGGAAATCGACCAAACGGTTCGCCGCTCGCTCAAATTCGTCATGACGGAGCATATCGACAACATTCTCGACGTCGCGCTCGACTTCGGCAATATCCGCGAAAAGCCCGTCGCGCCGCCCCTGCCGCCGCAACCGATAATACCGCCCTATGCCGACAGCTCCCTGCCGGACGGCGCGGCAATACGCCAATAATGGCGAAGCTAAATTTACAGGACGTTGTGTTTGTGAAGTCAGCGGCTTCTCCCGCTGACTTCCTGCGCGATATGACGCCGCAGATTGTGTTCTCGGGCAGGTCGAATGTCGGCAAGTCGTCGGTCATCAACCGCGTGCTCGGGCGCAAGCAAATCGCCCGCGTCAGCGGCGTGCCCGGCAAGACGATACACGTCAATTACTTCAGACTCGGCACGGCGGCATACTTCGTGGACCTACCCGGATACGGCTACGCCCGCGTGTCGGCGACTGAACGCGCCCGCTGGAAAACGCTAATGGAGTCCTTTTTCTCCGACCATGAGCGCATATCACTCGGCGTAATGATAGTCGATTCGCGCCACAAGCCCACGGCGGACGACGTAATAATGGCGCGCTGGTTCATTGAAACCGAACGCCCGTTCACGGTTGTCGCGAACAAAATCGACAAGGTGAAGAAGTCGGCGCTGGAAGCGAATCTCGCTCTCATTCGCGAGACATTAGAGCTGCCCGAAGCCGTAACCGTAATCCCGTTCTCCGCCGAAACAGGCGCGAACCGAGTACAGCTAATAAGCGAAATAGAGCACGCGCTCTGAACCAACATAAAACGCGCAGTAGAAATCAGGTGATAGCTTGCAAGACTTCTTCCGAGAGCTTGACTGGAGCATACTCGTTAACGCAATCCTGTCGATAATCCCCGCGCTGATATGCATAACCCTGCACGAGCTTGCGCACGGGTATACGGCGTATCGCCTTGGCGACCAAACCGCGAAGCAAGCCGGGCGGCTGACGCTGAACCCCATAAAGCACATCGACATTTGGGGGCTGCTAATGATGCTCATAGCCTCGTTCGGCTGGGCGAAGCCCGTGCCCATAAACCCGAGCAACTTCAAGAATCCCAAGCGCGGCATGGCAATAACCGCCCTTGCGGGACCCGTTTCAAACGTGCTAATCGCCGCCGTCGCGCTGCTGATTTACGGCGTGCTGGTCGCGCTCGTGCCGATGACCGAGGTGTGGAACACGATTTGCGGAATGGTGTGGCGCACGGCTTATTTGAGCGTCGCGCTCGCCGTGTTCAATATCCTGCCAATTCCTCCGCTGGACGGCTCAAAGGTGCTGTTCTCGCTCCTGCCGGACAGCGCGTATTTCAAGCTGATGCGCGTTGAGAAATTCGGCTTCATCTTGCTGATAGTCATCGTCAGAACAGGCATATTTTCCGGCACAATCGGCAGACTCACGGACTGGCTGTTCGTTTCTCTGTCCGGCATCGCGGAGCTTGCATACAAATTACTAAGATAACGGGGGTGAACGCAACTGGAAAGCCCCATTTTTAAGCTTGAGGGCGTGGTGCACGCGCGCGGCGGTAACGAAGATTTTGTCGGACCGCTCGCCGTCATACTCCAACTGCTCGGCAAGGACAAAATAGAAATAGCCGACATAAGCATCTCGCTCATACTCGACCAATATCTCGAGTGGCTCGACACGATGACGGAAATGGACCTCGATATTGCGAGCGAGTTTGTCGCAATGGCGTCGCATCTCGCGTTCATCAAAACAAAGGTGCTTCTCTCCTCCGGCGAAGAGGTTGAGGAGCTGTCGGAGCTTATCTCGTCGCTGGAGCAATTCCGCGCGCGAGACATTTACGCCCGCATAAAGTCCGTAACCGACGAGTTCCACGCGCGTTACACGGAGGGCGCGGGCTATATCGTAAAGCCGCCCGAACCGCTCACACCGGACGCGCACTATAAATACGAGCACGAAGCGTCGGAGCTTCTGTCCGCCCTGCTCGCGATTTCGGAGCGCGGCGGACTGCAAGAGGACCCGCAGACGCGCAAGCGTCCTTACGTCCCGACAAAGCTGTCGTACCCGCTGACCGAGAAAATCGCGGAGCTGACCGAGCGCGTGCGCACCTTCGGCGTACTGCGCGTGCAAGCCCTGTTCGCGGAGTGCAAGACGCGCAGCGAAGCCGTCGCGACGTTTATAGCCGTGCTCGAGCTGTGCCGAACGGGCGCGGTTACTCTCGCGGGCGACGGCGAGGATATGACGATACGTTATACGGGCGGCGTGTTCTCGCCCGCCGACGCAAATCTCGCGGATTGGGGGAACGAAAATGGAAATTCATGACATAGAGTCCGCGATTGAGGGCATACTATTCGCGGCAGGCGACCCCGTACCCGTAGAGCGAATAGCCGCCGTACTCGGCACCGACGCGGGGCTTGTGTCCGACGTTGCCGATACAATGCGGGACAAGTACTCGTTCAACCGTCGCGGTATCCGCCTAGTCCGCCTTGAGAACAGCCTGCAACTATGCTCGTCGCCCGAGTACGCGGACTATATCCGTCTCGCGCTGGAAACGGGCAAGCAGCCGCGCCTGTCACAACCGGCGGTTGAGACGCTCTCCGTCATCGCGTACTTCCAACCCGTAACAAAGGCGTACATCGAGCAAGTGCGCGGCGTGGACAGCTCGTATACCGTCGGTCTGCTGCAAAGTCGCGGACTGATTGAAGCGCGCGGTAGACTAGCCGTCGCGGGACGACCCGTGCTGTACGGCACAACGGCGGACTTCCTGCGAACGTTCGGTCTGTCCTCGTTGGACGAGCTGCCGATGCTCCAGTCAATCGAGACGGACGAGGACGGGCAGCTGCGCCTGTCAATGTTCCCGGAGTCGGAGGGCGGCGTATGATGGTAGTCGGAATAATCGTCGCCGCGCTCATTCTGCTCGCGTTTCTTCGCTTGGGCATTTCGGCGGAGTACAACGAAAGCGGGTTTCGCGCCCGATTGAGCGTCGCGTTCTTCCGCAAGACGATTTTTGACAGCGAAAAGCCGCCGAAAACCGCGAAAAAACATAAAAAAACCGCCGAAAAATCGAAAAAAGTTGAGAAAAAATCGACAAAAAATCAACCGAAATTCGGCTCGCTCGACGTTCTGCTTGACATTTTGCCCGACATAATCCGCATCTTGGAGCGCAGCAAACGCCGAATCCTAATCAAGCGCATGGTGCTCTATTTCATGCCCGCGGGCGACGACCCGTTCACAACCGCGATGCAATTCGGCTATACCTCCGGCGGTCTGGGGTACGTCAAAGCGTTGCTGGACAGCCACTTCCGCGTGCGCAAGCTCGACTTCCGCACGGCGGCGGACTTCGCGGCGACAGAGCCGTACATCTACGTAAACGCCGCGCTCTCCCTAGCAGTATGGGAAGCGATTTATATAATATTCGCGGCGTTCCCGATTTTCACGAAAACGCGCGGCAAAACCAATGAAAAACCCACAGATAATCAACAAAAAGGAGAAAAAGCACATGGATAATCACCCGATTGGCGAACTCATGGGCACCACAATGCAGAAAATTCGCGAGATGGTGGACGTCAATACTATTATCGGTTCACCTATCACAACTCCGGACGGTATAACCGTAATCCCCGTCTCAAAGGTATCTTTCGGCTTTGCCAGCGGCGGCTCGGACTTCCACGGGAAGAACCAGCAGGCGGGGCAGTCCAACACCTTCGGCGGCGGCGCGGGAGCGGGCGTAAACATTGTGCCCGTAGCGTTTCTCGTCATCAAGGGCGACAGCGTTCGCGTCCTGAATATCGCGCCGCCCGCGACGACGACGCTCGACCGCGCGCTTGAGCTTGCGCCGGAAATCGTCGATAAGGTCGGCGACCTGATAAAGAAGAACAAGAAAGACACGTTAAAGCCCGACGCAACGCCCGAAATCCCGCCGATTCTCCCGATAGCGAAAACCGAGGAGTAAAGTCGCGGATATAACCGTAATGTAAATAATTGCCAATGGCATATTTGCCGAATACCTGTCAATAATACCACAGACAAGGTGGTGTTTTTGCATGAAAAGGGTTCTGTCAATTTGCCTTTCGGCACTTACGATTATTACGGCGATATTTCCGACAAGCGTTGCGGCGCAAGCTGTTTCCGCGCCGACGACCTCCGCAAAGTCCGCGATTCTCATTGACGCGGACAGCGGCGAGACGCTCTATGAGCAGGACGCGGACATTAAGCTGCAAATCGCGAGCACGACAAAAATTCTGACCGCGCTCGTCGTTTTGGAGCGGTGCAGGCTCGACGAAACAGTCGTGATAAAGCCCGCGTACACAACGGTTGAAGGCTCGTCCATGTACCTAAAGGCGGGCGAGAAGCGCACCGTGCGCGAGTTGCTTTACGGGCTTATGCTCTCGTCGGGCAATGACGCGGCGGTTGCGCTCGCGTGTCACACGGCGGGGAGCATCGACGACTTCGCAAAGCTCATGAACGCGACGGCGGACAAGCTCGGCTGCGCGAACTCCGACTTCAAAAACCCGCACGGTCTTGACGCGGCGGGGCACGGCAGCACGGCGAGCGACCTCGCCAAAATCACAGCCGCCGCAATGAAAAACCCCGACTTTGCGGCGATAGTCTCAACGAAAACAATCTCCGTTGCGGGGCGCGAGCTGAAGAACCACAACAGGCTGCTTTGGGATTTGGACGGTGCGCTCGGCGTTAAAACGGGTTACACAAAAAGCTCGGGCAGAAGTCTCGTGTCCTGCGCGGAGCGCGACGGCTTGCGGCTCGTTTGCGTAACACTCTCCGACCCGAACGACTGGGCTGACCACGCGTCGCTGTTCGACTGGGGCTTCTCCGAATACAAGTCGTTCAGCGTTACGGAAGCCGACGTCGGGAAGCTCACCATACCCGTAATTTCGGGCGAGGCGGCGGAGGTTTCCGTCAAGACGAACAAGGATTACAGCTTCTGCTTCAAGCGCGACGACAGTATTATCATGACCGTGAACGTGCCGCGATTCGTTTACGCGAGCGCTGTGCCGAAGATTGTGCGCGGAGCGCGCGCGGGCGAATTAGTCCTGCGCCGCAACGGTGAAATCGTCACAACCATACCGCTGTTCTATGCCGCGACCGTGCCGCTTGACGCGAACACAAGGCTCGGCGCGCTGGAGCGCATGAAGTGGGCTTGGTACTTCACGAACAACTATGCAAATTATACAGGTTACCGCTTTTACGGGTGATGACCGACTAAAGGATAATAAATGACTGAACGATTACAGAAAATCATATCCGCCCACGGCGCAGCCTCGCGCCGTGAGGCGGAACGTCTTATTTCGGCGGGACGCGTGACCGTTAACGGGCGCGTCGCAACGCTTGGCGAGAGCGCGGACGCGGCGGTTGACGCGATTGCGCTTGACGGCGTTCCGCTCCGAGAGCCTGACGATAAGGTTTACATAATGCTCAACAAACCGCGCGGCGTCGTTACAACGCTGCGCGATGAACAGGGGAGACACACCGTCGCGGAATACGTTTCCGCTTGCGGCGCAAGGGTTTACCCCGTGGGACGGCTGGACATGGACTCCGACGGGTTGCTGCTGATGACAAACGACGGCGACCTGGCGAACCGCCTTATGCACCCGTCGCACGAGACACGCAAGACGTACCATGTGTACGTTGAGGGTGAACCCGCCAAGATAAACGCCGCGGTGCAGTCGCTTTCGCAACCGATGGAAATCGAGGGCTACACCATTCGCGGCGCGGAGGTCAAGTCGCTGCGCGCGACGGCGAACGGCGTGCTGCTTGAAATCACGATTCACGAGGGGCGCAACCGCCAAATTCGCCGCATGTGCGAGCTGTGCGACCTGCGCGTTACGCGTCTGACGCGCGTTAACGAGGGCGGCATCGCGCTCGGCAACCTGCGCGCGGGGCAATGGCGACCGCTGACAAACGAGGAAGTCGCGAAGCTGCGGGGGCAGTAACGCGGACAGTAAAAGCAGACGCTCACGCGGCTGTTTTGCTTGCAAAATTAGACTTTGCGGAATTAACACTTGATTTACACCTACGGAGTATAGTATGATAGGAAAATCAAGCTAAGGACGTATGTAAATGGACAAGGATATTTTGACCGCGATTGACGCCGCGTCTGACAAGTTTTCAAAGGGGCAGCGCAATATCGCGAAATACATCGCCGAGAACTACGAAAAGGCGGCGTTCATGACGGCGGGCAAGCTCGGGCAGGTTGTGTCCGTCAGCGAGTCCACCGTTGTGCGCTTTGCACAAGAGCTTGGTTACGGGAGCTATCCCGAAATGCGCCGCGCGTTGCAGGACATGATTCGCAGCCGCATGACTTCTGTTCAGCGCATACGCGTGTCGCAGGATTTGCTTAGCGGCGGAGACATGATTTCGCACGTGCTTTCCAGCGATATTGAGCAAATCCGACTGACTATGGAGGAGACGAACCGCGACGACTTTGAGCGCGCGGTCAACGCGATTGTGGGCGCGAAGAGCATCTATATCTTCGGGCTGCGCTCGTCCTCCGCACTTGCGAACTTCATGGGGTTCTACTTCAACCTGCTGTTCGAGAACGTGCATGTGGTGAACGAAAGCTCGTCTTGCGAGGTGTTTGAGCAGATTGTGCGCATTTCAAAGGACGATGTGTTCATTGCGCTCAGTTTCCCGCGTTATTCGCGCCGCACGGTTCGCGCCATGCGTTACGCGCGCGACATGGGAGCGACGCTTATCGGCATTACGGACAACAACGTCTCGCCGATTGCAAAGCTCGCGGATGTGTCGCTGTACGCGAAGAGCGACATGGTGTCGTTCCTTGACACGCTTGTCGCGCCGCTTAGTCTTGTCAACGCGCTGATTGTCGCGACGAGCGCGCGCTCCGGCGGAGATTTGTACTCGAACTTTGAGAGGTTGGAGCGCATTTGGGACGAGTACGAGGTCTACGAGAAGATTGATGTCTGACGTTATTGTTATCGGCGGCGGCGCGGCGGGAATGCTATCGGCGGCGCTGACCGCGGAGCGCGGCTTGGGCGTTCGACTGCTCGAACGCGGCGAGACGGGGCACAAGCTGCGCATAACGGGCAAGGGACGCTGCAACTTGACGAACGACTGCTCCGTGCGCGAGGTTTTGGAGAACGTGCCGAGAAGCGGCAAATTCCTGACGAGCGCGATGTACGGCTTTCCGCCGAGCGCGGCTATGGAGTTGTTTGAGGGCATTGGCGTGCCGCTGAAAACCGAGCGTGGGAACCGCGTGTTCCCCGTGTCGGACAAGGCGGGCGACGTTGTGGACGCGCTTAGGCGTTACATGCGGCGCGCGGGAGTTGAAGTCACGCGCGGACGGGTGAGCGAAATACTTACGGACGGCGGCGAGGTTACGGGCGTGCGCGTCGGCGGCGAGGTGCTGCCGTGCAGAGCCGCGATACTCGCGACGGGCGGGTTGTCCTACCCGCTGACGGGTTCGACGGGCGACGGGTACGACATGGCGAAAAAACTCGGACACACGATTGTGCCGTGCGCGCCGTCACTTGTCCCGCTCGTGGCGGACGGCGATTCGCTCGCGGATTGCGCCGCGATGCAGGGGCTTGCGCTGCGTAACGTGCGCGTGACAGTGTTTGGCGGTGGGGCTAAACCGAAGTCAAAGCCGATATTCGACGACTTTGGGGAGCTGTTGTTCACGCACTTCGGCGTGTCGGGACCGCTTGTGCTGTCGGCAAGCGCGCATATGCGCGACTGGGCAAGCACGCGGTATCGACTGCACATCGACATGAAGCCGGCGTTGGACGACGCGACGCTTGACGCGCGGATTGTGCGCGATTTTCAGAAATTCCAAAACCGCGACTTCCAAAACGCGCTGGGCGAGCTTGCGCCGCGACTGATGATACCCGTAATCATTGCGCGCTCGGGAATACCGCCGGAGACAAAGACGCACTCCGTGACGCGCGAGCAGCGGCAATCGCTGTTGCAAACGCTGAAGTGCTTTCACGTGGACATTGCGCGACCGCGACCGATTGACGAGGCGGTTATCACCTCGGGCGGCGTTGAAACGCGCGAGGTTAACCCGACGACCATGGAGTCAAAGCTTATAAAAAACCTGCATTTCGCGGGCGAGATACTCGACGCGGACGCTTACACCGGCGGGTTCAACCTGCAAATCGCGTGGGCAACGGCGTTCGCGGCGGCGAAACATATACTGTGAACGCGGCGAAAGCCGACGCTAGAATATGGCGAATCGGAAGTTGCTTCCGAACCGCCGAATAGAGGTATGTATTTATGGAAGAGAGAAGCGTATGCCTTGACGGGCCTTCGGGCGCGGGGAAATCAACGCTCGCGCGGTTGGCGGCGGAGAAATTCGGATTCATCTACGTGGACACGGGCGCGTTATACCGCTCGATAGGTCTGCACGTGTGGCGCAACGGCATCGACTCCAAGGACGAGAGCCGCGTCGCGGAGTTGCTGCCCGACATTCACTTGGAGCTGCAATATGACGACGAGGGCGTTCAGCGCGTACTGCTCAACGGCAAGGACGTGACGGACGACATCAGACTGCCGCCCATATCCATCTACGCGTCGGACGTGTCTGCGATGCCTGCGGTTCGCGCGTTCCTGCTCGACATGCAGCGCGACATGGCGGCGCGGTACGACACGATTATGGACGGGCGCGACATCGGCACCGTCGTTTTGCCGAACGCGGGGCTGAAGGTGTTCCTGACGGCTTCGCCGAACGTGCGCGCGGGTCGGCGTTATGCCGAGCTTGTGCGTAAGGGCGTAAAGACGACGCCGGAGGAGGTTCTGCGCGATATTAACTACCGCGACTCGAACGATTCCTCACGCGCGAACGCGCCGTTGCGCGCGGCGGACGACGCGGTGCACCTTGACACGTCGCGGCTCGACCTTAACCACAGCTTTGAGAAGCTGTGCGAGCTGATTCGGGAGCGTTTCGGGCTATGAGCATTGAAACCGTCGAACAAGAGCACAAGTCGTATCACCGTTGGTACCCGCTGTTCAGCGCGTTCATGCGTCTGAGGTTCCGTTACCGCGTCGTCGGTTCGGAGCATATCCCGCAGGGCGCGGCGATGATTTGCGCCAATCATACGAGCAATTTTGACCCGATGCTGCTGATAAAAGTGTTCGGCAAGAACAACTTTCTGCACATAATGGCAAAGGACAGCCTGTATAAGATTCCCGTTTTGCGCGGCTTTCTGCGCAGCATCGGTATGATAAGCGTGAAGCGCGACATGAACGATGTTATCGCCGTCAAGACCGCTCTGGGCTACCTCAAGGGCGGCGAGAAGGTCGGCATATTCCCCGAGGGGCACCGAGTTATGTCGGAGGAAGAATCGGTTTCGGCGAAAACGGGCGCGGTCAAGCTGGCGGACAGGACGGGCGTTCCCGTCGTGCCCGTGTTCATTCCGCGCAAAAAGCCGATATTCAGACGCGTCACGGTAACAATCGGCGCGCCGTATTACGTGAACCCGAGTCGGCAAAAGCTGTTGCCGGAGGAAACGGCGAGACTTTCCGCCGAGCTGATGGAGCGAATTATGTCGCTTGACGGCGACGCCGCGCGGAAGTGAGCTTATGAGAGTTATTACGGCGAAAACGGCGGGATTTTGCTACGGCGTGAAGCGCGCGGTGGAGCTGTGCATAAAGGCGGCGGAGGACAGCGAGCGTTGCGTCACGCTCGGACCGATTATCCACAACAACAGCGTTATCGCCGACCTCGCGGCGCGCGGCGTGCGCGTGATTGACGACGTGACGCAGGCGCGCGAGGGCGACACGGTAGTCCTGCGGTCGCACGGAGTCGGCGAGGAAGAATACAAATCGCTTGAGGAGCGTAAAATACGAATAGTGGACGCAACCTGTCCGTCTGTGGCAAAAATACACAAAATTGTAAGACGCGCGGAGCGGGACGGGCGGTTACCGATAGTCATTGGGGAGCGAGAACACCCCGAAGTTCGCGCAATTGAGGGTTGGTGTGGGGAAAGCGAGTGCTTTGAAACCGCGGAGCAATTGTCGGATTGGCTCGAAAAAGTGCCTGATTGCAAAGACAAACCGCTGACTTTGGTATTTCAGACAACACTTGGAAAGAGAGTTTTTGACAAGTGCTCGGAAATCGCAAAAAAACTGTGTACAAACGCCGAAATATTTGATACAATATGCGATACCACAAACAGTAGGCAGCGTGAGGCAGAGTGTCTCGCGAAGCTTGCTGACGCAATGATTGTAGTAGGCGCGCCGCACAGCGGGAACAGCCGCAGACTCGCGGATATATGCCGAAAGCATTGCGGCAGAGTTTATTTCATCGAGACAGCGGCGGAGCTTGAGGATAATTTTGCTTCGCAATTCAAGCCGACTGATGTTGTGGGCATCACGGCGGGTGCGTCAGCTCCGTCGTGGATAATTAAGGAGGTCAAACAGAAGATGATGGAAGAATCCAGAGATGAGGTTTTCACCGAACAAGCAACACCGATAGCCGACGCGACGGACGATGCCGTAATTGTCGCGCCCGCTGCGGACGATGCGGAGCCTGTGGAAGAAACGGTGGAGTCCTTCGAGGAAATGCTCGAAAAATCAATCAAAACACTACATACCGGTGAAAAAGTTATCGGTGTTGTTGCCGCTATTACGCCGACGGAGATATCGGTTGACCTTGGTATTAAGCAGTCGGGTTATATCCCAATCAGCGAACTGACAGACGACCCCAACGCGAAGATTGAGGATATTGTCAAGGTCGGGCAGGAGATTGAGACGTTCGTAACGCGCGTGAATGACGTTGAGGGTACGGTTATGCTGTCCCGCAAGCGTTTGGACGCGATTAAGAGCTGGAGCGACATCGAGGTCGCAAAGGACAACCGCACCGTCGTCGAGGGCGTCGTCACCGAGGAGAACAAGGGCGGCGTCGTCGTAACCGTTCGCGGTGTGCGCGTGTTCGTCCCCGCGTCGCGCACGGGACTTGCGCGCGAGGCGGCAATGACGGAGCTGCTGAAGAAGAAGGTCAAGCTCGTTATCACCGAGGTCAATCAGTCGCGCCGCCGCGTCGTCGGTTCAATCGGCGCAGCTTCAAACGACGAGAAGCGCGAGAAGTCCGAGAAAATCTGGAACGAGATTGAAGTCGGCAAGAAGTATGACGGCACGGTCAAGTCGCTCACGTCCTACGGCGCGTTCGTGGACATCGGCGGCATTGACGGCATGGTGCACGTCTCCGAGCTTAGTTGGACGCATATCAAGCACCCGTCGGACGTTTTGGCGGCGGGCGACAAGGTGCCGGTTTACGTTCTCGGCTTCGACAAGGAAAAGAAGAAAATCTCGCTGGGCTACAAGGACCCGAGCGGTAATCCGTGGTCGCGATTCACGGAGGGGCACAACGTCGGCGACATTGTGAACGTCAAGATTGTGAAGCTCATGGCATTCGGCGCGTTCGCGGAGATTATCCCCGGCGTGGACGGACTTATCCACATCTCGCAGCTTGCCGACCGCCGCGTCAACGTGCCCTCGGAGGTCGTTCGCGAGGGGCAGAATGTTGACGTTAAAATCACCGCGATTGACAACGAGAAGCAGAAAGTCTCGTTGAGCATTCGCGCCGTCGTCGCGCCCGAATCCATGCCGCTGACTGACAGCGAGGTTGAGGAAGCGCGCAATGAGGAACGCGGTTCCGTCGTGGTGTATGACACCGACACGCCGACGGACTTCAACGAGGACTAAGGCAACAAGACAAATCCCGCCGAAAGGCGGGGTTTTTGTTTATTATTGCCAGGCGCAAAGATTAAATTAAATTGATAAATGTTAATTTCGATGTAACATTACAAGAAATTACACGAGCGTGTTCAAGCGAAAGTTCTGCGTTTGCAACGGGTTGCGGGGGAGGTTGCACCTGTTTGTGTTCACAATATAGTGTTTTTCGAGAGTGAAAGTTTCGTCATTTTGTAGAAATTTGTAATTGTTTTGTAATTATTCACCGTCAGCCCTTGCAAAATGAGAAAAAAGCGGGTATAATAGATACATAAGACATACAGATGTATACAAAAGATAAGGAGCGGGAATATGTTCAAGGTAGGCGATATGATTGCGCATCCGATGCATGGCGCGGGCGTAATCGACAGTATTGAGGAGCAAAAGGTCAATGGGTGTACGCGGTCGTACTATATCCTGAAGATGCCCACGGGCGGCATGGTTGTGATGATTCCGATGGAGAGCAGCGACGCTATCGGCGTTCGCCCGATAGTCAACTTTGACGACGCGGAGAGTATTATGAACTCCATTGCGGGTATAGACGCGGAAATGACCTCAAACTGGAACAAACGCTACCGTGAGAACATGCAGCGCATCAAGAGCGGCGACCTGTTGGAGGTTGCGCGCGTCGTCAAGGGACTAATGGCGCGTGACGTTGAAAAAGGGCTGTCCACGGGTGAGCGCAAAATGCTCCATTCGGCGAAGCAAATACTGATTTCCGAGATAGTGCTGTCTCAACAGACGAGCTATGAGGAAGTCGAGACGCGCCTTAATTCAACGCTGGCGTAACGAAGCCGCCGTTTTGTCGGCATAAAACTAAGCATGACAGTGAGGTAATACATGCCGCTGTTTAAGAAAAAGCTCCGCTGCTCCGCCGTCATTGTCGCGGCGGGCGCGTCCACGCGCATGGAGGGACACGACAAGATGTTCCTTGAGCTTGGCGGGGCGCCGGTTCTGGTGCGAACGCTGTCGGTGTTTCAGCTTTGCGCGGAAATAGATGAAATAATAGTTGTGGCGCGGGGTGAGGATATACCCCGCGTTTCGGCGTTGGCGCAGGAATACAGTATCACGAAGCTGACACGCATTGTTGAGGGCGGCGAGACGCGGACGGAATCGGTGTATTCGGGCGTTTACGCCGTGTCGCCCAAGGCGCGGTACATCGCGATACACGACGGGGCGCGTCCGCTCGTCGCGAAAACGATGATAACCGCGACAATTCGGCTCGCGGAGAGCAAGAACGCGGCGGCTCCCGCCGTTGAGGTCAAGGCGACGATTAAGACTGCGGAGCGCGGTTATGTGACGGGTACGCCCGACCGCGCGAAGCTGCGCGAGGTGCAGACCCCGCAGGTGTTCGACGCGGCGCTCATTAAGGCGGCGCTGGAAAACGCGAAGAACCGCAAGCTGACGCTGACCGACGACTGCTCCGCGGTTGAGGCGTTGGGCGCAACGGTGTGGCTGTCCGAGGGTTCGTATGAGAACGTGAAGCTCACGACGATTGAGGACGTGCTGCTTGCGGAGGGGATTCTGCGGCGGCGCGGTGAAATGTCGTGAGGGTCGGGTTCGGTTATGACGCGCACAGGTTCAAGCGGGGCAGACCGTGCGTGCTGTGCGGCGTGACGGTGCCGAGCGACTTCGGTCCCGATGGGCACTCGGACGCGGATGTGCCGCTACACGCGCTGATGGACGCGCTGCTCGGCGCGGCGGCACTCGGCGACATTGGCAAGCACTTCCCGGACAGCGACGCGCGATATAAGGGCGCGAACAGCCTTGAGCTGTTAAAGGCGACCTACGCGCTCGTGCGGGAGGTTGGTTACACGCTCGGCAACGCGGACATTACGATTGTGGCGCAGGCTCCGCGCGTCGCGCCGTACATTGAGCAAATGCGCGAGAATGTGGCGCGCGCGCTCGGCACCGACGTCGGCAACGTGAGCGTTAAGGCGACGACGGAGGAGAAAATGGGCTTCACGGGCGACGGCACGGGAATTAAGGCTTACGCCGTGGCACTGATAAACTGATACATAAAAGGCGGGGACTTGCTTCTCCGCCTTTTGTAATCTCTGCTCTTTACAGCACATATTTAGTGTGCTAAAATGGTTGGAAAGCTTTTCAAACGGAGGTAACAATATGTCTGAACTAATCGGCGCGTGCGTGTTTGCCCAGTCGGGCGGACCGACCGCCGTAATTAACGCGAGCGCATACGGGGTGATTACCGCCGCGCTTGCCGCAACGGAGATTACGCACGTTTACGGCGCGGCGAACGGCATCGCGGGGCTGCTGAAGGGCAAGCTCTACGACTTGGGGCAGGAGGACGCGCAGGAATTGGAATACCTGCTGAACACTCCGTCGAGCGAGCTTGGCTCGTGCCGCTACAAGATGAAGTCGCACGTTGAGGACGAGACGGATTACATAACGATACTGGAGCTGTTCAAGCGGCTGAATGTGCGTTACTTTTTCTACAACGGCGGCAACGACTCAATGGACACCTGTGACAAGGTGAGCCGTTACTTTGAGCAGGTCGGGTACGAGTGCCGCGTGATGGGGATACCCAAGACGATTGACAACGACCTGTGCGGCACCGACCACTCGCCCGGGTTCGGCTCGGCGGCGAAGTATATCGCAACCTCAATTGCCGAGATTTGCAAGGATACGCACGTTTACGACGCGGGAACGGTCACGGTCGTTGAGATGATGGGGCGGCACGCGGGTTGGCTCGCGGGTTCCTCCGCGCTCGCGAGTTTTTCGTGCGCGTCGCCGGATTTGATTTATCTGCCCGAGGTTACGTTCGATATGCAGGAGTTTATCGAGGACGTGACGGAGGTGTACAACCGCAAGAAAAAGTGCCTGATTGCAGTATCGGAGGGCATATCATACGCGGACGGCAGCTTCGTGAGCGAGGCGACGGTCTCCGCGACGGACGGGTTCGGGCACGTGCAGCTCGGCGGACTTGCCGTAACGCTCGCGGGCATAATCCACCAGCGCACGGGCGCAAAGGTGCGCGGCATCGAGCTTAGTCTGCTGCAACGGTGCGGGGCGCACCTCGCTTCGCAGACGGACATCGACGAAGCGCGGCGCGCGGGCAGCTTTGCCGTCGAACAGGCGGTCGCGGGCGTCAGCGGGAAGATGGTTGCGTTCAAGTGCAAGCGCGACGGCGGGTATGAGTGCGAGCTGATACTGCAACCGCTGTCGGTGTGCGCGAACAATGAGCAAAAGGTGCCGCGCGAATGGATTAACGAGCGCGGGAACTATATTACCGACGAGTTTGTGGATTACGTTCTGCCGCTGATTCAGGGCGAGAACACGCGTGCAACCGTGAACGGTCTGCCGCGATTCGCGCAGCTGAAAAAGGTGCCTGTACTTTAGACGATAAATAAAAGACCGAACGCGCGCGTTCGGTCTTTTTGTTTGCCGCAAACTCAATGGAGCGTTGAGTTCCGCGAATATTTACATTGCTTTACACGGCTTGTGAAACGCGCTACAATTCAGATACGGTACCGACACAAATTGGAGGTTTTGACGATGGATATTGGACAGACGATTAAGAAATTGCGCAAGGAGCGCAACTTTACGCAGGAGGAGCTTGCCGAGCAGCTGAACGTTACGCCGCAGGCGGTGTCGCGCTGGGAAAACGGCACGGGATTGCCCGATATTTCGCAGCTTGCGCCGCTGACGAGCGTGTTCGGCGTGAGCGCGGACGTGTTGCTCGGCACGGCGGGGACGAGCGACGACGAGGAGGTCAAGAAGATTATCGCCGCGATTGAGGAGCGTGAGAGAAACGCGACTAAGTGGCATGACGAGCACGACGAGCCTGTTGTGATGCTCGAGTCGTACTACGCGTATCTCGACGCGCTGAAAACCTACCCGAACAATATGGCGTTGTTGGAAAGCTCAATCGGCAACACCGTGAACATTGCCGGTGATTATTACTGGCTGAAGGACGAACGTGCGGCGGAGTTTTACGCAGAGGGCGTGCGGGAGGCGAACCTGATAATCAACTACAGCAAGGACGTGAGCCAAATCATGCGCGCGCACATGTGGCTCGTGCGCCTGTATTCCGATTCCGGCGAGTTCGACAAGGCGGAGAAGCACGCGAACATGTTCCCGGAGGGCTACGACTTGACGCGCGGCGCGCAGCTCGCGTGGGTGAAGCGCGCGATTGGCAATGTTTCGGGCAATCGTGACGAGGAGATTAAGCAGCGGTGCGACAATATCAGGGAACTGCTAAGTACTTTGGAGTTTGAGATTATGCCGCTCGGCAATGCGTATGCGAGCAAGGGGCAGCCGGAGGACGCGCTGCGCTGCGACGAGACACTTTACGGCATAATCGACGCGGTGTATCGCGGCGAGGAGTACACGCCGCCGATGCACGTGATGTGGCGACCCAATATCGCGTGGCAGCACTTCAAGCTCGGCAACACGGACGCCGCGTTCGCGTGGCTGGAGCGGTGCGTGAACCACAAAATCGGGCAGGGGAAGCACTATAACAAGCGCAAACACATCGAAACGCCGCTCCTGCGCGAGTGCGAGTTTGAGTTTTACGGCACGGTGTACGATGTGAAGTCGGAGGTGCTGGAAGAGCTGAACCGCGAAATGTTTGACCCGATGCGCGACGACCCGAGGTTTGTCGCGGTACTGGAGCGCGTGAACGCGTTGGAGTAACGAAAAGTGCCGCGAAAGCGGCACTTTTTCGTTACAGCCCAAGGCTTTTCTCTTTCAGCACGCGCCCGTCTCGCAACAGGGCTTTCAGCTCCGCGCCGTCTCCGTCGCGAATTGCCGCCAGATACTCGTTTAGGTGCCCGATTATCGTCTCAAGCTCGAACGTGAGCGCGTCGCGATTCATGAGGAACAGCGACGACCACATGTCCTCGTTCAGCTTCGCGACGCGCGTGAGGTCAAGGAAGCTGCCCGCGCTGAAGCCCGACTCGTTCACGAGCGTCGGGCTTTTAATATAGGCGTTCGACACGACGTGCGCGAGCTGCGACGTGAACGCAATCGCGCGGTCATGCTCGCTCGGGGTGGTCATGACGACGCGCCCGAACCCGAGCGTGAGCGCGAACGATTCCAGAAACGCGACGTCCTGTGGCGACGCGTCCGCGCTTGGGGTCATGATGAAGCTCGCGCCGCTGAACAGCTCGGCGGAGGTGTATGCATAGCCGGAGAACTCGCGCCCCGCCATCGGGTGCGCGCCGATGAACGCGACTCCGCGCTCGCGCAGTAGGGGTTCCGCCGCGCTGACGACGGTGCCTTTAACGCCGCACACATCGGTTACGAGACTGCCCGCGCGGAAGTTCGCGGCGTTCGCGCGTATGAACTCAATCGTCGGCTCGGGGTACAGACAGATGATTGACAGGTCGGCTTCCGAAAGCGCTTGCGGCTCAATCGCGCGGTCAATCGCGCAGTCCGCGAGCGCGCTGCGCGTGACCTCGGGGTTTGCGTCAAGCCCGAGGACGGTGTGCGTTGTGAACCGCTTGACCGCCTTGCACAGCGAGCCGCCAATCAGCCCAAGCCCGACGACGGCGACCGTCACAGCGCGGCACCGATTGACGCGCCGCTTGCAATTCCGAACTCGCGCCCCTCGAACGCGGCATAGTGCCTGATTTTGCCCATGATGCCGTCAAACTCGGCGGGCGTGAGCGACTGCGCGCCATCACACAACGCCTTTTCGGGATTGTTGTGCACCTCGATAATCAGTCCGTCCGCGCCGATTGCGACCGCGGCTTTTGAGATGGGTTCGACGAGCCACGGTTGCCCCGTCGCGTGACTTGGGTCGATGATAACGGGCAGGTGCGACAGACGCTTCAGCACGGGCACCGCAACGATGTCCAACGTATTGCGCACCGCCGTCTCAAACGTGCGAATGCCGCGCTCACAGAGAATGACGCGTTCGTTGCCGCCGGACATGATGTATTCCGCGCTCATCAGCCATTCCTCGATTGTGCTCGACATTCCGCGCTTGAGCAGTATCGGTTTGCCCGTCTTGCCAAGCTCTTTCAGCAGCGAGAAGTTCTGCATATTGCGCGCGCCGACCTGTATCACATCCACGTCGTCAAACATGCCGAGCGTGGATAAATCCATAATTTCCGTTACAATCGGAAGTCCCGTCTGCCGCTTCGCCGCAAGCAGGAGACGCAGACCCTCGCCCTCCAGTCCTTGGAACGAGTAGGGCGATGTGCGCGGCTTGAACGCGCCGCCGCGCAGGAGCGTCGCGCCGCTCTTCTTGACGGCCTCCGCGACTTCGACAATCTGCTCCTCGCTCTCAACGGAGCAGGGACCCGCGATGACTTGGAAAAACCCCTCGCCAAAGGTTGCTTTACCGACGGTTACGCGCGTGTCCTCGGGGTGGAACTTGCGGTTTGCCTTTTTATACGGCTCGGAAACCTTGCGCACGCCCTCAACAATGTCGTAGGCGGCAATATCTTCGGGGTCGAGCTTATACGTGTCACCGATTAACCCGATAATTGTCGTGTGCTTACCCTCGGAATAGTGCAGCGTGAAGCCCTCTCCGCGCAGCTTTGCGGCGAGCGCGTCAACCTTTTCGCGGGCGGCGTTGTTTTTCAGAATAATAATCATGTTGCATCGACCTCGATTTCTTGATTTTACTTTTACGCTTTAACGTGTGTTAGCAAATTATAATACCCGCGCGCGCGATTGTCAACAGGAAGTTTTTGCGGACGCGACAGCTATAGTATGCCCGAAAAATCCAACGCGCAGTTGGGAGCGAGTAACCTTTAAGTCGGTTTACACGCGCGCGGCGTTGCGCTACAATGTAAGCACGGTACCGATTTAGGCGGCGAAGCCGCCAATTAAGAATGAATAATTGACGGGGGTTTTTATGATGGAAATTGGACAGACGATTAAGAAGCTGCGCAAGGAGCGCAATTTTACGCAGGAGGAGCTTGCGGAGCAGCTGAACATCACGTCGCAGGCGGTGAGTAAGTGGGAACGCACATACACCGCAAAGCATATACACGCGCACACCCACCGAATGCCGAGCGCTCGGCTGTCATGCAGCGCAGTAACCTACACCGCGCAAGCTTCTTCACTGTAATGGGCTGTCTCTGCGCCGAGGTCGGTTGCGGCGTTTCGCCACGCGTCTGCGTCAGCTTTCCACGTCACGCTAATCTCCATTCCGCGCCGAACCTCGACCCGCTCAATCATTCGCGCGGCAATCATCTTTTGCTCTGAACGGTCTGCGTCCGCGAACACCTGCGCCCAATGAATGTACTCGCCGTGCTGCCGCACGAACTCGTCGCTTTTTATGGTTGAATTCGTCAACGCCGTTTCCAACGCTGTGACTTCCTCTCGCAGACGCGTTACCTCGCGCTCGGCAATCTCAATCGCCTCGTTCAAAAGCCCTACGGAAAATTTACTCTCACCGCGAATGACTTTCACGACCTCGGATTTTAAGTCGGCAAGCTCGCTCTCTTTCTTTGTTAAATGCCGTATCGCCGCAACGTGAGCCGCCTTGTTCTCCGACAGGCTCAAATTCAACCGACGTTTCAAAATGCCGACATTCGACACATCGGCAAGCGTTCCGAACAATTCAAGCAGCAGCTTTGTAACTATACCGTCAACTGTTTTTGCGCCGTAAGACCGTTGACCATCGCATTTGTGGACATACTTATTGCCGCTGTTACATATGTACCGCAAGACCTTACATCCGCGGCTGACTACGCTCGTCGCGGTCATGTGCGCTCCGCAGTGACCGCAGATGATATTGCCTGACAGCAAGGCTTCGCCGCGCACAACGCGGGGGAGTTTTGTGGTTTCCTGCCAAGCGGTTTTCCTCGATTCGAGCAACTCCTGCGTGCGGAGCCAAGTCACATTATCAACGATTCGCAGGTGTTCAAACACCTGCGAATATGTGTCACCTGAGCGTAAAATGCCCCTGTAAATGCAGTTACCCAGCATATGGCGAACCGTCGATTGCGTAAATTCATTGCCGTGCTGATTGCGTATGCCGCGCGAGGTCATCTCCCTTGCGACGGTTTTTGCTCCAAGACCGCGACTTGCGTACAGGTCGAATATCTCGCGTACAACAACTGCCTCCTCGTCCTTGACGAGAATGTCATACACAGGGCGAGTCTGTTTACTCGGAAGTATCATTGTCACGACCGTATGCCCGTCGTTCTCCGGCGCAATGAGCTTGACGAATGGCTGTGGGGCGATTGGGAGCGGTTATTCGAGCGGAGTGAGGTTGAACTTAGCAAGGTCGTTGCATAAGGAAAAAGGGCTGTCGATGATAAACATCGACAGCCCTTTTAAGAATGAGGTTAATGCGCGGGGTCGTCCTTGCCTTTGCCCGATGCGGGCGGCTGCGGCGGTTGATTGCGCCGTGCCTCTTTGTCCGCGAGGATTGCGTCGTGGACCGACGGAACCGCTTCTTCGGCGACACCAATGTGCAACTCGCGGTTTTTCAATTCGTTATGCTCATCAAACAGCAAATTCTCAAAAAAACGATTGAGGTATACCGGCGTTGCTGTAATATTCCGTCGATGGTCGTTGTAATTTGCGCGCACGAGCGCATTGCGGAAGTACCACGAATTATTCTCGAACGTGTCGTTGGTCACATCGTAACCAAACGCGCGAAGGTACTTGATAGTGAACACCGCAATCGTGCGCGTGTTGCCCTCTCCGAAAGCGTGAATTTGCCAGAGGTCGGCAACGAATTTAGCGATATGCAGGGCGGCGGCTCGCGGGTCGAGCTTTGAGTAGTCAAAATTCTTCTCTTTGTCGATGTCGTAATCAAGCGACTCACGCACGGTATGATAATCGTCGTAAGTGACGGTGTCGCCGTTCAAAACCCATTCCTTTTTGCTGATGTTGTATTCCCGAATCTTACCTGCAAAATCGTAAATCCCATCGAACAGGCGGCGGTGAATCGACAGCAGCTCGACGGGCGAGAGCTTGAACGCCCTGCCCGACAGAATTTCCGCAATGCGAAGCGACACCTTGTCCGCCTCCTCGGTCCTCTTTTCGTCGTCGGTGGCTGGCGGGTTTAGTTCATAGTATTCGGTTATGAGCCGCTCGGCTTCTGTGATGGTAATTTCACCGTCGATGTTTGATTGGGCTGTTTCCAGCAAGTATTTTGACGGAGTAAGCCCGTCAACCTTCTGCAATCCGACAGCCGTTTTCCAATGGCGGCGGCGCTCGTCAGGTTCGGACTCGGTTTGTTTGATGTAATTATCGTCGTGTTTCATATTCGCTCCTACAATATTTCCTTGCCCTTACCCGGCGCGGGCGGCTGCGGTTGATTGCGCCGTGCCTCTTTGTCCGCGAGGATTGCGTCGTGGACGGAGGGGAACTCTGAGTCCGTCCCACTCCGCTCCACGCGCTCCATCGACTTCTCCCACGTCCGCTCCGTCTGCTTTACGAGGAACCCGTGCAGCGGCTCAATGTCCTCGGACTCATCGTAGCTCTCCAGCGCGGCATAGTAGCCCGCCTTGTCCTCGTCGTAGATAATCACGGGCGGGTGGTCGTGCGTCATCAGAAAATAATCCAGCAGCGTGCGCCCGACGCGCCCGTTGCCGTCCGCGAACGGGTGAATATACTCAAAACGCGCGTGAAAATACGCGGCGGCTTTGAGCGTACCGCTGTCGGGAACGTCCCGAATCTCGCCGAGTAGCTCCTCAATGTCGCCCGGCACGTCCTCCGGCAGCGAGCCGACCTCCTCGCGCCCAGTCACATAGTCGTGCTTTTTGAACGCGCCTGGGCGTTCGCCGCGCTCAATATACCGCGTCTCGTCGTAGGTGCCGCCCGTGAGAATCGCGTGCGTTTCGAGGACGAGTGCAATCGTCAGCGGCTCCCGCACCGCGATTTTGTGCTTTAGAAACTCGTAGCACAGCTTTTGATTTTCAAGCTCGAACATACTGCGCGGGTCGCCCGTGAAGTTCAAGACGCGCCCATTCTCAAAAATTCCGCGCGCGTTTTGATAGGCAATGCTCGGATTTTCAATCCTGCTTGAATGATAGGCGAAAAGAATCTTGAAGTCACGCAGGCGGTAGTCAATATCCGTGACGGAGCGGACGCTCCACCCGCGCCACAGACCGACGACCTCCGTATACTTGCTCATTTATTATCTCCTCGCACTATTTTTACTGACGATATTATACACCAAAAATCCCAACTTTTCAATATAATCTATTTTATCGCCGCCAGTCCCGAAAGAATCCCCGACGCCGCTTCCCACAGCGTATCGTACCGCCGCCGCAAGTCCTCAATGTCCTCGGCGTAGATGCTGCGCGTCTCGTTCGCGCGTTTGGCGATTTGGTTCAGATTGTTCGAGCAGCGGCGTAAAAGTGACACCAGCGCGCGGATATCCGACAGGTCGATGTTAATGAGGTAACCGTCAATGCACATGTTTCGCATATACGCGCCGAGGCTTGTGACGCCCATCTCGTCCATGCGCTTGCGAATCAGCGCGGATTCCTCGTCGGTCGCCGCGAAGTGGAATTGCACGGAGCGGACGCGGTTCGAGCTTTTACCGCTCACGACGCGTACCTCCCGGCAAATTCATCCGCGAACGCGAGGTCTATCATATCGGTCAGCTTTCGCGCGGCACTCTCGGCGGCGGCGCGAACGTCGCGCTCGTCGATGTAGGGGAGCGCCTCCCGGAACTGCGCGGCGGTGGCTTCGCGCGTGTCTGAGCGGTACAGCGCAATCAATCTGCGCTCCTGGGTTGTAAACGTCATCGCTCAATACCCTCCTTGTCCTCGGATTTTGCTTTCCTCGGCACGGGCGGCGCATTGCGCGCCGCCGCAATTTTCGCATGGACGGAAGCGTATTCGCCGTGAACAGGTTCTTTGCCTTTTTCAACTCCGAATATGCCGTCGAATTTCTCAATGTCCGCGCGCTCAAAAGCCGCGCCCTCGGTGTTGTCCTCGTAGAGCAGGTAAACCTCTTTGCCCGCATCGAAAAGCTCCAGCGCACGAGCGTTCCCAAGCGGAATCATTCCGTCGTAGAGGTAGCCGTAATCGTGCATATCCGCGATTATCGTTTCGTGTACCGAGGTCTGCTCGCGCTCACGCGCGGGCTTGTCGTAGGCGAAAACGTAAAAGTAATCGTCCCGAAGCGTTGTGCAATTTATGAAGTATTGGCGGCTCTCCGTCTCCAGTTTGAAGCCGAAATGCCCGTCGCGCCCCGGCAGTTTCGCGTCGGGATTAGCACAGCAATACAACGCCATCGCCTCATAGTTTTTGAGGACGCTCTGCCGTAGCGTGGTCATCACGCTCTGAAACTCCGCCTGAAATCCCGGTGTTTTATTCGCGCTGCTCTCGCCGTCGCGCGGGTCGAACCAAGCGTGATAGAATAGGTCGCCCGCGCTTCCGAAGTCGCCGCGCAGGCGACCTATCCAACGGTGGAAGTCCTCGCCGGGGCTTTGTCTGTAAAACATTTTGTCCTCGCCCGGCTTCCACGGCGCGATTTCCGCGCCAATAATTCCGTCGTCCATAATCCCTACCTTTCCGACTTATGCCCGTCCTTATCATCTTTCTTTTTTCGCGGTGCGGGCGGCACTTTCCGCGAGGCTTCCAACTGCGCCTTAACGGAATTCGTCTGTTCGTGTCTGTCCACTCTCGCGGGCAGGTCAAGCAATGCGAAGTCCACAATGCGATACTCCTGTGGAACGACTCCGTCATACTCAACGCTTGTGTCATACCGCTTATAGGCGTAACCCCATTCGGTGAACACGCCCCCGTCCTCCGACGCGCATTGCGCGCCGTATTCGGCGGCGGTCGCACCCTCCGGAACGTCGTCGGGCAGTTCGCGTATCCAATACGCGCCAAGCTCCGATATAGTATTTGCGTCAATAACATGGAATGACGCGAAAGTGTCCGCGTCAAGCAGGTTAATCAGCCCCGACGCGCTGTCCACGCCGACAGCCACATTGCCCGTGAGTATCGCTTGCAGCTTGTCAATTTCCCACGATTCCATATCTTTGAGATACGACGCCAGCATATTCAGCTCGTCAAGACTGTCGTTCGGCGAGAGAATCTCGGCGACGCCCTTGCAGGGACTGCTAAATTCCGCGGCGATATATCGCTCGCCATTCGGACCGTGAACACCAATCTGCTCGAACACGGCGCGAAGGTCGTCAACCGTGGCGGGAAGCTTCAGCCACGCGCCGTCAGACTCGCGCTGTTCGTCGCTTATGAGCCGCACCCGTATCGTCGTTTGCTCGGCGGCGACGGGATTCTGTATTACCTCCGCGTCCCCGTCGCGCAGATGATTGCCGACGCGCACGGAATAGTTCTGCCCCGCAACTTCAAGGCTGTCCGAGTAATTTCCCCAATAGAAATCCCGCTCGCCCTTCTCCGTGGTGAATTGCCACGCGACAAACTTTTCGACTGCATCCGTGTTGTGTCCGATTGCGAAACCCCTGTTGTCGTCGAACCGAATGGAGCGGATAATCTCGTAATCATGAACCTTTTCACCGAACTCAGGCTGACCGGGAAGGGTGAAGCGCGCCCCGTCAAGCTCTGCGTACATCTCGCGCAGGTACTTCGCGAAATCGTCAAGCAAGACGGGGTGCGCGTTCATAATCGCCCCATTAAACGCCGCCTCCGGCACAGCGAAATCCGCCGCCCAAGTCTTGTTCGCGGTAGAGTATCGCCCGTCATAGTCGTTCCGCTGGATAAGCCGCGCCACAACGCGGTTTACTCGCTCAAAGCCGTACTCGCTGACCACCTTTCGCACCGCTCCGCGCAGGTTGTAATGGTTCGACGCGTAGCAGCAATCACGAATAGCGGCGTCGATAGACTCCGCGCAATCGATGTTCAGCTTTCTGCTGTCGTGGTAGAACCGCTCCTCCAAGCGGTCTTTTGCTGTTGCGAAGTCGTATGGGTATACGATTTTCGTGGGGTCAGCCTTTGAAAGCGTGTCCTCTACCATCGCGGCGAAAAGCTCATGGCAGAATTGCCCCTCGGACTTGTCGCTGCTGCGAAGCTGCACGCCGAGATACCGCTGGCAGATGCCCGTCGCTTCCCGCAAGCCGTGATGTTCAATGGTGTCCAGCCAAAAATCCTTGCCCGTGGCGTAGTGGATTTCGCGCTCAATTTTCTTCACACTATCCTCGCCGTACACGACGCCCAGCCCGGAGCCGGAGTCCCACGCCACGAAAATCGTGCCGGTGGCGTCCACACTCGTCACGTTGCCCCGGTCGCCGGGCATCAGTTTGGTATATGGGTCGTTCATCGAAATGAGTTCCACGCGAGTACCTGCGGGATACTGTTCCCGAATCCGCGCCACCGTCTCTCTTGACGGAAAATTACTGTTCATTATTACTTATCGCCTTTCTCAAATTCAAGTTTGAAATTCACATATTTGCCCATGTCGTCAAGCGCGACCGTCGCGCCGTAGGTCTTGCCCGTCTTTTCACTGTACAGGTCGGAGATGAAAACGCGCCCCTCTGACAGGAGCGCGGACACGGTCTTTTTATCTATCGTTTTGTGTTTCGCGGCGAAGAAGCGATTATCCCGCCACACGGCGAATTTGCACGCCGCACCGGAACAGAAAAAGCCCTTTTTGCCCTCGTACACGTCGGACCCGCAGCGCGGGCATTTCCCGACAGGCTCGCCCCTCGGCGGCGCGAACAGGGCGCGATACTCGGCAATCGGCGCGCTGTGTTCCGCCACAAGTTCCCGCGTCATCGCCGCAATCCCCGCTATAAACGCTGTATCGGCAAGCTCGCCGCGCTCCACAGCTTTCAGCTTCGTCTCCCACTCGACTGTGAGTAAAGGCGAGGTGAGCGTCTCCGGCAGAATCGCGACGAGGTTCGCGCCCTTTTCCGTCACGTGCAGTTGTCTCTTTTTGCGCTCAATAAAGCCGCCCTTGACGAGCTTTTCAATAATTCCGGCGCGGGTTGCGGGGGTGCCGAGTCCCTTGCGCTCGGTAACCAACATTTCATTTTCCAATATTTTGTCTCCTCCTTCTAAATCAAAAAGCGCCGCCTGATTGGGCGGCGCGCGGAATATCATAGTTCAGGTTCACCTTTGCGTTTTGGTTTTTTATTTACGCAAGGATAAGCAGCCCACGGCATTGCTCCTCAAGCGCCCGCTGACGCTCGAAAAGATAACGCGCCGTGAACGAGCGCGGGTCGGGAACAGCTTCGGTCACAGGCGGGTCGAACGGTACGCTCCGCGCCGCCTCCAAGAGTTCCTCCTCTGACAACCCGCGGACGCGGAATGCCGTTTCGGTGTGGCGCAGGAGCGCGGCGAAGTCGCTAATCAACATATCGTTCGGCGCGCCCGACGGATAGCCGCGCGCGACAAGCGCGATGTTGTGGTCGAAAAACGGGGCAAGCGAGAGAATTTCGCCCGTGTCGCTGTCGCGCAAAACGCCGAAGTTGTTCTCATGCCTGTCCATATTAAAAATCAGTCCGTCGAAATAGCACATTCGGACATATTGCTCCGCGATATTTTCGCCAACAGTCCGCAGTATTTCATATATCTTCACATAGTCGGATTCATCGCCGATAAGCCCTGAGGCGGGTTCAAAATCCACGCGGGCGTTGTCCGTGAAGTCGCGGCTCACGATAAACGCGCCCGCCGCCCCATATTCCGCCATCGGAAAGCCGAGAAGCATACCGATTTGGTATGCCAGAAGCTCCGAAAACAGCTCCTCCGGCTTACCCGCCTTATACATACGCCACACGCCGTCCTTAATGCGCCAGCATTTTTCAAAGCTGCCCGTGTTCGTAAGCTCCGGTGTGCGGCTCGGCGGTCTGTCAAACGAGTTCACGTCGCCGGTCAGCGCCAGCGCGTCGAACATATTCACCTTGAAGCGCACGTCCTCATGCCGCGTCGTTTCGTCGGAGAGCGGTTTTACCCAATAATTGTCGGTAATCGTCGCGGCGTTCACGGCGAGAACCGCCGTCAGGTCGTCGCGCCGCTCTAAGCGCAACGCTTTTTTCAACAGGCGAGAATTCGTGCGGTGATAGTCAATCGCGCGCGACTCAAGCCACGACCGTGTGTCGCCTGTCCGCTTCAGGAACAGGGGCAGACGCTCAGGCAGGAGCGGAATCGTTTCGCCGCTCACAATTTTCACTATCGGCGTATCTTTTGATAATAACAGGAAATCGTCCACGGCCGCCCCTCCTTTCGGTACTCGTTTTATGAATAACATCATGTAATTATACACCAAATCGCACGGTAATTCAACAGCGAGTTTGTGGGCGTGTTTTAGGCATCATATCCTCCGCACCCGCCGTCTCCATCGCGGCAAGGAGCGTGTCCTCGGTATATGGACG
The DNA here is from genome assembly GCA_031261325.1 of Oscillospiraceae bacterium. GTDB lineage: Bacteria > Bacillota > Clostridia > Oscillospirales > Oscillospiraceae > JAIRRO01. The sequence continues at coordinate 75,136 of JAISKH010000080.1, forward strand.
CGGCGCGACGGTCTTGCCCTCGCGGACGGAAACCGCGACTGACGCGAACACCTGACCCTCGGTGAGTCTACCCACGCACACTTGGTCAATATATCGGACATCGTCAATCGGGGCACAAAGCTCTATGATTTTTCGCAGTTCTTGCTCAAAGAAATCCATATTCGTTTTGCTTCCTTTCGCTATTATTTTATATAATTCGGGCGACGTTTAGCAAAATAACGTCGCTCCATGAACGACAAGCGGCGCGGAGGACTAATTCCTCCGCGCCCGTCGCGCCGTCACCCGCCAATCAAGCATCGCGACGCTTCGTCCGCGTGTCAGCGATACTCCGCGGTTATGACGTCCTCCCACCTGTTTTGGATTTCCTCGATACTCTGAAGTCCGAGTCCCGTGAAGCGGTTGCGCGGATAGCCCGACGCGAGAATTGACCTGTACTTCGCGTCGCCGACCTTCTCACCGCGAATGTAAGTCGCGGTGTTGCTGCCGTCGTCGTTCGGACCGACGAGCTTCACTATTTCGTATGCCCCCGCCTTTGTCGGGTCGATGCAATACACGGGCGTCTCATCTATCGTTCCCGTGCGCTCGTTTTTGTACATATAATATGTGTAACGCAGCTTAATCACGCCGAGACTCGGCAGAGCAAGCCAGTCAAGCTGAGTGTCGGCAAAGCCGACTTTCAGCTCGGAAAGAGCGTCGTCGAGCGTGTCGCCCGCGCCCCAGTCGGCGGCGAACGCCGAGAACGGCATAATGCCGATTACCATCACAACCGCGAAAAACGCGGTCAGGATTCTCTTGAAATTCATATGAACCTCCTTGTTTTTTGAAAATGGATACGAAAAAACCGAGGCGGTCAATTGAATGACTGCCTCGGTCGCGATTATATTTAGCTAAATGCTGTTGCTGTTATAGTTTAGCGAAGTGCTGAACCCACCAGTATCCGCCGTCCGCGCCCTCGACAATACCTATGCCGATATGCGTATATTTCGGGTTGACTATGTGGTCGTAGTGTTCTTTTGACGCTACCCAGCCCGCAAAGGCTTCCGCGGTGTTTTTTGTCCACGGCGCGAGATTCTCCGCAACTGATTTCGCCTTTGGAACAAAGTCTTTTATCATATCCGAACCGCTCCCGTACACAGGAGATTTATGCCCGTAGTAGTGGTTAGCTAGCATATCGTCGGCTTTCGCCTGCGCTGAGTTCATCAGTTCCGGCAGAACGGTCAGTTCGGGCAATCCGGCGTTCACGCGCTCAATGTTCGTGAGCCGAACAATCTCGGCTTTCATCTCGTCAATTGCCGTCGCGGGCGCGGGCGGTTGCGCCGAAGCCTGCGCGGGGTGCGCGCCGAGAACGGACTCGCCGCTCAATTTGTAATTCATGCCGCGATAGATGACGACCGCCATTGTGTCGCGCAGAATCACGTCGCCGTCGATGCCCGTTTCCGGGGTCAAGCCGAGTGCTTTCGCCTTTGCTATCGCGGTGTCGTAGCCCCAATCGGTCGTCGGGACGCCGCAGTAGCGGAGAATTACTGTACGCTCGTTCCGCGACTGCAAATCCTCAAGCAGCGTTTTCGCCTCGCTCCCGTAGGTGACGAGGTCGGACGGCAGAACATCCATATCATATCCCGCGCGGACCGCCTTCTTCTGCTCCGCAATTTTCATCGCGTCCAAATCCGATAACTTGCGCTTTACCGTCTTAATCGCCTCGGCTTGGTCGATGGACTGAATGTGCATATTCACCGTGAGCGCGGTGTCGAGGTCGAGGAAGTCCGCGAGCATCCTGTCCGTGAGTTCCGGCGCGAGAATCTGCACGAAGCTGACCGCGCCGTAATGGTCGCCCATTTTGAACGTCTTGCCGTCGCGGAAGTCAAAGCTCGTCGGCGCGACGTAGTCCTTCGTGGACAAGCCCGTCTGCGGAATATCCCGCCAAGCGAAGCGCAACTTCTCCGAACCGTCGGGGTGGAACTGCCCGTGTATGATTTCCAAACGCTCCAAGCCTGTGAGCGGGCGCGCCGCCACGCCGATTGCCTTGAAGTTGTTCAGAATATCTGTCTCCACGCGCTCCAAGCGCGGGCGCACCGTTTTGAGCGAGTCCGCCTCGACGCCGAACGTGACGTACTTGGACTTGACAAGCCCGTTATTGCCCTTGTCGAGCTGAGATTTCAGCATTTCGGCGTACTCGCGGCGAATTGCGTTGTAATCGTCGTTGCGCTCCGGTATTTCGATTGACTGCTGAAATTCGCGGATATTCACCTTGCGGTTGACGAAGGTGAGCTGCACGGAGATGGACGAGTCGAAGTAATTGAGGAAGTCGCAGTAGGACTCGAAAATCTGCGTCTTGTCCTCGTTCCGCGCCAGCTGATAGTTAATATCCCCAAACGCGATGGTCTTGGTGTACAACCGGTCGTTCACGCGGCACACGCCGTCACGGTGCATCTCACGGTACGGAATGGATTGCTGCGCCGTCTCCGGCGCGGCGGCACGCCCGAAATATTTAGACGATAACGCAGACGTTACGCCGCCTGATTTGCGTGTCGGCGGGACCTGCTTCGGCTTTGCCTTATTTGCCTTTGCCTGCCGGACGTTTGCCGACAGTCGCGGTTGTTTTTCCTTGCTTTGCAATCGCTTTGCCCTCCTTTTGCAGATATTTGTACAGGTTCTCGGTCTTGTACGGGCGCACTCGCGGCGACAGCTTTGCGCGTAGGAAGTCGCGGAGCAGCACCTCCGCAGGTCTGCCGTCGCGCTCGTACATTGCGAGGAAAAAGAACGGCAGCATCAGCGCAATCGCAATGCCGCGCCCGACTGCGCGTCGATGGGCGCCTCGTACACGGAGAGGTCTGTGCTGACGGGATTTTCTGGCGCAAGATGAAAGCTGCACCGCTTGTCGCTCCCGAAAACGTCCTGCTTCAAATCGCTGTAAGTTCCGCGCATACAGGCGAACCGCGCCGTCCCACCCTCGTCGTGACCGAAGAAAACGCAGACCGGCTCGCCCTTGTATCTGCTCTCATAGAGAGTTTTTGCCTTTAGACACCGGCTGATAACCTCCGCATGAATCCCGCGATTTTGCAGATATTGCAACGCGTGAGCCGCGAATCGAGTCGGTGCAGGCAGGGCAAATTCGCGCGGTTCGCGCACCTTTTCTGCGGTGGGGAAGTATGGGCAGGCGCGGCGCGCTCGCCGCAAACAGCCGCGACAGCCGCCGCGAAGTCCATACCACGCACCTTGATGAGGTAGTCCAGCGCGGACGCGCCGCCGAAGCCGCCCCGATGCCAGTACCACAGACCGTGCGAAATGACAAGGCTCCCGTGCGATTTTGTCCGATACTCGGAGCCGTTGCAGCGGATAAGTTCGTGCGGCTCGCTCGCGTGCAGATATGTGAGCAAGTCCACCTGCCGGGCGCGGGCGACCATTGCCGCGCTCACACCCATGGCGGCAGAACCTCTCGCGAGTGTGGCTTTCCACCGCCGCGCGGAAGCGACCGAAGCCACTCCAAAAGGCAGCAGCACTCGGAGAGCCTGCAACCGTATCGCTTCCCGAGCAAGCCGCAAATCACCGCGAGTGCTACAATATCTACAATGCCGCGCTCGCGCTTTACCCGAACAATCAAAAGCTGCTGCGCGTGTGCCTGAACACCGCGATAAACTGCGTGTCGGACGGGGGAGCGGAGCCTGTGTTTATCGCGGAGATTGAACGCGTGGCAAAGTTGATTTTCGACTACGGCAAGGATATGGGCGACATTGCGAACGCGCACAACTCGCTTGTGCACATGTACAACAGGCTCGGCGATTTCGCGAAAGCCAAGGAACACGCGCTCGTTCTGCCGGAGTTTGCGGAGTCGCGACGGATTGCGCTCGCGCGGGTCTACCAAGCGTCGGGTGAGGCCGCGGAGCAGGCAAAGGCGAACTCGCAGAATATCAGAGTGCTGCTGACGGACATGGAGTTTCAGCTTGTCAATCTCGGCGGCAGCTACGCGTTCCGCGAGCAATATGAGGACGCAATCGAGGTGTACAGTACGATTATTCGGGTTTATGAGGCGATGTACGGCGAGGACGCGCTCGCATACGCGATTATGGGCGCGGCGACCCGCAGGAAAATCGCGGTGAACTATCTGATGCTCGGCGAGAATGAGAAAGCCGTTGATTGGCTTGAAAAAACGGTTGACTTCTGCGTTGCTAACGCGCTAGTGTTCGGCGCGGTAACGCACACGGAGCGCGCGGTAATGCGTGACGCGGACTTGGATATGACGGGCGTTTCGTTTAACCTGAAGTGGTCGATTGAGAACGAACTCGCGTTTCCGATTATCGGCGAAAAGCTCGGCGATAACCCGCGCTATGTTGCGCTGACGGAGCGTGTGAACGCGTTGGAATAACACAAAGAATCCCCGCCTTGCGGCGGGGATTCTTTGTGTTCGGTAAGCTATATATGCAACGCGGCTTGGAAGCCGCCGTTCGTGGCGTGGGTAATCTTGCCGGACTCTTTCGCGTCGCCGACTATGTACACGCTGCCCTCGGGCGCGGAGTGGCGCAGCTCGTCCACAAGGTCGTAGCGCGGGCGCATACCGACGGAGTACAGCACGGTGTCAACCGCAAGCTCAAACGTTTCGCCCGTCGCCGCGTTTTTGCAGATGACCTTATCGTCCAGAATTTCCTGCACGCTTGTGCCGTAATGGATTGGCAGGTTTTTCTCGCGCAGGAGCGACGCAAGCTCGTTGCCGCCCTGTCCACCGCTGCGGAACAGGCTTTCCTTTGCCGCGTCTTGGTCAAGCAGCTCGACAAGCGTGACGTTCTTGCCCTGACTGTCGAAGTCAAACGCCGCTTCGATGCCGATTGAACCCGCGCCGATGATGACAATATTGTCGCCGACAAACGTCTTACCAAGCTCCGCGTCGGAAGCCCACGAGACGTGTTTCTTGTCGTGACCCGGTATGCGCGGGATAACAGGCTCCGCGCCGACGGCGATAATCAGCGCGTCGAAATTCTCCTTGTCAAGCAATTCCTTTGTCGCGGCGGTATTGAGCTTGATTGTGGCGTTATACTTGCCGGACTCGCGCTTGAACCACTCTAAGTACTTCTGTAGGTCAATCTTCTCGGGGGGAGCCGCCGCGCCGATAAGACTGCCGCCCAGCTCGCCGCTCTTTTCGTACAGTATAACCTCGTGACCGCGGTCGCACGCCGCCATCATCGCGTAAACGCCCGCGGGTCCGCCGCCGACGATGCCGACTTTTTTCTTGACCTTCGCCGGTGGCACGGTGCCCTCGGGCAGTTCGCTCGCCAAGCCGGAGATTGGGTTAATCGCGCAGTTGATTGAGCGCGGCGGGAAGAAGCGCGCGCATTGGTCGCAGCGCAGACACGGGCGGTGGTCCTCCGGGCGATTCTCGGAGTATTTCTTGGGCATGTCGGGGTCCGCCATAAGCGGACGGCACATGGCAACGAAGTCCGCCCAACCGTTGGCGAGGATTTCCTCCGCCTCGTCAATGCTCGTTATCGAGCCGACTGTTGTAACAAGCAGGTCGGGGAAGCGTTTTTTAACCTCCGCCGCGTAGTGGACGTTGAACATGTGCGGCATCATGTAGTTCTGGCACCAGTTGCGGTAGTAAGCCATGTCAAAGTCGGAGTGTATTCCGGCGGAGACGTGGATTATGTCAATGTGGTCTTTCAGCAGCGCAATCAGCTCAAGCGTTTCCTCAAAGTGCATACCCTCGGGCGCGATTTCGTCGGCGGAAATACGGTACTCAATGACGAATTTCTCACCGACCTTTTCGCGGATTGCGTCGCACACCTCAATTGCGAATCGCGCGCGGTTTTCGGTGCTGCCGCCGTATTCGTCCGTGCGGTGATTGTACATCGGCGAGGTGAACTGGCTGATTAGGTTTCCGTGCCCGCCGTGGACAAGCACGATGTCCATGCCCGCCTCACGCATTAAAGCGGCGGCGTTCGCGTATTTGTCAACGGTTTCTTTGATTTTCTCTTTTGTCATTTCAATCGCGCGGACAGGCTCGCGCCCCAAACGCTTGGCGCGCGTAATTTCCGACGACGTGATGATTGCGGAGGCGGAGTAAGGCGCGTGCCCGACCGTCTCATACGCGGTGTCTTTTCCGTTGTGGTTAATCTCAAGCGACGCGTGGCAGTTAAACGACGCCGCCATTTCCGCGTACCACGAAAGCGGGATAATTCCGGCGGGATTCGCGAGGTTGAGTTGGCGGTCCTCGTCCTTGCACTCCGTAATGTCAATGGACGCGTTTCCCACGTACAGCGTTGTAACGCCGCCGCGCGCGAACATCTTCATCCAATCGACAAAATCGCGCGTAATCATTCCGTCGGTACTGCAAAGATTGGGCGACGGGGGAGCGAGGGTGATGCGATTTTTGAAGTCTATGCCGCGAATACGAATAGGGCTGAACACGTGCTTATAATTGGAACCCATTGTTGTAAAACCTCCATTTAATGATTTTGTAATAATTATACCAGTTAACGCGAAAGTTGACAACACGAAAATAAAGGTCTTTCGATTGTTTTTCACGCGCTTTAGTGGTATACTGTCAAAAAAAGGGGGTGCCGGAAGTGGACGGAGCTTACACTTTCACGCCGATTCACGGCAAATTGCCGGAACGTTACATGCCTGAGGGTACCGCGCTTGTCCTTGAGGGCGGCGGTACGCGCGGGTTTTACAGCGCGGGAGTTTTTGACGCGTTTGTTGAGGCGGGGATTATGTTCCCGTATATTATCGGCGTGTCCGCCGGCGCGGCGAACGTGCTGTCATATATTTCGGGTCAGTTAGGGCGCACGCGGCAGGTGGTTGAGCATTACGTCGGCGACCACCGCTACGTCAGCATTCGCAATCTGCTGCTGCACCGCAGCATGTTCGGGTTCGGCTTCATCTTCGGCGAGGTGCTGCGCAAGCATGTGTATATCGACATGGACACATTCCGCAAGTGCGACACGCGCCTGCTTACGGGCGCGCTCGACTGTGAGACGGGCAAAACCGTTTGGTTCGAGAAAGAGGACATTGACGAGGACTTCAAGGCTTCAATAGCGTCGTGCTCCGTGCCGTTCATGACGCGCATCGCGGAGTTCCGCGGCAAGAAGCTGCTTGACGGCGGCGTGCTTGATTCAATCCCGATTGAGAGGTCGGTCGCGGACGGCAACAAGTTCCACGTCATTGTATTAACGCGCAACGCGGGTTACGTGAAGCAACCGTCGTCGCACCTTGGGTTTGTCCGCGCGTTTTATCGGAAGTACCCCAAGGTTGCGGAAGCCATGCGGGAGCGGCACATAGCCTATAACCGACAGCTCGCGTTGTGCGAACAGCTCGCGCGCGAGGGTAAGGCGATTATCATTCGTCCGCAACAGCCCGTTTCGGACTCGCGCACGGAGCGCGACATTCCAAAGCTGCTCGCGCTGTATGACGAGGGCACGGCGGAGGGCAGGGTTGGCTTGCTCGCCGCGCGCGCCGCGTTGGGCGTATAGGGCGCAATAATAAAACGGATACCCTGCTTAAAAGGTATCCGTTCTGATATATTTATATTATAATATCGGCATTCGCGCCACACTACTTCGCCCAACCGAGGAGCGACGCGTCGCCGTTTCGCGCGTCCACAAGCTCGATTGCGGCGAGGAGCATTTCCGCCGCCTGCGCTCGCGTCACGGACGCGTCATAAGACGCAACCGAGCCGCGCGAGAGAATGTTAACGGCGGACAGGTTTGTAACCGAGGCCGCCGCCCAAGCGGGGCACGCGTCGTCTGACATTGCGCCGACGGGAGCAACGTCCGTAATGCCGAGCGCGCGATTGAGCATCACCGCCGCTTCCGAGACTGTAATCGCGTCGTCGGGCGCGAACACGAGCCGTCCGTCGCCGTCGCGATACCCGCTGACGACGCCCGAGACGAGCGCGGTTGAGATATACGGCTTTGCCCAGAGCTGAATGTCGTCGTCGTCATAAAACCCCGTGCGCGTAACGCCGTCAAACGGTTTCGCGCCGCTGACGGCAAGGCACATGGCAAGGAACTCGCCGCGCGTCACGGTTTGGTCGGGGCGGAAGAACATCGAGCCGCCGAGCCTTTCGCCCGTGAACACGCCGCGCTCCGCGAGAGTTAGTGCCGCGTACTGCGCGGGGCAGCCGTCCATGTCGGCGTATGTCGTCTTTGTGGACTGTTTTTTGACGGATACCGCGACTGTCGCGGGGGCGGAAACGTTGCCCGCCGCGTCCACAGCGACGTAATAGAAGCTGTCCTTGCCCTTTGCGCCGTCCGAGGGCTTGTAGGTGAACATGCCGCCGTTACCAAGCTCGACGGTGCCGCGCTTCGGCTTGGACGTGACCTCAAACGTCACCGCGTCGCCGTCGGGGTCGATTGCCGAGAACTCGCCCGTGACGGGAACGTCACGAAACGTTGAGAGCGTGAGGTTTGTCGCGATGGGCGGGTAATTGTCGCCGATTTTAATCGTTGTGTCATTCGCGGAAGCGACCGCCGTTACGCCCATTGCGGCGGACACGAGGACGAGCAGAATTGCGACCGAGGAGCGCGCTTGCTTGGAGAATTTCATTTCCGTACCTCCCAAAATTATTGCGACGGCTGTTTGCGATTGCG
>JAISKH010000047.1 GCA_031261325.1 Oscillospiraceae bacterium
GATGCTCGTCAACGCCTCAATGAGTATCGCGAGGGCGCGCGTGTCCGCGACGCGCATTATCGCCGTGTTTGAAACCGAGCCGTCCGTGCGCGAGACAAGCACGCCGCGAGAGCCGAAAAACGCGGACGTTGTATTTGACAACGTGACCTTCGGTTATTGGGGGAACGAGCCTGTTCTGCGCGGCGTGTCCGTGACAATCAAGCAGGGGCGGCGCGTCGGCGTAATCGGCGCGACGGGTTGCGGGAAGAGCACGCTTGCGGCGTTAATGGCGCGGCTTTATGACCCCGATAGCGGTAGTGTAACGCTGGGCGGCGTGGATTTGCGAGAGCTGTCGCAGGAGAGCTTGCGCGAGAAGGTCGGGATTGTGTTCCAAGAGAGTTTGCTGTTCTCCGGCTCTGTCGCGGATAACCTGCGCTTTGGCGACGAGAACGCCGACGATGCCGCGCTGCTTGACGCTGCCGAGGACGCGCAGGCGGGCGAGTTCCTGCGTTCGCTGTCCGACGGGTTGGGCGCGGAGGTCGCGCAGCGCGGGCGCAACTTTTCGGGCGGGCAAAAGCAGCGACTATCAATCGCGCGCAGTCTGCTGCACGACCCCGAGGTGCTGATTCTTGACGACTCCGCAAGCGCGCTGGACGCGATAACGGACGCGAAGCTGCGCGAAGCGCTCCGCCGCCGCCGCAACGGACAGACGCTCGTCATCATCGCGCAGAGAATCGGGAGCATAATCGACTGCGACGAGATTATTGTGATGGATAAGGGGCGGATTACAGCCGCGGGTAGTCACAGGAAGCTGTTGGAGAAGAGCGAGCTGTACCGCGCAATCGCGTTAAGTCAGTTGGGAGACGAGGTGTTGCGAAATGGCTGAAATTAAGAACATATCGGCTGTGCCGAGCTTCGGCGGACCGGGCGGACGCGGCGGCGGTCCCGGGCGTATCTATATGCAGCCGAAGCCGAAAATTAAGGACGCGCGCGGAACGCTGAAACGAATACTCGGGTACATAATGAAATTCCGCGCCGTTATGGGAATTGCCGCGCTGTGCGCCATACTCGCGACGGCGATAACGATTACGGGCACGCGCCTTAACGGGTACATCGTCGATACGTTCATAGCGGAGAAGAATGTTCGTATGCTCGGTATCGTCTGCCTGATTATGGCGGGAATGTACATCGTTAGCGTAACGGCGGTTTATGTGCAGAACATGATTATGATTCGCGTCGCGCAGGACACGTCAAAGAATTTGCGGCGCGATTTGTTCAACCGCATTATTAAGCTTCCGCTGAAATTCTTTGACACGAACAGCTCCGGCGACATTATGAGCCGCCTTGTTAACGATGTTGACAATATAAACACGGCGATGGCGCAGACGGTGGTTCAGTTGATTACGAACATCGTCAGCGTGACGGGAATGCTCGCGGCAATGCTGCTGCTCAGTCCGTTGCTGACGGTTGTGTGCCTTGTCACAACGCCGACTACGTTTTTCATGACGCGGTTCATGGCGAAAAAGGCGCAGCCGTTCTTTGTCGGACAGCAGAGGGAACTGGGCAGCCTGAACGGGCACGTCGAGGAAATGGTTTCGGGGCAAAAGGTTCTGCGCATGTTCGGGCGGGAACGCCGCGTTGTTGAGGATTTCAACGCGATTAACAGGCGTTACGCATCGGACGCGATTAAGGCGCAGAGCGTTTCGAGCGTTATTGGTCCAATCAGCAACATGATTAACAACATCGGGTACTTGATTGTCGCGGTGCTCGGCGGCGTGTGCGTAATTCGCGGCTTCGGCGGCATTACCGTCGGCGCGGTGTTCTCGTTCCTGCTGTATATGAAGAACTTCACGAACCCGATAAACCAGATTTTGCAGTTGACCAACACGTTGCAGCTCGCTATTGCGAGCGCGGAGCGCGTGTTCGAGGCTATGGACGAAACGCCGGAAACGGACGAGGATAAAGCCGTTGACGCGGCGGACATTCGCGGCGACATTAAGCTTAATGGCATTGACTTTTCATACGTAGAGGGCAAGCCTGTGTTACACGGGGCGACGATAACCGCCGCACCTGGGCAAACCGTCGCGATTGTCGGTCCGACGGGCGCGGGAAAAACGACGATTATCAGCCTGCTCACGCGGTTTTATGACGCGGACGACGGCGAGATTTTGCTGGACGGAGTACCCGCGCGCGACATAACGCGGAGAAGTCTGCGCCGAAAGATTTCGCTTGTGTTGCAGGACACATTCCTGTTTTCGGACACGATACGCGAAAATATCCGCTATGGGCGCATCGACGCGAGCGACGGCGACGTTGAGCAAGCGGCGCGGCGCGCGCACGCGCACGAGTTCATTATGCAGCTGCCGCAGGGCTATGACACAGTACTTTCGGACAACGGGCAGAACCTCTCGCAAGGTCAGCGGCAACTGCTGAACATCGCGCGGGCGATTATCTCGCAGTCGTCGGTGCTGATTCTTGACGAGGCGACAAGCTCGGTGGACACGCGCACGGAGCAGGTGATTCAGGACGCGCTGCTTGAGTTAATGCGCGGCAAGACGAGCTTTGTCATCGCGCACAGGCTGTCCACAATCAAGAACGCCGACAAAATCGTCGTCATTGACGGCGGGCGCGTCATCGAGCAGGGGACGCACGGCGAGCTGCTTGCCGCGAACGGCTTTTACGCGCGCATGTACGCAAGTCAGTTCGGCGGCGCGGCGGAGGAATAGACGGGCGCGGATTCGCTTGCTTTTCGGCGGAAGCCGCGACGGTAAATTGTGTTCGCGAATACGCTCAACACATCGCCGTCAGGTGTGCGGTAAGTGACGCTGTTTGCAAAACCATTTGGTTATATTTTGAAAATTACTTGACATTTTACTCCAAAAGATGTAACGTATTCGTGTAATGAATATGTGAAAGATTTGGAGGAAAATGTAATGAAGCGAAAAAACCATTTGAACGAGGTAAGAAAAAAATGCGAAAACCGTGTTGGGGCAACGGCTCCGAGGAGTGCTGCGCGAAAGTATGTTGATACGCTCGCGCTGACGCTGGTGTTGGTTGTGGCGCTGCTTGTCGCAATCGGCACGGGAACGGTCAACGCCGCGGTCACGGACCCAGCCGCGGGCGCGGGCGCGCCGCTTATTAACGCCGTCCCGTGGGACGAAGGCGACGACAGCATAACCGTAAATTCAGCGGCTGACCTTGGGGATTTGCAGGTTGCGCTTAACAACCCTGCTGTTCTTCGGGTGTACTTCAGCGATGGTATTGCCTTGACGGGCACGTTGAGCGTAAATCACAGCGTCGAGTTCTACGCGCCCGAGGGCGGCAGCGTCGTGCTGACCGTTGCGGCGGGTGAGCGGCATTTTGATGTTACTGAAACTGCGACGCTTAGTTTCTATGGCGTGCAGCTCGACGGTAACGGCAATGGCGGCGGCGTTATCTTCAGCGAGGCGGGCGAAAACCGATTGGTCGGCGCAAATATTACACGCGCGTCGAACTCGGCGCAGGGCGGCGCGGTTCGCACGTCATTTGCGTCGGGCGTGAACCTGTCGATTGAGCAGAGCACTATTACCGACAGCTCCGCCACGGGCACGAGCGGTAACGGCGGCGGCGTGTTCTCAATCGGCAACCTTGCGATTATTGACAGCGTGCTGACGGGTAACACCGCGTCCGAACAGGGCGGCGGCGCGTATGCGCTGGGTGTTGCGACTGTTTCGGGGAGCAAGATTGCGGGTAACTCCGCGCAGGCTTTTGGGAGCGGGGTAGTTGGTTATGCCGCCGCAATTGTCAACGGTAATACCGAAATATCAGGTAATACAATCCGTCAAACGACAGGTGACCGTGGCGGGGCGGTGTTTTCCGATGTTGACATATCAGTAATAGGCGAGAACATTATAGTCTCGAATAATATTCTCGCAACATCGAATGAGAGCCGCTCCGGCGGCGTTTACGCCCACGGAAATGTCGTGATAACGGGTGGGGATATAGACATTTTCAATAACGGCGACACTTCTGTAACTTCACTTAATGGTGATGTTACGATTACGGGTACGGGGAATGGTATCACATTCAAAGACGCAAATAAGAAAGCGGTATCGACAAGCTTCGCGGGGACTGCGCGTATCAACGATATAGTGACGTTTACGCATAACGGCGGCGCTGTCAGTTCGGGGCATTCGATATTGTCGGGCGATTACATTGTTGAGACATGTACGATAAATCAGGTTGTGAGCGGCGGAATAATTGAGCTTCACGGCGGCGTGTTTCGGGATAACGGTACCCCAACATCGTTCGGCAACGGGCTATTCCAAACAGGCTATCTGCTTACAGCTGACGGGACAACATTCCTGCGCAACAAGGCAAACGGCTATGGGGCGATAGGCTTCTTTGATAACCAGTTTTCATTCTCTAACTGCGTATTCGACAGCAACGAGAATTACTCCGGTGACAATTACGGCGGGCTTATCTATACGCGAAATACACAAACGGAGGACTCGAAGTTTGAGAACTGCAAGTTTGTAGATAACTACCTTAAGAACGGTTCGGCTGTTTTTTCCGCCGGTCGCAATTTGACCGTGAGCGGATGCACTTTCACGAGGAATAAGACTGACGGACTTGCGGAGCCCGGATACAGCTATGGCGCGGCTATCCACGCGGGTGGCAGTACGGTAATTACTGATTCAAAGTTTTACTCGAATACTTCCGCCCGTCGCGGTGCGGTAACAGCAGGCAACTACATAAAAATAGACGGTTGCACATTTGAAAAGAATGTCGGGAGTGACGGCGGAGCAGTCTTTGTTAGCGGTAGCTTGTATGCAGAAATATTAAATTCCACCTTTGACAGTAACAGTACCCACGGAAAGAATGACGGTGGCGGCATATATTTGAGCAACAATTCTACGAACGCGGGACAGCCCAACGTCATCACAAACTGTACGATTACCAACAACATTGCGGGGGACTGGGGCGGTGGAGTTCGCGTGGGTCCATACGCCGCGGTCACGATTGTAGGCGGGAGAATTTCGGGTAACATCTCGCCAAACGACGGCGCGGGTATCTATATTCGCAGAACCGCAAGCGTCGCGATTCCGAATACAATCACGAACACAATCATAACAGGCAACAATGCCGCGCATGACGGCGGCGGTATCTACATCACGCCTGAATACCGCGCAGACCTTGCGACATCGGGCGTTACGTTCGCGGACAATACGGCGGGAACGACATACGCGGGGCGGCCGCTTGAAGCCGACGTTGCCGCCGAAAACGCAATCGGGCGCGTGTCGCTGACGACTCCGTTCGTTTACGCGCTCAACAACGCCGACGTGAACTACGGGCTGAATGCGTCGCTGAAAATCATTTACAACGGCAACGGCGCGAGCGGAAGCCCGATTGAAGCGGGTTTGATTATGCCGCACACTTCGGCTGACCTGAACGCGTCGAGCCTGGGATTTGCGCGTCAGGGCTACACCTTTGTCGGGTGGTCGCTCACTCCGACGGAGCAGACAGCTGTAACGTCGGTCGATTTTGCCGAGGAAAATGTGAATGTGTACGCAATCTGGACTATTAACCGATACACTGTCAAGTTCGACGTGCTGGGCGGAAGCCCCAAGCCCGCTGACCAAACCGTGAGCTACGGCGATTTAGCCGCCGCGCCCGATGTGAACCCGACGAGGGACAACTACACGTTCGGCGGTTGGTTCAGGGAAGCCGCGGCGATAACCCCGTGGGCGTTCGACGCGGACATGGTTACGGACGACATCACGCTATACGCCAAGTGGACTGCAGTTGTACCGATGCCGCAGCCTTCGGCGACGCTTGCGCCCTCACCGTCGCCGGAGGAATCGCCTTCGCCAACGCCGGAGGAATCGCCGGAATTGTCGCCTGACGTTTCGCCAACGCCGAGCGAAACGCCGACACCGACTGCTGAACCGACGGCAACGCCGACGGTCGAGCCTGTGCCCGAACCGTCCGCAACGCCGACGGTTCCGGGGGTAATCGTGGTGCCGAGTGCGCCGAACGTTGCGCCGCCGACGCGAAATGACGGCGCGACACTCGTGCCGAACGATGACGGCGGGTTTATCGAGTTCGACGAGGACGGCACGCCGCTGGGCGATTGGCACTACGACGACGAAATCGGCGCGTGGGTTTACACGCCCGCGCGGAATGAGCCGTTCCCGCCGCGCACGGGCGACGCGGGCGCGATGCTGTGGGTGCTGACGGCACTTGCGGCGGGGTGCGTGCTTGTATTGGCGCGTAAACGGAATGAGGATATTTGATTTTAATAGGTAAAAGTGTTGAAAACCCTCCCATGACGGGAGGGTTTTTGCTATGTTTGCACGCAGGAGTGCTCACTTTAGTTCGCGCGAATTGGATTTGAGCAGTTCAAAACAGTTGATGAATCGCGCTTCTGTTCTGATAGTGTCAAATTGCGGCTTTATAAGGTAATCCTCCCACAGAATCCAGCACAGATTGCGCGGCGTTGACCACGCAAAGTAGTTGCTGCCATCGTCGTTCGTCGTGTCCATCGTTTCGACGTGGCGCAATGAATCCCGCGCCGCAATTTCTATGTGTTGCAACGCGTTTTCGCCGTCGCCCGCCTCGCAGTACAGCTCGGCAAGGCGGATATTCGCGAACGCGCTGTCAATGGAAGCCGTCGAATTGCCGCCGCTCCTGTCGCCGTAAGTCGCGCCGACCAAGCTTTCAATTTGCGCATTGGTTTTGAGACAGTTTATCCTTTCGAGCGGTGACAAATCGGCTTTTTCGGCGTATTCTCGCATGAAGTCGCCTAACAGGATTGTGAATCTGATTATGCGAAGCTGTTGGTTTTTGCGCCATTCCTCGCCATCGAGTACGTATCCCGCGTTTGCGTCCTGCGTATACCATACTTCGGAGGGGAGTGTGGTTAGGATTTTCTTTGCCTCTTCTCGCATGTTCCATTTGATATACTGACGAAAAAGCTGCCATTTTGCCCACAATGATATATTCTGGTCGGTGCTGTAATTTATGATTCTCTCGCCGATTGCTATGATTTCCTTGCGCTTTTCGGCGTTTTCAATAGTTTCGTCGGCATAGAACGCGCACAATGACTGCATTTGGAGCATTTGCAAATCGTAATTAACAGGGTATTCACGCACGGCGGCGCGCGAAGCGTGAACCGCTTCGGAAAGCTTGCCAGAATTGAGCAGATTGCGAATGGTTTTTATATATTCCGAGACTTGCTCTTCGCCGAGTAACGCTTCCGTTCCGAGCAGTTCATCGACTGTGACCTTGAAGAATATGGCGATGTGCGGCAGGATTTCGATGTCGGGGTAGTTCGCGCCCGTCTCCCAACGGCTGACGGACTGCGGCGAAACATGGAAAATGTCCGCGATTTGCTCTTGCGTTAAGTCTCGCTTGCTGCGTAGCTGCTTCAATTTCTCGCTGAAATGTACTGACATTGGTTACACCTCTTATAATGATTTGTGTTTTAGAACCGATTCTGCTAACACTATAAATCACATGTCGGTGGAAGTCAAACACGCGTAATGCGAGTTTTTATCAAGTAATGCGAGAGTTTGCCTGAAGTAGGCTCTTTGCGACCTCAACGTACAGAGCAAGTGCGGCGGCGCGCAAAACTTGCACGGCGAACAAAACCCGTCGTCGGCTATGCCGCTCGCGAGCATCGCGCGGGAGTCGCCGCGGTCAAACCTACCGCTTGCCGGAGGTCAGCCCCGATTTGTCGTTCAGCTCGGGGTTGTCCGTGCGCCCGAGCAGGTAGTCCACCGACACGTCAAAATAGTCGGCGAGCGTGACGAGCGCGTCCGAGTTGACCGTCGCGCCGTTACGCCATTTATGCAGGTTGCCCTGCGACAAGCCGAGTTTTAACAGCAGGGGCGTTGCTTTTTCGTTGTTCTCGCGGCACAGCTTTATAAATCTGTCATAAAAGTTCATATCATTACCTCACGCGCGACGTGTTAATATGCGACGAGGGGGAGCATATTATCA
>JAISKH010000076.1 GCA_031261325.1 Oscillospiraceae bacterium
GGCGTTTATCTCGACGCTCGTGTGTCTGCTGCTCGGGTACCCGATTGCGAACATTCTGGCGCATGAGCGCAAGCGGTATCAGCGGATTATTATCATGCTGCTGATGCTGCCGATGTGGATGAACTTTTTGCTGCGCACGTATGCTTGGATGTCGATATTGGAGAACACGGGGTTGCTGAACCGCGCGCTCGGCTTTTTCGGTTTGCCGCAGCTGCACATTATCAACACGCCCGCCGCCGTCGTCGTCGGTATGGTGTACAACTTTTTGCCGTTTATGATTCTGCCGATTTACTCGGTGATTGTGAAGATTGACAAGAGCCTTGTGGAGGCTGCGCAGGACCTCGGCGCGGCGCCGCACGCGGTTTTCCGCAAGGTAATCTTTCCGCTGTCGCTGCCGGGCGTGCTGTCGGGGATTACGATGGTGTTCGTGCCGGCGGTCAGTACGTTCGTTATCTCGAAGCTGCTGGGCGGCGGGGACCAGATGATGCTGGGCGACCTGATTGAAATGAAGTTTATCGGCGGGACGTTTAACCCGCACTTGGGTTCGGCTATCGCGCTTGTTATGATGGTGATTGTCATGATTTTCATGTACTTCATGAACAAGTTCGGCGAGGGCGAGGACAAGACTGTTATGATGTGACGACAATTGACAGTTGACAATTGACAATGGACAATTATTGACGGGGGGACGGCGCGTGGTTTGGGAGATTGCTTGGGTGATAATTTTGGCTTTTGCGCAGTTGTGCGTCGCGATACCTGTCTATATAGCTGTGCGCGCGCTGGGTGATGCGGTGTATTTCAAGGCGCGCGGGTGGCGGATTGACGCGTTTGTCGTCAGTAAATTCGCGTTGCGGCGGGTTGACGGGAAGCTGCGGGTGCGGTTTGACGGCGGGAGTTTATTTGACGGGAGTGTTGAAGCGGTTGCGCCGGAGGGGGAGATTGACGACGCGACGGTTGAGGTTTATCGGCGCGGCGCGCTTGTCAGTCGGACGACTGTGGGGGCGATTCTCGCGCTTGTCGTCGGCTTGCTGTGGGTGCGTAACAAGTCGCTGTTCGCGTTGGCGATTGGTGTATATGCGGTGATTGAAACGCTGGGACAGCTGTTGCCTGTCAGACCGTTTCCGGGGTATATCTACAAGCTGCTCGGGATTAAGGGCGAGAACCGATATTATGTTCGTGCCCAGCAGAAGTTTCAGTTGCTTTACGCGCGCGACGGGAATTATCGGAATATTGATTTAGCTGACGTTATACGGTTCCGATTGTCAACACACGAAGAGCACCGACTGATTGGCGCGTACTACGCGCTTGCGTATCACGCCGAGCGCGGCGAGATTGACGCGAGGGACGCGGCTTATGCGGACTTCCTGTACAACGCGCGAGTGCTTCCCGACGCGATGACGGCGGGGTTTCGCGTTCAGGCGGAGGCATACATAAAGACGGCGGATAAGGAAAACGAGCGAACGGAGGAGACGAAATGACGGCTGGTTCACGGAAAATCGGGAGCCGATTGTACACGGCGTTTATTATGCTGTTTCTGTACGCACCGATTTTTGTGCTGATTGTGTTCTCGTTCAACGAGACGAAGAGCCGCACGGTGTGGTCGGGCTTTACGTTCAAGTGGTACGGCGAGCTGCTGTCCGACAGCGGGATTATGGGTTCGCTTTACACGACGCTCGCGGTTTCCGCGCTGTCCATGGCGGTGGCGACGGTTATCGGGACGATTTCGGCGGTGGGGTTCTTCAACATGCGCAAGCGCGCGCGGGGCGCGTTCCTGTTCGTGAACGACATTCCGCTGATTAACGCGGACATTATTACGGGCGTGGCGATGTGTTTGCTGTTCGTTATGCTCGGCTCGGTTTTGAAGTTTCGACCGGGGTTTGCGACGCTGCTGATTGCGCACATTACGTTTAACATTCCGTATGTGATTCTGTCGGTTATGCCGAAGCTGCGGCAATTGGACGGGAATCTGGTGGACGCGGCTATGGACTTGGGGTGCACATGGCTGCGCGCGTTCCGCAAGGTGATAATTCCGGAGATTATGCCGGGGATTATCAACGGAGCTATGATTGCGTTCACGATGTCGATTGACGACTTTGTAATTAGTTATTTCACGGCGGGTTCGCGCGTTATGACGCTGTCGATGAACATTTACGCGATGACGCGCAAGCGGATTAGCCCGAAGATTAACGCGCTGTCCACGCTGCTGTTCGCGGTGGTGCTCGTTCTGCTGCTGATTATCAACTTGCGCGAGGCGAAGCAGGAGGCTAAGGTCAAGAAGTAAAACCGTTATGCGGGTTTACGATATAAATAAAAACGGAGGAATGAGAATTGAAGAAGTTTATTGCGCTGTTACTGGCAATGGTCTGCGCGGTTTCGCTTTTCGCTTGCGGCGAGAAAGCTCCCGCGGCGGACGGCGGAAGCTCGCCCGCGACGAACGCGCCCGACGCGGGAACCGCGCCGCAGACGGGCGGGGAGGTCAACGTCTACAACTGGGGCGAGTACATTGACGAGAGCATCTTTGACGACTTTGAGGACGAGACGGGGATTCGCGTCAATTACTCGACGTTTGAGAGCAACGAGAGCATGTACGCCGCGCTGAAGCTCGGCGGGACGGATTATGACGTTATTATCCCGTCCGACTACATGGTGGAGCGGCTAATCGCGGAGGGAATGCTGGAAAAGCTGGACTTTGCGAACATTCCGAACCTTGAGCTGCTGTCGCCGGAGTATCAGACGACGACGTATGACCCGAACACGGAATACTCCGTGCCTTACATGTGGGGCACCGTCGGGATTATCTACAACTCGAAGTACATTACCGACGAGATTACGAGCTGGGGCGCGATGTTCGACGAGAAGTACGCGGGGCAGATTTTGATGTTCGACAACCCGCGCGACGCTTTCGGTATCGCGCTGAAGTACCTCGGTTACTCGCTGAACACGACGGACGAGACGGAGATTCAAGCGGCTTTCGACCTGCTGGTGCAACAGAAAGCGATTAAGCAGGCGTATGTTATGGACACGATTTTCGACAAGCTTGAGGGTGAGGAGGCGTGGATTGGCGCGTATTACGCGGGCGACTATATTACGATGCGCGAGAACAACCCCGACCTGCGGTTCGCGCTGCCGGACGAGGGCGCGAATGTGTTCTCGGACGCGATGTGCGTGCCGAAGGGCGCGAAGAACAAAACGAACGCGGAGCTGTTTATCAACTTCATGTCCTCGACGGAGACGGCTGTGCGCAACATGGACATGACGGGCTACGTCTCCGCCAACGCCGAGGCCGCCGCCGAGTACGCGCTGGACTACGACGAGGAGGATTTGGAGATTCAGTTCCCGCCCGAGGATAAGCTGGCGCGGTGCGAGCCGTTCGCGAACCTCCCGCAGGGGACGCTGACGCTGTATGACACGCTGTGGAGTCAATTGAAAGCATAGGGAATCCGCCCGATAGGGCGGATTTTCTATGCTTCCTTGTTCTTTCGTCCCACCGCAGGGCACTCTGCGTCTTTCGTCCTGCGTCGCATCTTTCCGTTCCATATCTGTTATCAGTTACCTGTAATCTGTTACTTGCTCCTGCGCTCCCCGCGCGGGGCCCCCTTTCTTATGCGAGAAAGGGGGGAAAGCGCATTTAAGAGGGGGTAAACCCCCTCTTAAAAATCTCCCCCACAGCTAGGCGCAAACCTAATGCGGCGTTACGGGCAGTAGGTTAACGCTTGGGTTGCAAGCTGCCACTTGGCAAGGATAAATCGTTGCATAAGGGCTGGCTTTCGCGGAGCGAGCTTGCACTTGAGTGTAGTCTTGTGCCGCGTAACTCGCGACTTGATTTGCGATAGCGACTGGAGACTACAGCGCTCTGAGAAGGGGGTGATTCTTAAGAGGGGCGGCAGCCCCTCTTAAGCGCTCTTTCCCCCTTTTCTTGCGTAAGAAAGGGGGCGCCGTCCGCGTAGGACACGGAACTCGCCCGCGCCGACGCGCGAAACAAGAAAATCTAATTTGAGATTGAAAAACAAAAGCAAAAACTAAGTGAGCAGTTGCAGATAACCTATATTATCTGTCTCCCAAGTATGCGCCAGCAACCGCCCGCTGTCGGCGTCGGTGACGGCGGTCTTGCCATTGGCGGCGGGGGTGAGGGCGACGCGATAGACCGCGCCGTCGAGATAGAAATAGAGCGCGTCGAAATTCGTCAGGCGGGAGGTTGCGCTGTTCCATTGTCGGTACATCTCGCCCGCGGGGAGCGGCGTGACCTTGGGGCGCGTCATGTAGCTCATGCGGTACTCCATCATGCCCGTGAGCGCCCAGTTGCTTTCGGTTACGCCGTGCACGTGCTCGTGATAGTAGTAGTTTTGGTCGGTGAGATACGTCGGGCTGACGTTTAGGACGGCGATGTTGGAGTCGCGCGTCGTCTCTTCGCCTACGGCGACTATGGCGGCGATTGCGGAGGTGATTTGCATGTCGCGCTCCGTGGTGAGCTTGTAGTCGTGAAGCTCGCTGACGGCGGCTATGCAGCAGATTAGCGTGAACGCGGCGGTTACGGCGGCGGTTATTGCGCGTTTGGCGCGGACGCGGGTTAGTATCAGCGCGAGCAGCGTGTCCGCGATTAGGGCGAAACCGGGGAAAGTCATGACCGCGCCGCGGAACGAGAACCACGGGTTGTAGAGAATGAAAAACGGGGCGAGCGGCGCGAGAGCGAGCATCAGACCGATTGTTATGGCGAGTATCGGGCGGCGAGCTTTCGCGTTTGCGTTTGCTTCGGGCTTGCGGTTGGCGAGGAGGAACACGGCGGCGGTTAGGGTGAGTATTAGCGCGATGTAGAGTATGTTCGGGCTTTCGGCGATTAGGCGCAGAGCGCGGGTTGTGCCGCGCGTGAGCGTCGCGACTCCGCCGCCGAGGTAGACGGATTTTAGTTGGCGCAGTAGGGGCAGGAAGATGTCCTGCAAGTAGCCGGGGGTTAGCGGCGTGCCGATTTGGGAGCGGCTGACATATGCTTCGTTTTGCGGGAATGAGGCGGTGAACAGGAAGTAGGCGGGGACGAGCAGCACGGTGAAGCCCGCGAGGGCGACGCGGCGACGGCGGAGCTTTTGGTCGAGATTCGCGGGTTTCTCGAACCATGTGACGACGGCGATTAGAATTGTTGCGGCGAAAGAGAATATCAGGTTTTGCTCGTACAGTCCGTAGGCGACGACTTGGGCGAGGACGAACGCGGGTATGCGGCGTTTGCCGCCGCTGTGCAAAAACGCGTCGAAGAAGTACAGGGATAGCGCGGAGAAGAACATGCCGACGACGACGCGGGTTGACGCGGCGACCCAATACGTGCCCTCAAACCCGAGGGGGAGCAGCGTCATCGCGACGACGAAGAGTGAGCCGCAACCGAAGTGGCGCGCGAACACGCGGCGCAGCATGAGAGCGGCGGCGGCGTACAGCGCGGAGATGAGCGCGACGGCGACGAGCATTTGGTCGAAGAAGCGCGCCCAGATTATGACGTCGAACAGCCATGAGAGCGGGCGTTGTGAGAGCATTCCGTGTATGTTAATGAGTTCCGTGAGCGAGAAGCCGGAGGTTACATAGTTATGGTAGGGGATATAGTCGTCGAGCTGGTAGTTGTATTGGAAGCCGTAATAGCAGTAGCGGACGAAAATCAGGGCGAACACGACGAGGAACGGGAGGACGTTCGGGTGTTTTTCGTGAAAGGCGCGGAGCTTTGAAATCATGAACGCGACTCCTTTCTCGGGTTGTTTACGCGGCGGCGGATTCGGCGAATTTCGAGCAGCATACGCACGCTGTCCCGCAATAGGCGGACGCTTGAGGTTCCGTGGTGCAGGATTTTAACGGGCAATTGCGCGACTTGCAGGTTGAGTGCGTCGGCGAGGAGCACTACCTCAAAGTCGAACGCGAAGCCGTCGGTTTTGCAGCGGGAGAAGATGGCTTGCGCCGCGTCGCGCGTGAAACCCTTGAAGCCGCATTGCGTGTCGTACCGCGAGCCTGACAGCACGCGCGCGACTAGGGCGAACAAGCGCGAGGTAAAGATGCGTAGGGCGGAATATTCGCCGTACCCGTCGGGCGAGAGACGGCGCGAGCCGATTACGAGGTCTGACGGGTGTTCGGCAAAGGCTTGGACGGCTTCGGTTAGTGGGTTGAAGCCGTAGGCGAGGTCCGCGTCGGTGTAGAACACGAGGTCGCCGACGGCGGAGAGGACTCCCGTTCTGACGGCGTGCCCCTTGCCGCGATTTGCGGGGTAGGAGATTACGCGCACACGGTTGTCCTGTAGCGCGGAGACGATTGCGGGGGTGGCGTCCGTGCTGCCGTCGTCCACGACTATTAGCTCAAAGTCGGGGAAACTCTCGGTTAAAAAGGCGCGCGCCGCAAGGACGTTCGCGCGGATAATCTCGCTTTCGTTATACGCGGGAAGGATTAGAGAAATTTTCATGGGACGCACCCTTTCAAAATGGGTTGTCAATAACGCCGTCGCGTGATATTATTGTAGCCAATAAAAGAGATAATCAGAAAGAGGTAATTGAAATTGAAGAGAGATATGACCGTCGGGCGCGAATGGAAGCTTATTTTTATGTTCGCGCTGCCGATTATGGCGGGGAACCTGCTGCAACAGCTGTACAACACGGTTGACGGAATCGTCGTCGGTAACTACGTGGGCGAGGCGGCGTTCTCCGCCGTCGGCACGTGCGCGGCTATAACGTTTTTGTTTCTGGCGTTCGCAATGGGGCTGTCGGTCGGTGCGGGAGTCGTTGTGGCGCAATACTTCGGGGCAAAGCGGGAGAAGGACGTTGCGGTGTCGGTTGACACGTCGCTCATACTGCTCGCCGCTGTGGGCGCGGTTATTACCGTTATCGGGTACGCCGTTACGCCGTTTCTGCTGAAGAACCTGCTCAATGTGCCGGGGGATTTGAATGACCCGAACAGCATTATCGGCATGGCGGTTACGTATCTGCGCATTTACTGCATAGGGCTGACGTTCCAGTTCGTTTACAACTGCATTGCGTCAGTACTGCGCGCCGTCGGCGACTCCAAGGCTTCGCTGTACTTCCTGCTTGCCTCGACGATTGCGAACACGTTGCTGGACGTTTGGTTCGTGGCTTCGTTCCGATGGGGCGTTGCGGGCGCGGCATGGGCGACGGTTATTTCGCAGGTGCTGTGCGTTGTGTTTGCTTACATTTATCTGCGGCGGCGGTTCCCGCTGCAACGCGGGCTACGGCACTTCGACGGCGCGATTTGCAAGACTATGCTGAAAATCGGCGTGCCGACGGCGGTTCAGCAGAGCATTGTGTCTGTCGGCAACGTGTTCATGCAGCGGCTTGTTAACGGGTTCGGGGAGACGTGTATCGCGGCGTTTTCGGCGGGAACGAGGATTAACAACTTTGTGTTCGTGCCGATTATCGGGTTCCAGTCCGCGCTTGCGAATTTCGCGGGGCAAAACGTCGGCGCGCGGCGGTTTGACAGAGTTAAACGCGGTTATCGTACCTCACTTATAATGTCTTTGTCAATAACAATCGCGATTTGCGTCGCCTTATTCGCGTTCGCGCCCTATGTCGTTACGATATTCGGGCTTACCGCGGAGTCCGTCGCCATGGGGACGGAGCAGATTCGGTTTCTCGCGCCGACTTATTGGATTTTCGCGGCTTACATGACGCTCGGCGGCGTGCTGCAGGGCGCGGGGGACACGATTTTGCAATCAATCGCGACGCTGACGGCTCTTGCTCTGCGCGTCGTGCTCGGGTATGTGGGCGTTAACTTGGGCTTGATGGGTTACGCCGCGGCTTGGTCAACGCTGCCTATCGGTTGGGCGGCGGCTATTATCATTACGAATATCCGATATTACACGGGCGGGTGGAAGAAGAAGGCTATCGCGGGGCGGACGACGACGATTGAGATTGCGGAGGGCTGATTGTATGGAGGACGGATACAGCTTTTTCGCGCTTATATCGCGGCTGAAGTATGTTACGCGGTGGGCGCTTATGCGCAACAGCGACATTGAGAACGTGCGGGAGCACTCGCACATGGTGGCGGTTATCGCGCACGCGCTTGCGGTTATTCGGCGGGACGTGTTCAAGCGCGACGCTGACCCGGGCGAGGCGGCGATTGCCGCGCTGTACCACGACGCGCCGGAGATTTTTACGGGCGACATGCCGACGCCGGTTAAGTATCACAACGACGCGATAACTGCCGCTTACCGTGAGGTTGAAGCCGTTGCGGCGGAACGACTGAGCGACGCGCTTCCGCCGGAACTGAGGGGCGCTTTCGCGCCGTACTTCGACGGGGCGGACGCGGGAACGGAGGAGCTTGTTAAGGCGGCGGATAAGCTTGCGGCGTACATTAAGTGCTTGGAGGAGCTGGGCGCGGGGAACCGCGAGTTCAGCCTTGCGGCGCGGCAGACGCGGGCAAAGCTGGACGCGCTGCACATGGCGGAGGTTGAGTATTTTATCGAGCGGTTTATTCCCGCGTTTGAGCACACGCTTGACCAACAACTTACAATTGACAATTGACAGTTGACAATGGACAATTTGGACGTATAGATATATTACGGAGAGGATTTGAAATATGGCAAGGATTGAGATGAAAACGCCGATTGTGGAGATGGACGGCGACGAGATGACGCGCGTGCTGTGGCAGATGGTTAAGGATAAACTGCTGCTGCCGTTTGTTAACCTGAAAACCGAGTACTATGACCTCGGGCTGTTGCACCGCAACGAGACGGGCGACCAAGTTACGGTTGCCGCCGCGCTTGCGACGAAGAAGCACGGCGTTGCGGTTAAGTGCGCGACGATTACGCCGAACAAGCAGCGCATGGAGGAATTTCCGCAGCTAACGCGCATGTGGTCTTCGCCCAACGGGACGATTCGCACGGTGCTTGACGGGACGGTGTTCCGCGCGCCGATACTTTTGGACGAGCTGAAGCCCGTCGTGCGCGGGTGGACAAAGCCGATTACGATTGCGCGCCACGCCTACGGCGACGTTTACAAGGCGGGCGAGATTATTACAGACGAGCCGGGCGAATGCAGCCTGACGTTTACGGGTGAATCGGGCGAGGTGCGGACGGTGACGATTGCGAAAACGTCGGGTCCCGCCGTGTTGCAAGGGATTCACAACACGGAAAAGAGCATCAGGAGTTTTGCGCGGTCGTGCTTCCAGTTCGCGCTGGACACGAAGCAGAATTTGTGGTTTTCGACGAAGGACACGATTTCAAAGGTATACGACGGGCGGTTTAAGGACGTGTTCGACGAGGAGTATGACGGATACAAGGCGCGATTTGAGCGGGCGGGGATTACGTATTTTTACACGCTGATTGACGACGCGGTGGCGCGCGTGATGCGTTCCGGCGGCGGGTTTATTTGGGCGTTGAAGAACTATGACGGCGACGTTATGAGCGATATGGTAAGCTCCGCTTTCGGGGCGATTGCGATGATGACGAGCGTGCTCGTCTCGCCGGACGGCAACTATGAGTTTGAGGCGGCGCACGGGACGGTTACGCGGCATTACCGCAGGTATCAGCGGGGGGAGGAGACTTCCACGAACCCGATGGCGACGATATTCGCTTGGACGGGCGCGCTGCGCCGCCGCGCGGAGCTTGACGGGTTGGCTGATTTAGCCGCGTTCGCGAACAAGCTTGAGGCGGCGTGCCTTGATACGCTGTCGAGCGGGATTATGACGACGGATTTGGTGCCGCTGACGGAGCCGGGGTTTAACGCGCGTGCCGTTACGAGCGCGGAGTTTATGGACGCGGTTGCGACGCGGCTGATTATTGAGAACGGGCAATGGATAATATGAGGCGGAGACGCGAGGGAGGATTACGATGAAATATCCGAAACCATTGAAGAAAGGCGACATTATCGGCGTTTGCGCGCCGTCCGCGGGAGTTAATGAGGGCAATCACGCGCGGCTTGAGCTTGCCGTGCGCAATGTTGAGACTATGGGGTATCGCGTCGTCGTTACGGATTCGGTGCGGCGGAGCGCGAAGTGCGTGAGCGCGGACGCGGAGACGCGCGCAAGGGAGTTTATGTCGCTGTACACGAACCCGGAGGTGGCGGCGATAATTCCGCCGTGGGGCGGCGAGTTTTTGATGGAAATTTTGCCGCTGCTGGACTTCGACGAGCTTTCTAAGTCGGAGCCGAAGTGGGTGTGCGGTTACTCGGACATTACGACGCTGCTGTTCCCGATGACGATTATATGCGACGTTGCGACGCTGCACGGGAGCAACTTTATGAACTTGGGCGCGAAAACGATTCATGAGAGCGACCTGCGGTTGTTCGAGGCTTTGCGCGAGCCGACGATTATTCAGCGCAGCGCGGCGCGTTACGGCGGTTACACGAAAGCGGGCGAGGACGGCTTGCACGAGAGCCTTTACGCGCTTGATAAGCCGTCAAAGTGGAAGTCGGTGCACGCGAGCGACCGCGAGGCGATTGAGGGGCGCATTATCGGCGGGTGCTTGGACACGCTGGGGCGGCTTGTCGGGACGAAGTACGCGCCCGTGGTTGAGACGCTGCACAAGCGGTATTGGCGCGACGGGCTTGTTTGGACGCTTGAGAGCTGCGAGATGAACGCGGCGGAGATTTACAGGTCGCTGTGGCAGCTGCGCGAGGTGGGTTGGTTTGAGTACACGAACGGGATTGTTATCGGCAGACCCGACGGTTACAGCGACACGCAGGACTTTACGCTGCGCGACGCGATTGACTCCGCGCTCGGCGGGTTGCAGCGCAGGACTTTGGAGAGCGGCATGGTTAGCTTCCGCGTGCCGGTGTTTTACGACGCGGACTTTGGGCATGTGCCGCCGCAGATGCAACTGATTAACGGCGCGTATGCGCGGATTGAGTGCGGAATGGGCAGCGCGGTCGTGATGCAGGGGCAGAAGGTTTTCGACGGGAAAGGAAAGTACGAA
Organism: Oscillospiraceae bacterium; assembly: GCA_031261325.1. Lineage (GTDB taxonomy): Bacteria > Bacillota > Clostridia > Oscillospirales > Oscillospiraceae > JAIRRO01. Next base: position 10,886 of record JAISKH010000076.1, read on the forward strand.
TAATAAACAGCCCGCCTTATGGCGGGCTGTTGCTTATTCAGATAACAGATAACAGATAACGGATAACAGTTGTTGGGTCGGCTTTGCCGACTATATTGGTTGTGATTTGAGTTCGTTGTAGTAGAGGGCGCGGGTTATGCCGGAGTAGGGGGAGAGGAACACGGCTAGGAGCGGGATTGTATAGCCGATTGGGATTACAAGCCCGATGACGTTTGCGATGACATAGGACAAGAGCGTCCAGCCGAGGAACGTCAGGAGCAGCCAGAAGTATTCGCCCTTGTGACCGCGCATTAGGCGCTTCGACTCGGTGATGCATTGCAGCGCGCCCTTGCTCGGGTCGTCGAGGAGAATGTAAATTGCCTGTGAGTAGCGCAGGGACGCGATGACGCCGGGAATGATGAACAGCAACGACCACAGCGCGACGAACACGCCGATTAGCAGATACATTATGATAAGCTTGAGCACGACGGTGAAGCCGTCAAGCAGGTCGCGGACGTTTGTCGTCTGTGCGCGCGCGAACTTCAGGCAATAGCTGACGAAACCGACGCTTATGATTGAGCTGATTGCGGTGGGGAGTATGCTGATGAGCGACGAGCCGGCGTCGCGCAGCTTTTCAAAGCCCACCATTACCGTGTTGACAAAAAGCTCGGGGTTCATGTGCTTTACGTAGTCGTTGAACGCCGACATGTATGTCTCGGACAGCTCGCGCGTGTGGTTCAGCTCGTTCGCGAGGAAGCCGAGTATCCACATGACGGCTGTGAATATCGCCGCTATGCCGTAAACCGACGGTTTGGTGGATTTCATAAGCTCCAGGGCGCGCGCCTTGAGTTCGGCGGGTGTCGGCATGGCAATTCCTCCCGAAAATAAATTTTGATAAACTCCAAAACCATTGTAGCACAATATATTGCGGTATGCAAGAGCGATGTTCGTCAGAATGACGGTCATGTTTTTGTAACTTGCCTATTGACAGCGGGGACTAGAAGTTGTATTATAATTATTACGTGAGATTGATTCAACACTATATGTAGTGTTTGTCGGTTTTAATGCAAGGGGGAGCGCAACTATGGGTAAGACGGTTACGGGTATACGCAAAAGAGACGGCAGGGTTGTTGAATTTGACCTCGCGAAGATTGCGGGCGCGATTACAAAGGCGTTCGACGCGACTTATCGCCCGGGCAGCGAAGAGATTGCGGATAAGCTGTCCGCGGAGGTGCTGTCAATTCTGGAGGTTGAGGGCAACGCGGAGCCGGACGTTGAGCACATTCAGGACATTGTTGAAAAGGTGCTGATGGACGCGGGGTTTATCACGACGGCGAAGGCGTATATACTTTACCGCGAGAACCGCAGCCGCCGCCGCCAGATGAACACGCGGCTTATGCAGACGTTTGAGGAGATTACGTTTGCGGACGCGCGCGACTCCGACGTTAAGCGCGAGAACGCGAATATTGACGGCAACACCGCCATGGGCGTTATGCTGAAGTACGGCTCCGAGGCGGCGAAGCAGTTTAACAATATGTTCGTGCTGAACCCCGACCACGCCAAGGCGCATCAGGACGGGGATATACACATCAACGATTTGGACTTTTTGACGCTGACGACGACGTGCACGCAGATTGATATTATCAAGCTGTTTAAGGGTGGGTTCCAGACGGGGCACGGCACGCTGCGCGAGCCGAACGATATTGCGAGCTATTCCGCGCTCGCGTGCATCGCGATACAGTCGAACCAGAACGACCAGCACGGCGGGCAGAGCATCGTCAACTTCGACTACGGCATGGCGGACGGTGTGCGCAAGACGTTTGTGCGGCTGTATCGGCAGAATTTGGCGAAAGCACTTATGCTGGAGCTGGAGCTTGACGACGTTGAGGACGAGGTTAAGGGCATTATCGGCGCGATTAAGGACGAGACGGGGCTATCGCCGACGCTTGAGAATGAGGACGCGTATCTCGCGGCGGAGCTGCCGAAGCTGGCAAAGTTCAGCGACGACGCGGACAAGCTCGGTAAGCTGCAAAAAACGGCGCATTACTTTGCGGTTAAGGAGACGGACCGCGCGACTTATCAGGCGATGGAGGCTTTTATCCACAACCTTAACACGATGCACAGCCGCGCGGGGGCGCAAACGCCGTTCTCGTCGATTAACTACGGCATGGACACTTCGCCCGAGGGGCGCATGGTTATGAAGAATTTGCTGCTGTCAACGGAATCGGGCATGGGCGACAGCGAAACGCCGATTTTCCCGATTCAGGTGTTCCGCGTAAAGGACGGCGTTAGCTACAAAGAGGGCGACCCGAACTATGACCTGTTCAAGCTTGCCATTCGCTGCTCGGCAAAGAGACTTTTCCCGAACTTTTCGTTCTTGGACGCGCCTTTCAACGCGCAGTATTACAAGGGCACGCCGGAGACGGAGATTGCTTACATGGGTTGCCGCACACGCGTTATCGGTAACGCTTATGACCCGAGCCGCGAGATTTCCAACGGGCGCGGGAACCTGTCGTTCTCGTCGATTAACATTACGCGGCTTGCCATTAAGGCAAAGGGGGACATTTCGCGGTTCTTTGAGGAGCTTGACCACAAGCTTGATTTGATTGTTGAACAGTTATTGGAGCGGTTTGAGATTCAATGCCGCAAGCGCGTTTACAACTATCCGTTCCTGATGGGGCAGGGGGTTTGGATTGACAGCGAGAAGCTTGCGTGGGACGACGAGGTGCGCGAGGTGCTTAAGCACGGCTCGCTGACCGTCGGGTTTATCGGTCTTGCCGAGACGCTTGTCGCGCTGATTGGCGAGCACCACGGGCAGTCGGCTAAGGCGCAGAACTTGGGACTTGAGATTATATCTCACATGCGACGACGCATGGACGAGGAATCGCGCAAGCGCAAGCTGAATTTCACGCTTATCGCGACTCCCGCCGAGGGGTTGTCCGGGCGGTTCGTTAAGCTTGACCGCAAGAAGTACGGCGTTATCCCGGGCGTTACCGACCGCGATTATTACACGAACAGCTTCCATATTCCGGTTTACTATCCGATTAGCGCGTTTGAAAAGATTAAGCTTGAGGCGCCTTACCACGCGCTGACTAACGCGGGGCACATCACTTACGTCGAGATGGACGGCGACCCGTTACAGAATCTTGAGGCTTTTGAGAAGGTTGTGCGGTGCATGAAAGAAGCGGGCGTTGGTTACGGCAGCGTGAATCACCCGGTTGACCGCGACCCTGTTTGCAGCTACACGGGCATTATTGACGACGTTTGCCCGAAGTGCGGGCGCAAGGAGCACGACGGGAACGTCGGGTTCGAGCGGATTCGGCGCATTACGGGGTACCTTGTGGGGACGTTGGAGCGGTTTAATGACGGTAAGCGCGCTGAGGAGAAGGATAGGGTTAAGCACGGAATTTGACAATTGACAGTTGACAATTGACAATGGACAATTAAGACGGGGGCGCGGGGACGCGCTCCCTTGTTTTCGGAGGGGTTTTTATGAGGATTGCGGGGACTGTGCAGGATTCTATTGTTGACGGGACGGGGCTTCGGTTTGCGGTGTTTACGCAGGGGTGCCCGCACGGGTGCGAGGGGTGCCATAACCCGCAGACGCATGACCCGCAGGGTGGCGAGGAGCGCGCGGTTGCGGATATTATCCGCGAGATGCTGGGCAATCCGCTGACGGACGGGGTTACGCTGTCGGGCGGGGAACCATTCGCGCAGGCGGCGGATTGCGCCGAGATTGCACGTGCGGCGCACGGCGCGGGGCTGAACGTGTGGGCGTACTCGGGCTGGACATTTGAGGAATTGCTCGCGCGTCCCGACGCGGCGGAGCTGCTGCGGGAGACGGACGTGCTCATTGACGGGCGGTTCGTGCTTGCGGAGCGGACGATGCTGACGCGGTGGCGCGGGAGCCGCAATCAGCGGGTCATTGATGTGCCGAAAAGTCTCGCGGTGGGCGCGGCGGTTGAGCGCGAAGCCTGATAAACCCTGAATTTCCAAGCATTTGTACTGGCGCGCGTGCGCGTTTTGATGTATGATTAGTGCATTGTTACATTGGTGGAGGGTGCGCTATGGAGATACACAGTATGGGTAACGGCAGCTTTTACATATACGTCGAGCGACCTGAATTTGCGCGATTGTCGTCCTCGGACGACATTGTTGAGCTTGTTCGGCGGACGGCGGACGCGCCGCGCGATACATATCTTGAGGTTTTTCAGGGGCGCGAGTCGATGCTGATTTTCGCGCGAGCGTATGAGGGCGCGCCGACGTTTTACATATTTCGCGACGTGGAGGCTTTGATTGCCGCCGCGCGCGTTTGCGTGTCTGATATTATTACGTTTTTGTCGTATTCGGAGGGGGTTTATTACCTCATCTTCTACCCGTGGAACCGTGAGCCGCCGCCCGCCGTGCTGTGCGAATTCGGCGAGCTTACGGCGGAGCACCGCGAGTTCGCGCGGCATTTGTCGGAGCACGGGCGCGTGCTGTTGGGACCCCGTGCACTTGTGGAGTTGGGGGAGATATTCGGATAGGAAAGCCCGCCGAAAGGCGGGCTTTTGTTTTGTGGGGGTTGACCTAAAACTCTACGCCTTTGCGGGCGGGGATTCCTGCGTCGTAGGGGTGCTTGTGCTTGACCATTTCGGTGATGTAGTCGGCGTGGTCGAAAATCCACGGCTCGGGCTTGTGACCCGTGATTACAAGCTCGAGGGCTTCGGGTTTGTTCGTGACCAATTCGGTCAGGAGCGTTGCGTCTATTAGGTTTAGCTGGTACGCGTCGATTACTTCGTCGAGAATGAGCAGGTCGCAGTCGTCGGAGCTTACGAGCGCGATTGCGGCGGACAGGTTCGCGTTGTGTATGGCGAGCGTTGCTTCGCGTGCGGCTTCGTCCATGTCCTTTGTGAACATGCCGCCGCGAGCCTTGCCGCGCAGGACTATGACGTTTTCGAGCTTTGCGAGTGAGGTCAACTCGCCGCTCGGCGTGTCTTTTAGGAATTGGACGAGGACGACGCGCCGTCCCGTGCCCGCCGCGCGCAGCGCAAGCCCTAGTGCCGCAGTCGTTTTGCCTTTGCCGTAGCCGTAGTAAACGTGCGTTAAGCCTTTCATAATCATATCTCCCTGTAGTCGGTTAGACGCGGAGTTATGCCCCACGTCCCGTCGTCAATGTGCGCCTGATAGCCGCCGCAATACGTCGGGTGCCAGTCGAAATAGGCCTGGCGCGGGCGGGCGAACCGCTCCATGATTGCCATTATCGTACCCGCGTGGGCGACGATGATGACGTAACGCCTTCTGCGGTCGAGGTTTTCCGCGACGATTTCGGAAAAGGTGATGCATGTGCGCGCCGTGAAGCCGATGCGCCCTTCGCCGTTGGGACATTCGCCGAAGCACTCGCCATTGACCCATGCGCGGTAACGCATGTCGTCCGCCATTTCGTCGGCGGTGCGCCGCTCAAACACGCCGAAGTCCATCTCGCGCAGTCCGGGGAACAGGAGTGTGCGCGCGTTTGGGAACTTTATTTGCGAGGTTTGCACCGCGCGAGTTGCGGGGCTGGCGTAAACGAGCGGGACATTGAGGAAAATGCCGCTTTTTGCCGACGTGACAATGCCGTCATGACATAGCGGTTCGTCCGTTGCGCCGATGTAGCGACGCGCGAGATTGCCCGCCGTTTGCCCGTGCCTGATTAGTATTACTTCCATGTTAAATCACCCTTGATTAGTATTGCAATGCCGCATTGCAGGCGGATTACGGCGGTGGCTTGTTCGGCGAGACGGCAGCAGAGCCGCCCGACGGCTTCGCGCCAATGCCGCGCCGCGCGGTCGATAGGCACAATGCCTGAACCCACTTCGTCGCATATGATGACCGATTTGGTCAGAAGCGTTGGGAATATGGATTCCGCGCTGCTTGGGTCGGCGAGCATGAGGTCTTGCAGGTTGTTGAGGACGGGGCGGTCGTCGAGTGTTGCGTTTGCTATGTCGGCGTTGTTGTAGCCGAGGTGTTGGCGAACGAAGTCGAGCTTGCCGTTTGCCTTGCCGCCGATTACGAGAACCATGGCAGCGCCTCCCAGCTCAAAACCAGCGCGAGCAGTTGCAACAACTCGCATATTTGGAGGAAGTAGCCCGCGAGGTCGCCGCTCATGCCGCCGAATTGTCGGTGCGACATGACCTTGAGGTACGCGAAGCACGCGACGCTTGCCGCGAGTATCGCCACGCCGGGGAGCGGGAACAGCAGGATTAGTGCGGCGGCGCAAAGTATAAGAATCGCAACGAGAATGACCGTTGCGGTTCGTTTATTTGCCGCTTCGTTGAAAGAGCGGGCGAGCCCGCTTTTGGAGGACGGGAAGTTCAGCACCGCGAGAGCCGACAGGGTGCGGCTGAGGACGAAGCCGAGCGCGAACGGTGCGGTGTAACGCAAACCGTGTCGGTCAAAACGTAGTATCAGCAAGCTTTCCGACAGCGCGAAGTATGACAGCAGCCACACGCCGAGGGCGATTATCGCGAACGCGCCGGCGCGCGGGTCCTTGAGTATTTCGCGCTTGCGCTCGGGCGGGGCGTGACTTGCGAGCGCGTCCGCCGCGTCACAGAAGCCGTCGAGGTGTATGCCGCCTGTTACGGCGATGGGGATGAGCGTTACGCCGAGGGCGCGGATTATGGGGTTGAGCGGGAGGAGCGTCGTTGCCCACAGCCAGAGCAATTCGAGCGCGCCGATTAGCACGCCGACGAGCGGGAACGCGCAGAGCATGTAACGCATGTTGCGCTCCGACCAGTCGGGGTTGCCCGTCGGGACGCGGGAAAACATTGCAAACGCAAGGCGAATACTGTTAATCACGCGATTTCCCCCTTTAACGCGATTGGTATGCCGCACACGACCTCAACCACTCGGTCGAACCGCTGCGCGAGCTTGCGGTTGACGGCGGCGAGTACGGCGATGTAGTTTTCGGTTTCGGGTTCGTATGTTTCGCCGTCCGCAAACACGTCGTTTGTGACGACGATGAGGTCGTCGCATTGCGACTCGAGGGCGATTACGCCGCGGAGCATTGCGGCTTCGGCGTGTTCTGTTCCGGCACCTTCGGGCGCGAACAGTTCGTTTGCCGCGAGGTTGCCGAGACACTCAAGTAAGGCTCCGCCGCGTGTGGGAAGTTGCAGCTCGGCAAGCGCGGTGTATTGCTCGACTGTTGTGAAGCCGCGCGTTGCGCGCTGCTCGCGGTGGCGGGCGATGCGGGCTTCGTCCTCTCGTCCGAACGGCATTAGTGTGGCTATGTAGTACTTGTCCGACGCGGCGGCGGGGTGGAGTTTGGTGATTTCCCGCTCCGCAAATTCGCTCTTGCCGGAGCCGGAGCCGCCGATTACAAGCGTGCGCATTTACCGTTCCTCCCGCGGTTCAGCTTGTGTTTCCGTCGGCGATTCCGATTGCTCCGTGTACGCGTCCATGCCGATTTCGGCGAACGACGAGGAGCCGCTGTAGACCGCGAGCGCGAGGTCAAGCAGGGGCAGCGCGGCGACGGCTCCCGTGCCCTCCCCGAGGCGCATGTGGGCGGTTATCATGGGTTCAAGCCCAAGCTCGGACAGGACGCGCCCGCCCGCGGGTTCGCCGGAGACGTGACTTGCGAGCATGGCGTGCACGGCGTTCGGGCACAGGCGCGCGGCGAGAAGCGCGGATACCGCGCTGATGAAACCGTCGATAAGGACGGGGATTCCGCAGAGCGCGCCGCCGATAAAGATTCCCGCCATGCCCGCGATGTCAAATCCGCCGACCTCGGCGAGGACTTCGAGCGGCGACGCGTCGGGCTTCAGGCGGGAGATTGCCGTTTCGATGACGGCGATTTTGCGGGCGAGCGCGGTGTCCGTCAGCCCGGAGCCGCGCCCCGTCACGCCACGCACGGGCGCGGAAAGAAGCGCGGCGGCAACCGCGCTTGAGGTCGTTGTATTGCCGATGCCCATTTCGCCTGTCGCGAGTATGTTGTAACCGTTTTTTGCGCAATCGCGCGCGAGGTTTATGCCGTGCTCGATTGCGCGGATTGCCTGTTCGCGCGTCATTGCGGGCTCGCGGTACAGGTTGCGGGTGCCGTCCGCAACGCGGCAATCGGTAAGACCTGGGAAGTCGGGGCGCGTGTTCATGCCGATGTCAACGGGGATAACGTCGGCTTGCGCCTGCTTCGCCATCAGGCAGACGGAGGTTTGGCGGCGCGTTAGGTTTTTTGCGACGAGCATGGTTACGGAGCTGTCCGTCTGCGTCACGCCCTCGGCAACCACGCCGTTGTCGGCGCAGAGGACGAGCACGGCGCGCTTGTCGAGCCGCACGTTTGCGCTGCCTGTTACGGCGGCGACGCGAATAATTGACGTTTCGAGAAGCCCGAGACTGCCGAGCGGCTTGGCTATCGCGTCCCACCGCCGAGCGGCTTCCTCGGCGGCGGCGCGGTGTATGCCGGGAATTTGTTCGTTAAGTTCTGAAAAATACATGATAATCACCTTGCATTTTGAGTTTGGTTTGATAAAATGGTCGAATACGGAAGCTTTGGAGGTAACGCATGGATATTAGGGACAGGCTGTACATTTCGACCGTCGCGGGGGACTGCGCGGAGGTTGCGGCGCGGCATGGGTTGGGCGTGGAGCTGGCGCAGTTTTGCACGGCTATGAACATGGACCCGCCGCTGTTTGACGAGTGGGACGCTAAGGCGCGCGCCGACATGACGGGTATCGCGCGGTTTACGTTTCACGCGGCGTTTAACGAGCTGTGCCCCGCGGCGATTGACCCGCTGGTGCTGGACGTTGCGCGGCGCAGGTACGCGCAGTCTTACGCGCTGATGCGTTCATATGGGATAAACCGCATGATTGCGCACTCGGGCTATGTGCCGCTGATATATTTTAAGGGATTTTTTGTTGAGCGGTCGGTTGAGTTCTGGCGCGAGTTTTTGAGCGACAAGCCCGACGACTTTCGGCTGTACCTCGAAAACGTGCTGGAGGACGAGCCTGACACGATTTGCGAGATTGTTGAGCGCGTTGACGACGCGCGGCTTCGGTTGTGCCTTGATATTGGTCACGCGAACACGATTGTGTCCGACGTGCCTGTGGCGCAATGGATTGAGCGGTGCGCGCCGCTTATCGGGCATGTCCATATTCACAACAACTATCGCGACTGGGACCACCATAACGAGCTTGGCGACGGGATTATCGACATGGCGGACGCTATGCGGCGGCTGACGGCGATTGAGTCCGCGCCGACGTTTACGATTGAGTCGCTGCCGTGCGCGGGGTCGGTCGCGTGGCTTGAGCGCGAGGGCTATTTGTCGTGAAGTATGAGTGTCACGGGCATATCGCCGCCGACGGCGCGGATTACAGGCTTGCAATGGCGCGGCACGAGGGCGGCGCGAGTGAGGTTGCGGTGCGTGCCGAACTTGCGAAGTTGCGTGAGCACGGCGTAACGTATTTTCGCGACGGCGGGGACAGGGTAGGCGCGAGCGCGCTCGCGAAAAGTCTTGCGCCGGAGTATGGAATTGAGTATCGCACGCCGATATTCATTACGTATAAGCGCGGCGGCTACGGCGGTATGTATGGGCGGGCGTTTGACGACATGCGCGGGTACCGCGCCCTTGTGCGGGAGGCGGCGGAGCTGGGTGCGGACTTCGTGAAGCTCACGGCGAGCGGAATGCTGGACTTCGCGGGCGACGGCTCGGTTATGGGCGGCGAGATGCCGACGGACGAGCTGCGCGAAATGGTGCGCGCGGCGCACGGCGAGGGGTTTGCGGTTATGACGCACGTGAGCGGCGCGGACAATATTAAGCGCGCGATTGACGCGGGCACGGACAGCGTTGAGCACGGCTTTTGGGCTGATGAAGCCGCAATTCGCGCGATGAGCGACGCGGGAACGATATGGACGCCGACGTGCGCGCCTGTTACGAATTTGCTCGGCAAGAGTGACGACCCGAGGTTTTGCGACGCGACCTTGCGGCGGATTTGGGACGCGCACTCGGCAATGCTGCGATACGCGTATGGGTTGAACGTCGCGCTCGCGAGCGGGAGCGACAGCGGAGCCTACGGCGTGCCGCATGGACGCGGAACCGACGACGAGTATGCCGCGCTCGCGACGCTGGGGATTGACCCCGCGCGGGGGAACGCGGCTGTGCGGGAACGGTTTGCGCGGCGTTAGGTCGCCTCGACGTGACGCTTTATGGCGGCGAAAGTCTCTTCGCTGAGGACGTGCTCGATGCGGCACGCGTCCTCCAGCGCGACTCGGTCGGGTACGCCGAGGGACATGAGCCAGCTCGACAGGACTGTGTGACGCTCGTAAACCGTCTCGGCTATGACAAGCCCCTTGGGTGTGAGGGTTATGTGCGCGTCCGCGTCCATCTCGATGTAGCCGTTTTCGCGCAGGTTTTTCATTGCGACAGAGACGCTCGGCTTCGTGAACTCAAGCTCCGCCGCAATGTCCACGGAGCGAACCGCCGCGTTGCGCCGACTGAGTATCAGGATTGCCTCCAGGTAATTTTCCGCCGACTCTTGAATTTTCATGTGCTCACCCCGACTTTGATTTTGAGTTATTGACAGTTTATCATAAGGTCAGCGAAAATGCAAATTGGATTATGCGGAAGGACTTTTTCATTTTGCACTTGAAAGCCGCGAAAATCTATTGTATAATGGCGGGTATATCCGGGTGTAGCGCAGTTTGGTAGCGCACTTGCTTTGGGAGCAAGGGGCCGCAGGTTCGAATCCTGTCACCCGGACCAGCGAGGTCGCGGCGGCGAGATTTTCCGCGGGGTTGTTGGTTCGCAAGGGGTTTATCGCAAAGGTTTTAATTTACGCATGGGGTTTGTTACGCAGGGTTTATTACGCAGGTTTTATCGCGCATGGGGTTATTACATAGTTGGTAAAAAAATTTACTATATTAAAAGGAGAGCAGACACATGAAAGATTTCAAGGACAAAATCGTATTCATCACAGGCGGCGCGAGCGGCGCGGGACTCGGACAGGCACAGGTTTTCACGGAGGCGGGCGCAAAGGTCATTATCGCCGACATGAACCGTCAGCGTCTCAACGAGGCTATTAAGAGCGGCGCGGCTGACTACGCAATCAAGCTCGACGTTACCGACCGTAAGGCGTATGCCGCGGCGGCGGACGAGATTGAAAAGGTCTACGGCGAGGCTCCCGACGTTATTATTCTCACGGCGGGCGTTAACGTTTTCGGACCGGCGGAAGCTTCCACTTATGACGACTATGACTGGGTTGTCGGCGTTTGCTTCGGCGGCGTTGTCAACGGGCTTGTCACGTTTGTGCCGCGCATGATTAAAAAGGGCAAGGGCGGTCATATCGCTTCGACGGTTTCTTGGGGCGCGTTCGGCGCAGGCTCGAGCACGGCACCGTATTCCGCCGCGAAAGCCGCTGTTCTTAACCTGCTGGAGTCCTATTACAACGCGCTGAAGCCTTACGGTATCGGCGTTTCCGCGCTTACGCCCGCGAACATCAATTCGCACATTTATGAAGCCGCGCTGAATCGCCCGCAGGAGCTTTCCAACACGGGCTACAATGTGTCCGACAAGACGCAGACGTTCCTCGCTTCGATTCACAAGAACGGGCTTGACCCGAAGGTGCTTGCGAACTGGCTGAAGAAGGGCATTGAGGACGAGATTTTCCTCGTTATCCCGTATGCTTCCGGTCCGCGCATGGTCGAAATCGAGATGGAGCGTTTCCGTTACCTCGCGTATCCGGGCGGCGAAGCCGACCTTGCCGCGCTGAAAGCGACTCCCGAGCGTCAGGCGGAGTCTTTGCAGATGATGGCGGAGCGCGAGGGCTACGACGTGTCGCAGCGTCCGATGGCTCCTCCTCCCCCTCCCGCGGACGGCGACGCGCCTCCCCCCGTGTTCAGCTTTGACACAGGCGGGTTCGGTCAGGCGAAAGCCGACGTTGAGTGGGTCGCGGACGACAAGAAGTACAAAGGTTAATAACGAAAAGCCCGCCTTACGGCGGGCTTTTTTATATAGCGGATAACGGTTGCGAATAACGGGGTTACAGCGCGGCTTGGCGTTTGCCGAATTGCTCCGCGCCTGATAGGTCGGCGGCGTTCGGGTGCCCCGCGCTGACGATTACGAGGAACGAGCCGAGACATTGATATGCTTCCGACGAGACTTCTATGCCGCCGGGTACTTCCTTGCGCACAAGCTCGAGGATAGAAGCGTTCGGGGACGCGCATGAGCCGAACACGGCGACGCGGCGCGCGCTTTCGGGCGTGAGCGAGCGGAGAAACGACGTGAGCTTGCCGTCGAGCGAGCCGGCGTAGATTGCTCCGCCGACGAAGAGCGTGTCCGCGCCCGTGACTTGCGTTGCGCCCGTCAGGGCTTCCGCCGTGCAGCTTGCGCCGCGCGCGACCGCTTCGGCGAGCTTTTTGGTGTGTCCGCCGCGACTTACGTAGATGACTTTATTCATTGAAATACCTCCGTTTTTTGACCATTATACACTATAGATTATAGAATTACCATATAAAACAGATTAAAAATCCCGCTGCCGGGTTCATCACTCCGGTAACGGGATTTCTTGCGGTCATAGGCTTTCGGGTTCTTGGGCACTCGCGTTACGGGGCTGACCGCGCCCCAGTTGCGGCGGCGGGCGGCGTTCAGCTCGCGCTTCTGCTTTTTTGAGAGCTTCTCAAACGGTGTAAATTTCTGCATGTATGGCACTTCCTTTCGGGGACATTGTAACACATAAATAATTGAATGGCAATACTCCGGCGGCATGTGTTATAATATTGAAACATTAGCAAGGAATTGAGGGTTTCACGATGCGCAGAGTTTTGATTTTGCTGTTGATATTGGTTACGCTGGTCGGGTGCGCGCCGAGGGTAGCGGTTGACGCGCCGTCGGGGTTTGCCGTGAGCTTTATTGACGTTGGGCAAGCTGACGCGATTCTTGTTCAGGACGGGGACGCGGCTGTGCTGATTGACGCGGGGAATAATGACGACGGGGAGATTGTAATCGACTACCTGTTATCGCGCGGGGTGACGCGGCTTGCGCTTGCGATTGGTACGCACCCCGATGAGGACCACGTGGGTGGGCTTGATACCGTGCTGGCAAAGGTGCCGACGGACGAGCTGTTGATTCCCGAAAAGGGGAGCGACACCAAGACTTACGCCGACGTGTTGGATATGGCGGGGCGTAAGGGCGTGCCGATTACGTATGCGGCGGTGGGGCAGAGTTATGCGGTCGGCGGGTTTACGCTGGAGGTGCTTGCGCCCGTTAGGGTTTATGACGACAACAACAATAATTCAGTCGTCGCGCGGGTGACTTACGGCGAGGTTGTGTTCCTGCTGACGGGCGACATTGAGAGTAAGGCGGAGCGGGATTTGGTGGATTCGGGCGTTGACCTTGAGTGCGAAGTGCTGAAAGCTGCGCACCACGGGAGCGACACGTCGTCCGGGTACGTGTTCCTGCGCGCGGCGAACCCTAAGCTCGTCGTCGTCTCGTGCGGCGCGGGGAACAGCTACGGGCACCCGCACGACGCGCCGCTTAGTCGGTTCCGCGACGTGGGCGCGACGCTGTTCCGCACGGACACGATGGGAACCGTTGTGCTGACGAGCGACGGCGTGACGATTAGCGCGAACGTTGAGGGTGAGGCGAGCGACCGCGCGCATGTTGAGAGTGGCGATGAAAATGGCGGCGGTGAAAACGGGCTTGTCGGAGATAGTGCTGTTTCGGTTGCGGGGTATATCGGGAATGTCAACTCGCGCAAGTTTCATTTGCCGACTTGCGGGAGCTTGCCGGCGGAGAAGAACCGCGTTGCGTTCGATTCGCGCGGGGCGGCGGTTGACGCGGGCTACGAGCCTTGCGGGGTGTGTAAGCCGTAAAAATTCATTATATTTTAATCTGAATTAAATTGACAGGGCGTGCACGATTTGCTAATATGAGCATACGGACTCGGGGACGACACCCACTACAAAAAACGTAAGTCCGCAACGCGTGGGCGCGGCTCACGATTAAACTGAATAGGGGAGGTATCCCATCATAAAAAACGTAGAAGTAGTCGATGAGTTTGGCAACGCGTATGAAGCGACCTATCCGAAGCGAGCCAAAGGGCTTGTCAAGAACGGCAGGGCGCGCTACATAACGGAAACGAAGATTTGCCTAACGAACCCGCCGACCGCGCGAGCGGCTGCGGGAAATGAAGCGTGTCCGCCGAATATAGATTTGGAGGACAGAATAATGTCAGAAAATACAGGTATCACAGCAGCCGAAATCCTTGAGCGGATTGACGCGATTATCGCGGATACGGCGTACATTCAAAACGCGATGGCACAATGCGCGGCGATAGATTTGATGGGCTCGGCGATTCAAATCCACCCGATTCCGAGCATTGTGATGGCACGCGAGACGACGAACCAGAAGCTGATTGAGTTCTTGCGGGAGATGTATCAGGACTTGCGCAAGGAAGCGGGGGCGGACGGCGGCGCCGCGGAACGGAAGCAACTCATGGACATGATTCGCGAGATTGACGACGACGCCAAAAAAGCAGACCTGATTCGCAGACTGCTCGAAAGGGAGGAGCAGCCCGCGCCGCACGCAGCGTTCGCGAGCGACATCGGGCAGAAAGCCGCGAATTTTGGCAAGCAAGCCGCGGAAGCCGGTCGCAAGGCGGCGGACGTTGGGCGCAAAGCCGCCGAGAAAACCGTGATAGTCGCGGGTGGTTTCGGCAAGAGCGTTGCTGAAGTCGTCAAGGACGCGATGCAACAGGCGAGCGACGCGGTGAAAGCCGCGCGGGACAGCTTGCACGACGACGACGAGTTCGGCGAGGACGACGAAGCGTTTGACGAGGATATTGACGTTGAAGCTGAGGACGTTGAGGTTGAAGTTGAAGCGGAAGTTGAAACCGACGAGACTGACGGCGAAGAAGAATAAAACGTAAGAACGCCCGCGAAAGCGGGCGTTCTTACGTTTGAGGAGCTACGATTGACGCTACGCGTAGAATACGTGCCCGCCGACGGAGGTTACATACGGGCGTTTGCGCGCCGCCCAGCACTTGGTGGTGGAAGAGAAGTACAGGCTGTCGCCAACGACCTCGCTGCCCTCTAGCGCGAGCTTTGCGGCGATTATGCACTCCTCGTTGGGCGTGTTGTTGATTGAGCCGTTTGACACGGGCGTGAATTGTACGCCGTTCTTTTTATCGAAAATAACGGATTTAACCGTTTTTGGGAACTCGTCGCACTCGATGCGGTTCATGACCACGTTGCCGACGGCTACTTTACCGAGGAAAGGCTCTCCGCGCGCTTCCGCGTAAATGATGCGCGACATCCAATACACGTCGTCCTTGCTGTAGAACTTGTCGCCCGAGGTGATTGCGCCGCTGCCGGTTACGATGAAAACCGTGCGGGTCGCGCCGCTCCAGTACGTCGCCGCGTCAAACGCGGTGGCGAGGGCGCGAATCGGCGCGTAAATTTCCTCGCCCTCCGTGAAAAGTCCGCTCTCCGCAAGGAGGTATCGCCCGTTTGCGACGATGTATTTGTCGGCGAGACTTGCGGTGAGCTTGAGCCTGGGCGCGACCACCGTTGATGTGTTGTCAACGCGGTAGACGTTGGACGCGCCGAGCGCGGTTGCGAACTCGCGAACCGAGACATAGCTCGTGTCGTTTACGAGACGCGCGCGCACCGTTGCGGGTTCACCGTCGATGACGACCGCAACTTGTGCGCCGCCACCATCGGGAAGAGCCGCCGCCGCTGTTGCCGCTGTGACAGTAAACGCGAGCGTCACGGCAAAAAGCGACAAGATATGCTTTTTCATGGTAGAATATTCCTTTCGATACTCGCGGTAAGCCTAACCAAACATGCTTGCCGCTGAATTCGTGCGCTATGGCGCACATAATATAGCAACGGGTCATGCCCGAAACTAACTAATTCAGAGTCAGCAATTTGGCTGATGCGTCATTCGCGAGGTACCGCGATTCGCGCCCGTGACAGGTGAAGAGTATAATCTGGCGTTGCGCCGCAAGGTCTTTCAGGCAGTCGAGCGCGTAACCCATTCGCTCGTCATCGAGACTTGCGAGCGTGTCGTCGAGCACAATCGGGCAGTCGGGCGGCAATACCAATCGGCACAGCGCGAGCCGCAGGGCGAGATACATCGTGTCGCCCGCGCCCGTTGACAGGTACAGCACATTGTGCGGCACCGCGTCGCCCGTGGCGCGCGCCGTTATGTCGAAGTCGCGCGTGAACGTCAGGCGGTCGTACAGCCCGCCCGTGAGCTTTGTTACAAGCTGCTCCGCAGTTGAAGTGAGGAGCGGGGAAAAGCGTTGCGACATCTCGTGATTCGCGCTTTTCAGGACGGCGATTGCGTCCTCCAGCGCGGAGTATTGCCCGCGCAGCTCGTCGAGCCGCGTTTCGATTGACAGGCGTTCGCTGCCGAGAACAGCGGGGTCGCCGAGAGAGCGAAGCTCGCCTGTTGCGACGTTGCAGCGCGCCGTTGCGTCCGTGAGCCTTGCGGTTGTGCGCGCGAGCGCTTCCGCAACCTCGTCGCGCGTGCCGTAATTCGGGTCGAGCGCGGGTGGGTCGCCTGTCGCGGCGGCAACGTCGGGCAGTCCTTCGAGCACGCTGCGCGCCGCTTCGAGCATGGACTGCACCTTGACTTGCTCGTCGAGCCGTCCCTCCAGTTCGTCCAGCGCGGCGTTGCCGTCCTGCACCGCGTCGGCGCAGTCGATGAACGCGCGGATTCGCGCCGTTATTGCCGCCGTCGCGATTTTGAGCGCGTCGTTGGACTGGTGGACGACGGCGTTTGCGGCGTTTGCCGTGATTTCGGCGGAGATGACCGCATCGGTGAGCGACGGGAGACGCTCGATTTCGCGTTGCAGGTCGTCGAGCGCGGGCAGTCCGAGAGGTTCGAGCAGAGCCGCGATTTTGTTGCGCAGACCGCGCTTTGCAAGTCCGCGAACGCCGAAGAGCAACGCGGCGGCGACGATGTACGCGGCAATCAGCAGGGGAACGCCGTATGCGTCCCATAGCGTCGTGAAGTAGAGCGCGGCGGTCAGGAGCGGCGCGAGCAGACACACCGCAATGTGCGGAATGAGCTTGCGGCGCTTGGCGAGTTGCCGCGTCGCGGCTTCAAGCGCGGATATATCGTGCCCGTAGAGCGGTGACGCGGCGCGGGCTGTTTGCGCCGATTCGTGCTCCGACGCGGCGGATTCGTAACGCTGAATGTCGCGCTCACGCGCGGCTGTTTGCGCGCCGAGTGCGCCGAGCTCGCCGCGAAATTCCGCGATTTGCGCGCGCGTCGGCGCGGACGACAGCCGTTGGTCAAGCCATGTGGCGCGCGACGAGAGACTTGCAACCTGCGACTTTACGAGCAGGCGACGTTCGCGAGCGGTTGCCGCCGCACGTGCGTCGTGCGCGGCGAGTTGTGTTGTAAGGCGTTCGCGCTCCCGCTCCAACCGCGTAACGTTTTCGCGGAGCGTTGCGACCTCGCCGTTGCGCCGCTCCAGCGCGTTTAGCTGCGCGGTCAGTTCTTCGAGCCGCGACTCCAGCGCGGGGATTTCGCCTGATTTGTTGTATTTGCGGCGGCGCAACCACGCGCGTAAGCGTTCGTCCGTTTGCGCGTAGCTCGAGCTTTCGTCGCCTGTGCCGACGAGCGCGAGAATGCGCTGCTCAAGCTCTGCCGTGTGGACTGTGCGCACCTCGGACTGCGCAATAAAGGCGGTGCGGCGGAAAACCGATTCCGTTACGCCCGTTAATATTTCGCCGCAATTGGCGGGGGAAATGCCGGGGACGCGCTCCTCCGCGCCCGTGTAAACCGCGGCAAATTCCTGCATCGGTACGCGTCCGCGCGTTAAACGGCGAATTGTTATCGCGCCGTCGGACGTGTCCGCGTCAAGCTCGCCCGCCATGGGCGCGCCGCTCCATGGGGCGAAACGCGTTTTGTCGGACAGGTAGCCCGCGCGGTCGCGCTCGGAGGTTGCGACGCCGAACAGCATTGCGCGGAGGAACGCGCACCACGTCGATTTGCCGCTTTCGTTCGGCGCTTCAACGATGTTCAGCCCGCGACTGAAGGTTAGAGTTTCGTTTTTAAGCTTCCCGAAGGAAGCGGTCATTCGTTTAATAATCATACCGCGTACTCCTCGCCGCTGTCCAAGGCGGACAGCCCGAACCTGACCGCGAGCAGGACGTGCGTTTTGCCGCCGCCGTCCGCCGCGTCGTACCGCGTCCGCATTTCGCGCAGGAACGCGCCGCGCAGGGTGTCCTCGTTCGCGCCGTCCCACACGTCGCGCACGGGGCGGGTGTTGTCGCGCACCTGAACGCGGAAGAACCGCTCGGACAGTTGCTTTTCCAGCTCGCGGGTGTTGACGCGCCCGTCATACGCGCCCGAGAGGATTATGCGCACGGTGTCGCGCGTGGAGACGGACATTGTTGCCGCGCTAATGGCGGCGAGCGCGTCGGTCGCTCCCGTGAGGTCGAGGCTTGTGATTACATATTCGCGTCCGCCGAGCGGAACGAAGCGCAGGTCGCAGACGGATTTGGTAATTTCGCCGATGATTACGCCCATTTTTCCCGTTTCGTCAAAGCCGCGCCCCTCGGCGCAGCCGGAGTACGCGTAGCGCGTTTTGCCGGCCTTTAGTATGCCGCTGAACGTGTGGACGTGCCCGAGGGCGAGATAATCCAGTCCGGAGGACGCGACGTCGGCTTCCGACACGTGGTTGTACACGTCGCCGCTTGTGTCGCCGTGCAGCACCATTATGTTCAGCGAGTCGGCGTCGTCCGCGATGAAGCCGCGAAGCAGCGGGGGACTTGACGGAGCGGTGAACCCCGCGCCGTAAATGCTTGCGTTCAGGTGCGGCAGGTCAACGCGCTCGATGGTTTCGGACTTGAAGATGTGCACGTTTTCGGGGAACTTTACGTGGGCATAGGGTGACTTGGGGCAGTAATAGTCGTGGTTGCCGGGCGCGATGAAGATTTGCGCGTCCATGGACTCAAACGCGCGCAGCAGGGTTTCATGCGTTTGATAGAACGACGCTACGCTGTCGAATAAATCACCCGCGAGCAGTACAACGTCAACCCGCTCCGATTGCGCAAGCTCGGCTATTCGGGCGAGCAGGTCGCGCTGTTCTGAGCGGCGAATTGCGGACTCTGCCGCGCTCAACCCGTCGAACGGCGAGTCGAGATGCAGGTCGGCTGCGTGTAGAATTTTCATTACATTACCTCACGGCGACAGTAAAGATTACAATTAGTTACAAGTTTCATAGCGTCATTATAGCCGTGTTCGCACGAAAAAGAAACACTTTTTGCGGCGGCGTTCAAAAATTTGGTAATACTGCCACAAAAAATGTGGTAATAATCGGCGATATATAGCATGTTTATTAGTGAAAATGCACATATGCGCCGTGGTGCGGCGCGAAAATAATTGATAACGCGGGGACTGTGTGCTATACTAGAGGTTACAAATACGCGTTACGGAGGTGCGCTATGATTGCGGAATTTTTCAGGAATCTTCCCACATATTTTGAGGGCAATACCCCGACTGCGGCGGTGCTTATCGTCCGCATTGCCACCGTGGCGGTGCTCACTTTCATAATCGTCGCGAGTATCAACAGCATATTTCGCGCGGTGCGCCGCAAACGCACGGTTTCGGGTAAGAACCTGAGCTATTTGGGCTTGCTGCGCTACACGCTGCTTGCTGCGGTTTACGTCGTCGCGATTAGTATTATCGTGTCCGGCAGCGCGAAATCGACGTTCAGCACGCTAATCGCAAGCTCGGGCTTTGCCGCGGTCGTAATCTCGATTGCGTGTCAGGAGCCGATTGGCAACATGTGCAGCGGCGTGTTTATAATACTGTCGCGCCCGTTCCAGATTGGCGATGTTGTGCGTTACATTGAGCAGGACATTACGGGCACGGTTGAGGAAATTACGCTGCGGCACACCATTATTCGCACGTATGAGAACAAGCGGCTCGTTGTGCCGAATGGCGTTATGAACAAGTCCGTCATTGAAAACTCGACGTTTACGGACGGAAAGGTCAGTTTTCGGCTCGACTTTTCGGTTACGTATGAGACGAACCTTGAATACGCGATGGAGTTGATTGCGGACGTGGTGATGTACAACACGATTCGTGACGGCGTGCCTGTTCCGCCGGAAAACGGCGACGTGAACGTAACCGTCGCGAGCATGGGCGAGTCGGGCATAACGCTGCGCGTTTGGGTTTGGGCGGAGACTGTGAGCGAGTCGCACAAGCTGAAGAGCGACATTCTGTTCGGCGTGCACCGCCGATTCGGAGATGAGGGCGTGCAGTTCGCTTACCCACATATGCATATTGTGACCGATACGGTCAAAAGTGAGGAAGTACAATGATAAAATTGCAGAAAACCGTTGCCGCCGTGCATGATATTTCCTGCTTTGGTAAGTGCTCGCTGACGGTCGCGCTGCCGATTATTTCGGCGGCGGGGATTACGTGCGCCGTCGTGCCCACCGCTGTATTATCGACGCACACGGGCGGGTTCGCGGGTTACACTTACCGCGACCTGACGGACGATATTGACCCGATTTTCGCGCATTGGCGCGAGCTTGACTTGAGGTTCGACGCGGTTTATTCGGGGTTCCTCGGCTCGCCGGAGCAGCTTTCGATTGTCGCGCGGCTGTTTGCGGAGGCGCGCGAGCGCGGCGCGGTCGTCATAGTTGACCCCGTTATGGCGGACAACGGAGAGTTGTACGCGACGTTTGACCGCGACTTTCCGCGCGGTATGCGCGCGCTGTGCGAGGGGGCGGACATCATCGTGCCGAATACCACGGAAGCGGCGCTCATGCTGAACGAGCCGTGCGTGACGGGTGCGCAGAGCGCGGAGTATGTTGAGGGGCTTTTGCGGAGACTCGCCGCGTTGCCGTCGCGGTATGCGGTGCTGACGGGGGTTGAGCGCGGGGAGTTGCTCGGCGCGGCTTACATCGACGTTGCGACGGGCGAGATTGGTTACGCGATGGGGGAACGTATTCCCGGCAGTTATCACGGCACGGGCGATGTGTTCGCGAGTACGCTGACCGCCGCGCTTACGCTCGGGCGCGAGATTGGTGATTCGCTGCAAATCGCCGTTGACTTTACGGTTGAGGCGATAAAAAAAACGCGCGACGCGGGTACTCCCGCGCGCAACGGCGTAAATTTTGAAGCGGGGTTGGGCAGGCTTGCCGCTCGTCTCGGCGGGGAATGACGTTTCTTTGTTACATATATAATATCACAAAACGCCCGCGATTACAAGACTTGTAATCGCGGGCGTTTGCGCTATACTGGTAGTAATGTTTGGCGAGAGGGGAGCGCGCGGTTATGGTTATTGACGAGCTGTTGGAAGTGCTGTTTTTTGAGGAGATTGAGGAGTTGCTTGCGTTTAAGAAGCGTTTGTGGGCGAGGTATACGCCCGATACGCGTCCCGAGAACGGTGACGCTTATTGGCGGGAGAGCGACGCGTTTCTGTTGGAGAGGATACCCGATAAGGCGGCGTTTGCCGCGCGGTGCGAGCGTTACGCGGCGGCGGGTACGCCGACATGGCAGGGGCAGGCGCAGTCGCATTGCGACGTGATGGACGCGGACGCGCTGAATGAGATAATGGCACTTAATACGGCGGAAATTGGTGCGCTTCGTGTCGCGATGTATGAGCGGGCGCGGGACACTTGGGCGGTGCATTTGGACGATTACGCGCGCGAGGTGAACCGCGACGAGGGGAGCCTGATTCTTGAGCTGGCGACGGGCGCGGGCGGGGGAACCGCGGCGGTTGCGACGGGCTTTAGGGCGGGGAGCCGCATGATTAGCGCGGACATTGATTATGGTTGCGCGCAGAACGCCGAGCGAATCGCGCGGCATTTGGGCATGACCGACAGGTTGTGCGGTATTGCGGCGAACTTTTGGTATCTGCCGTTTGCGGACGGCACGTTTGACGCGGTGTGCACGCATTACGGGCTGGACGAATCGGGCGAGCTTGGGCGCGTTGTCGCGGAGGTTTGCCGCGTGCTGAAGCCCGGCGGGCGATTCGTTGTGACGGCGCGTGTCAGTCCGTTCGCGCGGCATGGGCGCGTGGCGGCGATGTATGGGCTTGACGAGGCGGAGTTTTGCGCGCTTGCGCGGACGGCGCGATTTTACAGCGGGGTTGAGGGCTTGACGGAGCTTGCGGAGAAGTTCGGGCTTGCGCTTGTGAAGCGGTCGGACTACGCGCCGACGGGCGGTCACGCGCGATTTATTGCGGTATTTGAGAAGCGCGGGTGACGACGCGCGGTAACATGAGTTGCCCCGACTGAATATGCTGTA
>JAISKH010000079.1 GCA_031261325.1 Oscillospiraceae bacterium
CAAGTCCACGTTCCTGCGTTGCCTGAACCTGCTTGAGTTGCCGACAAGCGGCAGCGGTATATTTGAGGGCATTGAAATCACGCGCGCGGGACGCGGCTTAAACAAGGTGCGCGAGAAAATGGGCATGGTGTTCCAGAACTTCAACCTGTTCCCGCACCTGACAGTACGCCGCAACATCACGCTCGCGCCGATTGAGCTTAAGCTGCTGACACGACAACAGGCGGATGCGCGCGCGGAAGAGCTGCTCGCGCGAATCGGGCTTGCGGACAAGGCGGAAGCGTATCCCAACATGCTGTCGGGCGGGCAAAAGCAACGCATTGCAATCCTCCGCGCGCTTGCGATGAACCCCGACGTTATGCTGTTCGACGAACCGACAAGCGCGCTTGACCCCGAGATGGTGGGCGAGGTGCTGTCGCTAATGCGCGAGCTGGCGCGGGACGGTATGACGATGGTCGTCGTCACGCACGAAATGGGCTTCGCGCGTGAGGTTGCGAACAAGGTGCTGTTCATGGCGGATGGGCAAATTCTTGAGGAATCGCCGCCGTCGGAGTTCTTCGGCAACCCGAAAAACCCGCGTTTGCGCGAGTTCCTGTCAAAGGTGCTGTAGCCGCGCAATTTCGCCCTGCCGTGAAAGGAATATACATTGAAAAAGCTCTTCCCCGCGCTCCTTGCGTTAACCGCAGTTGCGCTAATCGTTATCGGTATAGGGGTGCTCACTATCGGCGTGAAGCGCGGCATACCCGTAGTACTCGCGGGAATTGCGTTGCTGCTGTGGGCACTATTCACGCCGCTGCTGCGCCGCAAGCTTCCGCGACTGTTCAAGGTCGCCGCCGCGACTTACATAACGCTGTGCGCCGTGGTATTCGTCGTCGCCGTCATTGCGAGCGTGCAAATTCTGACGGCGTATTCCGACGACAAGGACATTCCGCGTGACGCGGTTGTCATAGTCCTCGGCTGCGGGCTGAACCCGAACGACAACACAACGCCGAGCCTAATGCTCGCCCGCCGACTGGACGCGGCAATCGCGTACCTGAATGAAACGCCCGACGCGATTTGCATCGTGTCAGGCGGGCAGGGCGCGAACGAGCTAATCAGCGAAGCGCAGTCGATGTTCGACTACATGACCGCTCGCGGAATCGCGTCCGAGCGCGTCATTAAAGAGGACAAGTCCACAACAACGTCCGAAAACCTCGCGTTCTCGCGCGACCTCATGCCGCATGTTACGGATAACGCGGTAATCGTAACCGACGGGTTCCACGAGTATCGCGCGCACCACATCGCGAAGTCGCTCGGGCTTACGCCGTACACAATTTCGTCGCGCGCGCCGTTCGGACTTGTCGCGTTCTTCTGGCTGCGTGAGATTCCGGGCGTAATCCTGCAAACGTGGTTTTAGCGCGTTCGCGCGGCTCACTTCTTCGCGGGATATTTCAGCCCAACCATGAACCCGTCGAGCGCGTTGGACTGCACGTCGCCGGCGATTACCGCGTTGTTGTAGACGATTAAATCCACCACCGCGCTCACGCCCGCGTCGGGATAATTCGTCACGCGATATGTATAGCGCACAGCCTCAATCCCGCCGTATTGCGACAGGTCGAACCCCTGCTCCAGTTGAAGCTTGTTGTACTGCTCGTACACGCTGGAAAACTCGCGCGGTATCACGACCGTCTGCTCCTCAATCGGCTCCGCCTCAACCTCCCAACCCTGCGCGTTCAGGTACTTTATGCGCGACTCGTTGTCCTTAACCGTCGCGGAAAGCGAAGTCTGCGTTTCTTGCTTATCGGCATGTGCCCGCCCTGCGACGAGTATCGCGCTGAGCAGAATTATAGCCAAGACCAGTACGGCGATGACAGCCCTCTTTTTGTTAAACTTAGCGGAAAATACAATCATGCGTCTCACCTCAATCAAGATTTGTACAGCTTATTCGCCGTTGTCCCGCGTTATTACTTCAACGCGCAGGCGATATATAGCGTAGGAGCTGAATATTCATGCCAATGTCGCGCCTTGATAAAATTATATCAGACTCCGGAGTCGCGACGCGCCGCGACGCGGAGCTGCTCATTCGCGCACGCCGCGTAACCGTGGACGGCGTTACGGCGACCTCCGGTGCGCAAAAGCTCGACCTCGAGCGAGCAACCGTCGCCGTTGACGGCGCGGAGCTGCCGCGCACGAGGTTCTGCTATATAATGATGAACAAGCCGCTCGGCTATGTCTCCGCGACGGAGGACCGCATGGAAAAGCCCGTGACAGACCTGCTGACGGGGCGATACGCGAACCTGAACCTATTCCCCGCGGGCAGACTTGACAAAGACGCGGAGGGGTTGCTGCTGCTCACGAACGACGGAGACTTCGCCCACCGCGTCATCACGCCGAATAAGCACGTCCGCAAACGCTATGTCATCAGCTTTGACGGCACGTTGACAGAGCGTGACGCGGCGGCGTTCGAGCAGGGGATTACTCTCGCGGACGGCACGAAATGCCGCTCGGCGCGTTTGGAAATCGTCGGGCAAGGTCATGCAGTTGTCGAATTGCACGAGGGAAAATATCACCAGGTCAAGCGCATGGTCGCGTCTCGCGGCGCGAGCGTCACGGCGCTGAAGCGCGTCGCCGTCGGCGGACTGGAGCTTGACGAAGCGTTGCGGGCGGGCGAGTTTCGCGAGCTTACGGCGGAGGAATTGGGGCGCGTATTTGTCACATAAAAATGTTACATCGGTTACAATAATTTCACAATATACAAAAATAAACAACAAAAAACAGTTTTTTAATAATTACCTATTGAAAAATCTTTAATTTTAGTGTATTATGTATATTGATATCGTCAATATCGCCAAAAAAGTGGCGATGAAGGGGGCAAAGGCGTGTCAGGTAGAATTTATCAAGGTATGGTCGTCCAAATGAGAGAGGCGACAAAACGCACGGTCGGCGTTATCGACACCGAGGGTATCGTCGTCGCGTGCACAGACTTAGCAAACATAGGCGCGGAGCTTGGCGTGATGCCGATTCCGTATGACGAAACTGTCGATAACGTCATAAAAGTGCGCGGCAAAACGCTAAAGCCAATCGGCGGTGAGGTCGATAAGTTCGACTGCGCCGTTTTTGCCGAGGGTGAGGACGACTACGCGCGAACGCTGTGCGTCATGGCGTCAATCGCGGTCGCGGAAGCGAAGCTGCATTTCGAGGAAAACAACGACAGGTCAACATTCATAAAGAACATCATTTCAGACAATATCCTGCCGGGCGACATTTATGTCCACGCGAACGAGCTGCGGTTCGAGATGGAAACGCCCCGCGCCGTCCTGCTGATTCGTCAGCTGGAAACGCCGGATTTGTCGGCAGTCTCGCTGTTGCGGGACATGTTCCCGGACAAGCAAAACGAGTTTGTCATACCCATCAACGTGTCGGACATAGTACTCGTTACGGGTCTGCCCACGGAGGACGAGGAGAACGAGTATCTCGTCCAGCTCGCGAACGACATTGAGTTGCGCATCAACAACGAAATCGGCGTTAAGACGGTTATTGGCGTCGGCACTCCGGCGGAGAGCCTGCGTGAGCTTGCCAACAAGTACAAGGAAGCGCAGGTCGCAATCGAGGTCGGCAAGGTGTTTGACACGGAAAAGACAATCATCTACTACGAAAAGCTCGGCATCGGTCGTCTTATCTATCAACTTCCGACGACTCTGTGCAAGATGTTCCTGTCAGAAGTGTTTCGCCGCAACCCGATTGAGTCGCTTGACGCGGAGACGCTGTACACAATCAACAAGTTCTTTGAGAACAACCTTAACGTCTCGGAAACGTCGCGCAAGCTGTTTGTTCACCGCAACACACTTGTGTACCGTCTCGAGAAAATCAAGAAGATTACGGGGCTTGACCTGCGCGAGCTTGACCATACAATTGTGTTTAAGGTCGCTCTGATGGTCAAAAAGTATCTCAATTCGCAGGGGACCTACTTGGAATGAAACGGGTAAGTTTGAAGCAAGAAGTGAAACGGTAAGAAAATATACCGTCTCAAGGCGTTGCGTAATGCGCGCGTGAGACGGTATGGCTATGACCGCAAGTTAGTCATCATGAGGTAAACTATGGTTCGTTTAACAGACGTCAAAAAAGAATATGCCAACGGCGCAAAAGCGCTGAAATACGTGAGCTTCGAGCTTAACTCCGGCGAGTTCGCGTTCCTCGTCGGACCGTCAGGCTCGGGCAAATCCACGATTATCAAGCTCTTGACAGGCGAGATTGCCCCGACGGAGGGCACCGTCTCCGTCAACGGCTACGACGTGGGAAGTCTCCCGTTGCGGCAAATGCCGTATCTGCGCCGCACTATCGGCACAATATTTCAGGATTATCGCCTGATTCAGAAAAAAACAGTATATGAAAACGTCGCGCTCGCAATGCGTGCCGTCGGTGCGACGAACAAGAGAATACGCGAGCGCACAAACTTCGTGCTCAACCTTGTCGGGTTGGATACGAAGTCTAAAGCCACGCCGCTTGAGCTGTCCGGCGGTGAGATGCAGCGCGTCGCCATAGCCCGCGCGCTCGTTAACGACCCGCAGCTGATAATCGCGGACGAACCGACGGGCAACCTCGACCCTCCGCGCAGTCTCGAAATTCTCATGCTGCTGAAAAAAATCAACGAGCTGGGCACGACCGTGCTCGTTGTGACACATGAAAAATCGCTTGTGGACAGGCTGTCGCAGCGCGTAATCGCGATTGACGGCGGCAGAATAATCGGCGATGGAATGAATGGGTACTATAATTATGAAGAGGATTAACACAGGCTATTACATTCGCGAGGGTGTAAGCAGCATTTTCACGCACAGCCTCATGTCGTTCGGCTCCGTCGTCATCATCACCGCGTGCCTTATCATCATGGGCTGCTTTTCCCTGCTTGCAATCAATGTCAACGCCATAATTGAGGACTTCGAGGACGAGAATGTCATTCTCGCTTACATAGACGAAAACCGCTCCGAGGACGAGGCGCGTGCGCTGAAATCGCAAATTGAAGCTCTGCCAAACGTAACCACCGCCGTGTTCATGAGCCGCGCGGACGCTTGGAAAAGCTTCATCGGCAAGTATAAAGACCAGTCGCGCTTTGAAAATATCGACGAGTCCGTGTTCCGCCACCGCTTTTCTATCTACGTTGACGATGTTGGGCGCATGGGGCAGACACAAATCGACGTCACCGGAGTGCCCGGTGTTATAAAGGTTAACGCAAACCTCACAATCGCCAACGGCTTTGTAACGGTTCGCAATATCGTCAGCGGCGTGTCAATCGTCATGATTGCCATACTGCTAATCGTCTCGCTGTTCATCATGTCGAACACAATTAAACTCGGCACGTTTGACCGCCGCGAAGAGATTGCCATCATGAAAATGGTGGGCGCGACGAACGGATTTATCCGCTGGCCGTTCGTGTTCGAGGGATTCATATTGGGCGTCGTCGGCTCGCTGATTGCGTTCATCGCCCAATGGGGCATTTACGCCGCCGTTACGGGTCGGCTCATGGGCAACATCAGCGTCGGGTTCATCACAACGATACCGTTTTCGCATGTCGCGGTTCCGCTGTTCCTCGCGTTCGTCGCAATCGGCTTCGCCGTCGGCGTGGTCGGCAGCGGCGTGGCAATCCGCAAATACATGAAAGTCTAGCGTAACAGGTTTTGCGAAACTTGTACGCTCAAACAACATTACAGTAACATGAAGGTGCATAACATGAAACGCAGAAAACGTACTGACCTCTTTCGCCGCGTCATTGCAATAATACTCGCGGCAATAATGGCTCTGTCGCTGATTTACACGGCGCTGTCAATAATCGGCTCGCGCGCGAACGCGCACGCCGTGTCGCAGAGCCAGATTGACAAGCTGAAGGCGCAGGCAAGGGAATTGAGCGCGCAAAAGCAATCGGTGCAGTCCGAAATCAACTCGCTCAAGTACGACCAACTGTCGGCAACCGCGAAAAAGACGGTACTCGACAACCAAATCAGCCTTACCGAGCAGGAAATCGACAACATCACCGAGCAGATTGAAGCGTTCGGCGTAATGATTGGCGAAAAAGAGCTTGAGGTCGCCGCCTGTAAGCACCGCGAGGACAGGCAATGGGAGCTGTACAAGTTCCACATGCGCGAAATGGAGGAGAACGGCACGATTAGCTACCTCGCCGTCGTGTTTGACGCGAGCAGCTTCTCCGACCTGCTCGCCAGAATCGACGCGGTGGGCGACATCATGCGCCGTGACGAGAATACATATAATCAGCTCACGCAGACGCGCCTTGAAACCGTCGCCGCCAAGGAATCGCTTGAGGCGACAAAAGCGGAGCAGGAAGCGGAACGCGGCGAGCTTGTCAGCAAGCAGGAAGAGCTTGTCGTTCAGCTTGAGGAATCGCTTGTTCTTATCGCGGAAATCGACGAGAGCTTGGAGGGCGTGACCGCGCTTTACGACCAGTTGAACGCCGACAGCGCGAAGCTTCAAAACGAGATTAACGCCAAAGTTGAGGAACTGAACCGTCAGGAAGCCGCGGCGGCTGCCGCAGCAGCCGCGAAAGGTACGACAAACAGCAGCGCGACCGTCGTCGGCACGGGCAGTCTGATGTGGCCGTCCAAGGCGTCGAACCTCGTCACGTCGCAGTTCGGCACGCGTAAGCACCCGATTTATAACGTCTACAAAACACATAACGGCATAGACATCGGCGCGTCCTACGGCACAAATATATACGCCGCAGATTCGGGCAAGGTCATAACCTCGCAGTATGACTCGTCTTACGGCAATTACGTCGTAATCAGTCACGGCAACGGCATGACGACGCTGTACGCGCACATGTCCAGCCGCAAGGTATCCGTCGGCGCGGCGGTCACGAAAGGCGATGTAATCGGCTTGGTTGGCTCTACCGGCGCGTCCACGGGCGCGCACCTGCACTTCGAGGTTTCGCTAAACGGCTCGCGGACAAACCCGCTGAATTACTTCAAGGACTATCGCTTGAAGCCGGGCGCGTAATCAACAGACAAACACCTCCATATAATCTGTGGAGGTGTTTTTTTCATGCTTGCACTAATCGACTTCGCGCATGTCGCGCGTCCCGCCCTGCGCCGCAGACTGTTCCCAAAGCCGCCGCGCATACGTGAGGAGCGCGTGCTCGGCATGTCCGCGCTCCGCGCAACCGTGACGGCGTGGGACGCGGCAAGTTGCCAATCAGCCTGCGCGCGGCTCGCGCAAACGCTGAACAACGCCGCAGTCCGCACGGCGGTCTTTGCCGACGGCTTTGCGTATCGCGCGGCGTTCCCCGAGCTGCAAGACGCGCCGACGGACTTGCTCCACGACGCGTTCTTGCCCGAAATTGCGGAGCGGCTGGCGACATACGGCGCGAGCTGCGCGCTGTTTGTCGACCGCGTGACGGATACCGCGGTGCGCACGCTGCACGCGATGTGCCACGCTTACCGCTACGTCGCCGCCGAAATCCCGAACTCGGCAGAGCTAATCCGCGAGCTTGAGCGCGACTACGGCGTGTCCTTTGCGACAATGCGAAGCCCCGACGTTGCTCTCGCGCTCGGCGGCGGGCAACGCGGAATAACCGCCAAGCGAATAGCCGCCGCCGCAACGCTTACGCAACGCAACCAACTGCGCGCGCCGCGAATAGTGCGCGACTTAGACGTTGCTGTTACAAAGCCGAACTGTGTATTCCCAACGGGTTTCCAACCGAACCCAATCATAGCCGCCGCGCTTGACTGCTACGCGCTCAATAAGCGTGACCTGACTTTGCGGAACATTATTACTTGACAAAGAACGGCGACTAATCTATAATCTAAGAATTATGAATCAAAATATACTGCATTAACGCAGATAAGGGTGGTAAAAATGGCAAAAGAGACACGCATCAAAATGAGCGCGGAGCATTATCGCGAATTGCAGGATAAGCTCCAGTACCTCCAGACCGTCAGAGAAAAAGAGGTTGCGCAGCAATTAAAAGAAGCGCGCTCCTTCGGCGACCTCTCCGAAAACAGCGAATATGACGAGGCGAAAAACGAGCAGGGCAAGCTGCACTCCCAGATTGCCGAAATAAAAAACCAGATTGAAAACGCCGAAATCATCAAAGAAACCGAAAGAACCGGCACGGTTAATATCGGCAGCCGCGTTACCGTGCACGACATTGAGTTCAATACCGACGACCTGTATCAAATCGTCGGCTCGCAGGAAGCGGACCCCGTTCAGAGCAAAATTTCCGACGATTCGCCGTTCGGCAAGAGCCTGCTCGGGCACGTCGTCGGCGACGTTGTGGAGGTTGACGCACCCTCCGGCATAATCAAGTTTGAAATATTAAAGGTTGACTAAAAGGAGCCGCAAATGACAGACGAAATACAAGAGGAGCAGGGCGAGTCCCTGTCGGAAATACTGCAAATACGGCGCGACAAGCTGACGCGTCTGCAAGAGGACGGGCGCGACCCGTATGAAATCACGCGGTTCGACCGCACGGCGTATTCCCGCGACATAAAGGAAAATTACGAATCGCTTGAGGGCAAGGACGTAGCCGTTGCCGGTCGTCTCATGTCCAAGCGCAGCATGGGCAAGGCAATTTTCGCTGACCTTAAGGACGATAAGGGCACAATCCAGCTCTATGTCCGCATGAACGACGTGGGAGAGGAAGTGTTTGCCGAGTTCAAAAAGTGGGACATCGGCGACATTATCGGCACGGAGGGCTTCGTGTTCAAGACGCGCATGGGCGAAACCTCTGTGCACAGCAAGAGCGTAACTCTGCTCTCAAAGTCGCTGCGCCCGTTGCCCGAAAAGTACCATGGACTGACGAATCAGGAATTGAAGTACCGTCAACGCTACGTTGACCTCATCATGGACGACGAGTCGCGCCGCGTGTTTGAGGTTCGCAGCCGCTTCATTCGCCATATCCGCAAGTATCTCGACGACCGCGGATTCATGGAGGTTGAGACGCCCGTACTTAATACCATTTCCGGCGGCGCGACGGCGCGCCCGTTCATAACGCACCACAACACGCTAGACCTCGACATGTACATGCGTATCGCCACCGAGCTGCACCTAAAGCGGCTGATAGTCGGCGGCATTGAGCGCGTATACGAAATCGGGCGCATTTTCCGCAACGAGGGCATGGACACGAAACACAACCCCGAGTTCACAACCGTTGAGTTTTATCAGGCGTACACCGACTATATCGGCATAATGGACATGTTTGAGGAGCTGCTGACCACCGCCGCGCACGACATTTTGGGCACATATCAAGTAGAATGGCAGGGCGAGCAAATCGACCTCACGCCCGGTTGGGAACGACTGACGATGGCAGAAGCCGTTAAGAAATACACGGGCGTTGACTTCTACGCTTTCACCTCGACGGAGGACGCGGTTGCCGCCGCAAAGACAATCGGCGTGAAGATGCCGGACGGCAAGGAACCGTCGTGGGGCGACCTGCTGTACGAGTGCTTTGACCAGCGCGTCGAAGAAAAGCTGATACAACCCGTGTTCATCACGGAGCACCCCGTCGAAGTCTCGCCGCTTGCAAAGCGCAAGCCGAGCGACCCGCGCCTGACGGAGCGTTTCGAGGCGTTCATTTGCCACAGCGAGATGGCAAACGCGTTTTCGGAGCTGAACGACCCGATTGACCAGCGCGCGCGCTTTCAGCGTCAGGCTGACCTGCGCCGCGCGGGCGACCTTGAAGCGGGCATGATGGACGACGACTTCATCAACGCGCTTGAGTACGGTATGCCACCGACGGGCGGCATCGGCATAGGCGTTGACCGCTGCGTCATGATGCTCACGGGCAAGCCGTCGGTTCGCGATGTGTTGCTGTTCCCGACGATGAAGCCAATCGAGGACTAAACGCGTGGAAAAAATCACGAGCCGCAAGCACCCGCTCGCGGCGCACCTGAAAAAACTGGGTACCGACAGTACAGCGAGATATGAGCGCGGCGAATTCCTGTGCGACGGGATAAAGCTGCTGCGTGAGGCGGTGGCGAGCAATTGTGTCGTCACCGCCGCTTTGACTTCGCGGGATTCGGCTTTGCCGACGGCTCTGCCGAATTTTCCGACATACGTCGCAAGCCCCGAGGTTATGGAGTACGTCTCGCCGCTGAAATCGGCGCAGGATATTATTTTCGCCTGCAAAATGCCCGAATTGAGCGTACCCATATCGACGGAGCAATGCGTCGTGCTTGACGGAGTACAGGACCCGGGAAATGTCGGCACAGTCCTGCGCACAGCCGCCGCGTTCGGCATCGACCGAGTTCTGCTCGTCGGCAACTGCGCGGACGCTTACAACCCCAAAACCGTGCGCGCGACGATGGGTGCAATATTCCGCCAACCCGTAACGCGTGTAACGCTCGAAGAGCTTGCCGCGTTGGAGCTGAACTTATTCGGAGCGGCACTCGGCGCGGACGCGCAACCGATAACGGAGCTGAACCTGCGCGGCGCAAGCGTCGCAATCGGCAGCGAGGGCAGGGGACTGTCCGACGCGGTGCTGGAACTGTGCCGCGCGCGCGTGGTAATACCAATGCGACAGGGCACGGAGTCGCTGAACGCCGCCGCCGCCGCCGCAATCCTCATGTGGGAGATTAGAAAATAACAATATTATTGTAACATTAACATTGTAACATTGATGCGGCAATTTCGCCCAATGCCGCAAATCAACAATTGTCAACCGTAGAAAGGCGGTCATTCTTATGGCGTCGCTAAAATACTGGGTGTGGCTCGCGGATTGCGTCGGAGCGTCCGCGGCTTCGCGCCTGTTGGAACGCTTCGGCGAACCGGAACAGATATATTTCGCGCAGGACAGCGAGTATCGCGGCGTACCCGACCTCTCGCAGCGCGACCTGAAGAATCTTGCGGACAAGCGTCTCTCGTCCGCGAACCTCGTCCTCGCGTCATGTACGGAGCACGGTTATCGCATACTTACGATTCAGGATGCGGAGTATCCCGTGCGTCTGCGCAATATCCCCGACCCGCCCGTTGTGCTGTACATTCGCGGGCGACTACCCGTAATGGACGAGGAGGCGGCAATCGCCGTCGTCGGCACGCGCGACTGCACGCCATACGGCATATCGCTCGCCGAAAAGACGTGCTACGAGCTTGCGCGGCGCGGACTTGTCGTAGTGACGGGGCTTGCGCGGGGTGTGGACAGCGCGGCGGCAAAGGGCGCTCTGCGCGGCGGAGGAGTCGTCGTCGGAGTGCTCGGCTGCGGACTTGACGTAGTGTATCCCGCCGAGAACGGCGCGTTGTTTGACGACGTTGCCGCGACGGGCGCGATAATCAGCGAGTACGCGCCATCGACCCCCGTGAACGGCTCAAACTTTCCCGTTCGAAACCGCATAATGAGCGGCATTTCCGTCGGCGTCGCGGTCATAGAGGCGCCGCTCCGCAGCGGCGCGCTAATCACCGCGAACCGCGCGCTGGAGCAGGGGCGAGACGTGTTCGCGCTCCCCGGCAACGTCGGAGTCGCGACGAGCGAGGGCACAAACAAGCTCATACAGGACGGCGCGTATCCGTTCATGTCGGCGGACGATATTGCCCGCGAGTATGTCGCGCTGTTCCCGGACAAGATACGCGGCATGAACGCGCGCGGCGTTCCGCTTGACCCGAAATTGGCAAAACGAATGGTCGAAGCGATGACAGAAAACCGCTCCCATGACGCGATTGTTCGCGCGCCCGCAAAAAAAGAGATTGACAATGAACAGTCGTTGGAATATATTGACGTAAATAACCTTGACAAACCTTCGCCTGACGTTAACCTTATCCTCGAGCAAGTTGAACCCGAGGAGCAGCCGATAATTCGCGCGATAGACCAAATCGGGCGCGGCAATTCCGCGCACATAGACGAGATAATCGAGCAATGCGGCATACCCGCGTCGGACGCGCTCGCCGCGCTGACAATGCTCGAAATCAGCGGCTACGTCACTCAAACGGACGGCAAATACTTCTCGCTGTCGATGCCCGAACAATAATCCACCTGAATAGGAGCTTCATAATGGCAAAAACCAGTTTAGTAATACTTGAGTCCCCGTCAAAAGCGAAAACCGTAAGCAAGTACTTAGGCAACGGCTACAAAGTCACGGCAAGCATGGGGCATCTGCGCGATTTACCAAAATCCAAGTTCGGGGTGGACGTTGACAACGGCTTCGAGCCTGATTACCAACCCGTCAAGGGCAGGGAAGAGATAATTGAAGCGTTGCGCTCCGCCGCCGCGAAGAGCGACAAAGTGTATCTCGCGACCGACCCCGACCGCGAGGGCGAGGCGATAGCGTGGCACCTTAAAGAGCTGCTCGGACTGTCGGACGAGCGCGCGTGCCGCGTCACGTTCAATGAGATAACCAAGAAGGTCGTGCTCGACGGCATTGAGCACCCGCGCGCAATCGACACCGACCTTGTTGACGCGCAACAGGCGCGCCGCATTCTTGACCGCATCGTCGGCTACAAGTTAAGCCCGCTGCTTTGGAAGAAGATACGGCGCGGCTTGTCGGCGGGGCGCGTTCAGTCCGTCGTCACACGCATAGTCACCGACCGCGAGGAGGAAATACAAGCGTTTATCCCCGAGGAGTACTGGCTGCTCGACGTTGACCTGTCACTTATCGGCAAAAAAGGCAGGTTCACCGCGCACTTTTACGGCGACGAAAAGAAGAAGCGCGAGCTGACGAGCGAGGACGAAGTGAACGCCGTCACGTCCGCGATTAAGGACGCGCCGTTCGTAATTCGCGGCGTGAAACGCTCCGACAAAAAGCGCAGTCCGTCGCCCCCGTTCATAACCTCAACGCTCCAACAGGAAGCGTCGCGCAAGCTCGGAATGACCCCGCGCCGCACCATGTCCATCGCGCAGCAACTGTACGAGGGCGTGGACATCGAGGGCGAGGGCACCATCGGACTCATAACATACATGCGTACCGATTCGCTGCGACTGTCGGAGGACGCGCTGAATGACGCGCGCGACTTCATCACGCAACGCTACGGCGCGGATTACTACCCGGGTCAACCGACGCGCTACAAGACGAAAGAGGGCGCGCAGGACGCGCATGAAGCGATACGTCCAAGCGTCGTCGCGCTCTCGCCGGACAGCATAAAGTCCAGCCTTACGAGCGAGCAGTACCGCGTCTACCGCCTTATTTGGAGCCGTTTCATTGCCAGCCAAATGGCGCAGGCAATCTTCGACAGCGTAACCGTGGACGTTGTTTCAGCGGGCTATGTGTTCCGCGCGAACCACTCCGCAATGAAGTTCGCGGGATTTATGGCGGTCTACGTTGAGGGCAAGGACGACGCGGAGGAAGCGCAGGAGTCTCCGCTACCCGATTTGTCGGATGGCGACACGGCAAAGCTCGAAAACATCAAGCAGGAGCAAAAATTTACGCAGCCGCCCCCGCGATATACGGAGGCGACGCTTATCCGCGCAATGGAGGAAACAGGCGTTGGTCGCCCGTCCACTTACGCCGCAACGGTTTCGACGATTCTAAACCGCGAGTACGTCGTCAAGGAGGGCAATTATCTCCGCCCGACGCCGCTCGGCGTGGTTGTAACGGCGCTGATGAAAGAACGCTTCACCGACATCGTTGACGTGAAGTTCACGGCGCGAATGGAAGCGACGCTCGACGAAGTGGAAAAGGGCGCAAGCGGTTGGCAAACCGTGCTTGAGAGCTTTTACACGGGCTTTGCGCAGTCGCTGACCGACGCGGAAACCGCGCTCGACGGCGAACGCATCAGAGTGCCCGACGAGGTTTCGGAGGAAATCTGCGACAAGTGCGGGCGGCAACTGGTCATAAAATCAGGGCGATTCGGGCGTTTTCTCGCGTGCCCCGGGTACCCGGAGTGCGACTTCACGAAGCCGCTCGTCATTGAAATGCCGGGCAGGTGCCCCAAGTGCGGTGGGCGTATACTGAAGCGCACCTCCAAAAAGGGTTACGCCTACTACGCGTGCGAAAACCTCAACCGTAAGCCGATAACCGAAGAACCGTCCGCCGCTGACGAAAAAGTTACGTCTTGCGACTTCATGACGTGGGACGTTCCCGTCAAGGACAACTGCCCCGAGTGCGGGTTCACGATGTTCAAAAAGTCGGGTCGCGGCTCCAAAAAGCCGTTCTGCACCAACGACACATGCGCAAACTTCCTGCCGGAAGAGCTGCGCACATACAAAAAGAAAACCCCCGAGGGCGACGCGAGCGCGGACGGC
Organism: Oscillospiraceae bacterium; assembly: GCA_031261325.1. Classification (GTDB taxonomy): domain Bacteria; phylum Bacillota; class Clostridia; order Oscillospirales; family Oscillospiraceae; genus JAIRRO01. The sequence continues at coordinate 14,150 of JAISKH010000079.1, forward strand.
GACAGTCCCGACGGCGCAAAGGCGGACGACGCGAAATCGAAGAAAAAGCCCGCGTCAAAAGCCGCGACCAAGACGACGAAAAAGCCCGCCGCCAAGTCAACGGCGAAGTCGGCGACTAAGACCGCCGCGAAATCCGCAACAAAAGCACCCGCGAAAACCGCCGCGAAAGCTCCGAATTCCGCGCCGAAAGCTCCGAAAAAGGCGGCGAATGAGGAGCCGAAATCGTGAGAGTGACGGTCGTCGGAGCGGGACTTGCGGGTTGCGAAGCCGCTTGGCAATTGGCGGAACGCAACATTGAAGTAACCTTAATCGAGATGAAGCCCGAGAAAAAATCTCCCGCCCACGTCTCGAACGACCTTGCGGAGCTTGTGTGCTCGAACTCCCTGCGCGGCAGCGACTTGGCGAACGCCGTCGGGTTGCTCAAGGAAGAAATGCGCCGCTTGGGAAGCCTTATCATATCCTGCGCGGACGCGACGGCGTTGCCAGCGGGCGGCGCGCTCGCTGTTGACCGCACAGCTTTTGCGCGAGCCGTAACCGAGCGCGTGAAGTCGCACCCGCGCATTTCGGTTGAGAGCCGCGAAGTGACTGCAATTCCTAATGAAAACGTCATAATCGCGACAGGTCCGCTCACGTCTGACGCGCTGTCCGACGCGCTGAAAGCGTTCCTGCAAGATACGGAATTTTTGAGCTTTTACGATGCCGCCGCACCGATTGTAACGAGCGACAGCATCGACATGACGAGCGCGTACCTAGCGTCGCGCTACGGCAAGGGCGACGCGGACTACATCAATTGCCCGATGAACGCGGACGAGTACCGCGCGTTTCGCGACGCGCTTGTTACCGCGGAAGAAGCTGCGGTGCACGGGTTTGACGACGGAGGAGTGTTCGAGGGCTGTATGCCTATTGAGGTCATGGCGCGGCGCGGGGAGGACACGATGCGGTTCGGTCCGCTCAAGCCTGTCGGGCTGGACGACCCAAGCACCGGGCGCGAACCGTATGCCGTAGTTCAGCTCCGCCGCGACAACGCGGAGGGCACGCTGTACAACATTGTCGGCTTCCAGACGCACCTCAAGTTCGGGGAGCAAAAGCGTGTGTTTTCAATGATTCCCGCCCTGCGTGACGCGGAAATAGTCCGTTATGGCGTGATGCACCGCAACACATACATCGACTCGCCGAAGTTACTCGACCGCTACTACAGCCTCAAAAGTAACCCGCGCGTGACATTCGCGGGGCAGCTCACAGGGGTTGAGGGTTACGTCGAATCGGCGGCTTCGGGACTGCTTGCGGGTGTCGAAAAAGCCCGCGCGCTTCTGGGACAAGCCCCGCTTGACTTCCCGCGTGAAACCGCGATTGGCGCGCTCGCGCTCTACGTCTCGGGCGGAGCGGTGTCGAAGTTTCAGCCGATGAACGTCAATTTCGGCATTATCGAACCGCTCGGACGCAAGGTTCGCGGCAAACGCGAAAAGAATCTGGAAATTTCAAAGCGCGCGCTTGAGATAATCGACGAGCTGCGCGCAACGGATAAGAACGACGACTGAATAATTGCGCCGCAACGCATTGGAGGTAGGATATGAAAATAATCGTTGACGCGATGGGCGGGGACAACGCCCCCGACGAAATCGTTCGCGGCGCGCTCATGGCAGCGGCAGGCGGCAAATTTGAGATAATATTGACGGGCGACGAGGTGAAAATTCTCGTCAGTCTGCGCAGACTGGGATACCCCGCGCCGCCGCTCGGCGTTACAATTCGCAACGCGTCGCAGGTTGTGGAAATGTCGGACGACCCCACCGCCGCAATCCGCGAGAAGAAAGATTCGTCGATGGTCGTGGGGCTGAACCTAACGCGCGACGGCGTGGGCGACGCGATGGTTTCCGCCGGCAGCACGGGCGCGCTCCTTACGGGCGCAACGTTGATAGTCAAGCGCGTCAAGGGGATTCGCCGCGCCGCGCTTGCCCCCGTCGTGCCGTGCAAAAACGGCAAGCTGCTCATAATCGACTGCGGCGCAAACGTTGAGTGCACGCCCGAGTACCTGCTGCAATTCGCGTTCATGGGCTCGTACTACGCCGAACGAGTGCTCGGCAAGTACAAGCCGCGCGTCGGATTGCTCAATAACGGCACGGAGCGCGAAAAGGGCACCTCTCTGCAAATTGAAACCTACGCCCTGTTGGAGCGCGCGTCACTCGACGGCTCGATAAATTTCATCGGCAACATTGAGGGCAAGGAACTGATAATGGGCGGGTGCGACGTTGTCGTGTGCGACGGCTTCTCGGGTAACGTTCTGCTCAAAACGCTTGAGGGCGCGGCGACCTTCATCATGTCGGAGGTTAAGAGCGTGTTCATGCGCAACGCCGTTTCCAAGATAGCGGCGCTTCTCGTCAATCGCAACATTCGCGTCCTGCGCGAGCGCATGGACCCCGACAAAATCGGCGGCACGGCGTTGCTCGGCATTTCGCGCCCCGTAATCAAGGCGCACGGCTCGTCAAACGCGCGCGCGATATACAGCGCGATACTGCAAGCGGAAGCGGCGGTTAACGCGGACATCGCGGTTAAATTAAGCCAAAATATCGACCGCATGAAGATTGACGCGAAATCCGAGGGATAAAATTAAAATAATTCAAATTCGCGGGCACAATCACCGAAAATAGGCGTTGACAAATGCGTAAACAGCACTTATATTTAGGTTGCTGATGTTTTAATTTTTCTTGTGGGGTGATTGTGTGATTTTCGATAAACTTAAGAGTATAATCGCGGAGCAATTTGCCGTTAGTGAGGACGTAATTGATATGGACACGTCGTTTGTTGACGATTTGGGCGCGGATTCGCTCGACGCTGTTGAGCTGATAATGGCGGTTGAGGAAGCGTTCGACATACCGGAAGCGGACGAGGAGCAGATTGCGCGTTTCCTGACCGTCGGCGACCTCGCCAAGTACATCACCAGTAATTTCGACTGATATTCGGCGCGGCGTAACATGTGTAAAAGGGCGGGTTTTTCCCGCCCATGGTTGTTTGCGGGCTTGTCCCGCTATAGTCTTTGTTGAGGTTAATTTATGAATGAATTTGAAGCGAAAATCGGGTATGAGTTTCGGGACAAGACGTTGCTGCGCGCCGCGCTGACGCACACGTCCTATGCCAACGAGCGCAAGCTTCCCGACCTGCCGAGCAATGAACGGCTGGAATTTCTGGGTGACTCGATACTCGGCTGCACCGTCGCGGAGTACCTTTACCGCAACCGCCCCAAAATGACGGAGGGGCAGATGACTCGGCTGCGTGCGGAGCTTGTTTGCGAAAAAAGCTTGTACAGCGCGTCTGAACAGCTCGGGATAGGGGAGTACCTGCTGCTAGGTAAGGGCGAGGAATTTACGGGCGGGCGCGAACGCCCCGCGCTGCTCGCCGACGCTGTTGAGGCGCTGCTTGCCGCCGTATTTTTGGACGGCGGACGCGAGGAAGCGGTTAAGCTGATAAAAAAGTACATACTGTCAAACATCGGACATGCGGAAAAGGTCAAGATTGACTACAAGACCGCGTTGCAGGAGCTTTCGCAGCGCATGGGAAAGTCGCTAAACTACGTGCTTGAGGGTGAGGACGGTCCAGACCACGAAAAGGTGTTCACGGTTGCGGTGCTCGTCGGTGACGAGCGCATGGGCGAGGGCGAGGGCAGAAACAAAAAAGAAGCGGAGCAACAAGCCGCAAGCGTCGCGCTCGAAAGGCTGGCGAAATGACGAACCGCATAGTACCCGTGTTCGTGCCGCATCTCGGGTGCCCGAACGACTGCGTATTTTGCGACCAGCGGCGCATATCGGGCAGCGCGTCGCCCGCGACAGCGGAGACGGTGCGCGCGGCGATTGAGGACGCGAACCGCGTGCTCACACCCGACGCGGCGGCGGAGCTTGCGTTTTACGGCGGCAGTTTTACGGCGATACCGAGACGAGAGCAGGACGAATTGCTCGCGGCGGCGTCGCCGTTTATCGCGCCGAATCAGACTGTTAACGCAACGCGCGGTCTGCGCGTTTCGACGCGCCCCGACTTCATGACGCGCGACACGGCGGAACGCCTTAAGCAATGCGGCGTCGCGACGATTGAGCTTGGCGCGCAATCCATGCGAAGCGAGGTGCTCACGCTCTCAAAGCGCGGGCACACGCCGGAGGACGTGCGAAACGCGGCGCGAGCCGTGCGTTCCGCGGGCTTAAATCTGGTACTGCAAATGATGACCGGACTTCCGGGCGACACGCCGGAGGGCGCGCTCCGCACGGCGAACGAGCTGCTTGACCTGCAACCGAGCGCGGTGCGCGTATACCCGACCGTAATAGTGCGCGGCACGGAGCTTGAGCGCATGTGGCGGCGCGGAGCTTACCGCGAGCACACGGTTGAGGACGCGGTTGCGCTCGGCGCGACGCTTATCGAGCTGTTTGAGCGCGCGGGCGTGCCGATAATCCGCTTCGGGCTGAACGCAACGGAATCGCTCGCGGGCGACGTTGCGGGCGGGGCGTATCACCCCGCGCTCGGCGAGCTTGCGCAATCGCGCGTGTACCTGCGGCGGGCGCGAGAGCTTCTGCGCGGCAATTATGGTTGCGCAACCGTAAAACTCGGGGTTGCGGTCAACCGTGTCAGCATAATGTCAGGGCAAGGCAGGCGCAACGCGCGCGCGCTCGAACGTGAATTTGGGATACACAGGTTACAAGTTTCGGCAGCCGACGTAAAAAACGGCGAAATTGTAATTTTGAACATTGAAAAATAGTCGAGAGTAGTATATAATTGATGGGTTAAGGCGAGAGTGAAGGAGGGAAAGCGGTTGCAACTGAAATCAATTGAAATGCAGGGGTTCAAATCGTTTCCCGACAAGACGCGTCTCGCGTTTGAAAAACCCGTCACAGTTATCGTCGGACCGAACGGAAGCGGCAAGTCCAACATCGCGGACGCGCTCCTGTGGGTCATGGGTGAGCAGTCCACGCGCACCCTGCGCGGCGGCAAGATGGAGGACGTAATATTCGGCGGCACGCAGAAACGACCGCAGCTCGGCTTTGCGGAGGTTTCGCTCCTGCTTGAAAACGAGGACGGCTCGCTTGATATTGACACGAGCGAGGTCATGATAACGCGCAGATACTATCGCTCGGGCGAGAGCGAGTACTATATCAACCGCCGCAACGCGCGTCTGCGCGATATAAACGAGCTGCTTATGGACACAGGACTCGGGCGCGAGGGTTACAGCGTCATCGGTCAGGGCAAGATAGACGAGATACTTTCGGCGAAAAGCCGCGACCGCCGCGACGTGTTTGAGGAAGCCGTCGGCATTTCGCGTTACCGCCACCGCAAGCAGGAGAGCGAGCACAAGCTCGCGCAGACAGACGAGAACTTGGTGCGCATCAGCGACAAAATCGCGGAGCTTGAAATGCAGCTTGAGCCGTTGCGCGAGCAGTCGGAGACGGCAAAACGTTACCTGCTACTGCGCGACGAGCTGCGCGGGCTTGAGGTCTCGCTGTGGGCATTGGGACTTGACAAGCTGCGGCAGAGCGAGGAAAAGCTTAAGCTTGACTACGCCGCCGCAACCGAAGAGCTTGCGACGCGCAAGTCCGCGCTCGAACAGGCATACGCCGACATTGAGACGTTCGCGGAGCGTCTGCGCGCAAAGGATGTTGCGCTCGACGATGTGCGCGGCGTTATAACGGAGCGCGAGCAGCGCGTGAGCGAAGCGGAAACCGCGCTCGCCGCGCTGAAAACTCAACTGGAAAACAACCTGTCGCGCATTGAGGGCATACACCGCGACTTGCAATCGGAGGAGGGGCGCGACGGCGGCATCACGTCGCAAATTGCCGAGCGCGAGCGCAGAATTTCCGAAATTGCGGACGAGAGCGGCACGGCAAACGCCGCTCTGTCGGAGCTTGAAGCGCAGCTTGCGACCTTGAAGGAACAGTCGGGGCGCGAGGAAAACGAATACTTTGCGCTGTCGGAGCGTGAGCGCGAGGTTGCCGCGTCGCTCGGCGAACGCCGTGAACGAGTCAGCGCGCTCGCGTTGCAGGCGCAGGAGTTGCTCGACCGCGAGAACACCGCGCACACGGAGCTTTCCCGAATGACGGACGAGCTTGCGGAGCTGAGCAAGTCCGCGGACGGCAACAAGTCTGCGTTGGACAAGGCGCGCGAGGAGGATTCCGCGCTGCAAAACGTGGTCAGCGGCTTCAACATGCGCGTCACCTCACGGCGCGAAAAGTCGGAGGACGCGGAGCGTGAGCGTTCGCGCCTGTCGCTTGAGCATCAGTCAACGCGGCAACGCATCGCGATGCTGACGGAGATGGAAAACGAGTACCAAGGATACTCCAAGGCGGTTAAGCTCGTCATGACAGAGGCGAGTCGCGGCGGCTTGAAGAACGTTTACGGCACCGTCGCGGGTTTGCTGAAAACCGACGCGCGGTTCGCCGTCGCGATTGAAACCGCGCTCGGCGCGGGCACGCAGAACATTCTCGTCGGCAACGAGGAGGACGGCAAATCGGCAATCAACATGCTGAAACGTCGCGACGGCGGCAGGGCGACGTTCCTGCCTGTCTCAACGATACGCGGCAGCGTCCTTCGCGAGAATGGGCTTGCGGAGGAGGACGGCTTCCTCGGGCTGGGAATCGAGCTTGTGAGCTTTGAAAAACGCTTTGAGGGCGTGTACGCCAACCAGCTCGGGCGCGTCGCGATAGTCGAAACCATGGACGACGCGATTCGCATTGCGCGGCGGTTCAGCAACCGCTTCAAGCTCGTAACGCTTGACGGACAGGTCATCAACGCGGGCGGCTCCATGACGGGCGGCTCGACCTCCAAAAACTCGGGAATCCTGTCTCGCGCGAACGAGCTTGAAGCTCTGGGCGAGTACGAAAAGGGTCTTGCGCAAAAAACCAAGAAAGCGGAGGGCGCCTGCGCCGAGCGCGCCCGCGAGCTTAAGGCGGCGGAGTATGAGCTTGAGGTCGCGCGGGCAGACAAGCGCGTGGTTGAGGACCGCGTGCTGAAGCTCGAGAGCGAAGCGGGGCACGTCGCGACGCTGCTCGCGGACAAGGAGCGCGCAATCGCGTCGCACCGCGAGATTATCGAGTTGTTCAAGCAGCGCGTCACGGAGAACACGGCGGAGACGGACACGACGCGCGGCGAGATACAAAACCTCGCGTCGGAGTTTGGAACGCTGCAAACGGAGCTGTCAACGCGCGCCGAGGGTCGCGAGAACGCGACGGAACAACGCGAAGCGTTGCAGGGCAAAATGGCGGAGCGGCAAACCACGCTCGCCGCGCTGGAAGCGGAGCGCGAGGCTGTGGCAAAGGCGATGGAAGAGCTTGCGGCAATACGCGCGGATTTGACCGGGCGGCGCGAGACGCAGCTTGAAACAGCGGAACAACTGAAAGTCGAATGCGGCGAGCTGAACGTGAAAATCGACGAGCGCAACCGCGCGATTCACGAACTGCGCGTTGAGATTGAGGGCTTGCACGCGAGCGTTTTGACAATTACGAACGAAAAGCTCGCGATTGAGGGCGAACGCGCGACGCTTGAGCGCGAGTCGCGAGACGACAACAAGTCGCTGCTGGACTTAGAGCGCGAATGTGCGCGACTGGAGCAGCGTCACGTGACGCTCGGCGTTGAGGAAAAGCAACTCGTGGACAAGTTGTGGGACACCTACGAGGTCAACCGCAGCGACGCGATGACGCACATGTCGGACATTGAGGAACCGCGAGAGGCGGAACGCCGCGTCTCCGCGCTCAAGTCGGAAATCAGCAAGCTCGGCAACCCGAACATCGGCGCGATTGAAGAGTTCGACCGCGTTAACACGCGCTACACGTTCCTCGCCGAGCAGCGCGACGACGTTGAAAAGGCGAAGAACGAGCTTAACGCAATCATCGACGAAATCACGGAGCAAATGCGCGAGATTTTCCTGCGCGAGTTCGCGATTATCAACTCCAGCTTTAGCGAGACGTTTACGGAGCTTTTCGGCGGTGGCAAAGCGTCCCTCGAACTGGACGACCCCAACGACGTGCTCGGCTGCGGCATCGAAATCCACGTTCAGCCGCCGGGTAAGTCGCTGAAAACGCTGACGTTGCTGTCGGGCGGGGAAAAAGCGTTCGTCGCAATCGCGCTCTACTTCGCAATCCTGCGCGTGCGACCCACGCCGTTCGTCGTGCTCGACGAGATTGAAGCCGCGCTGGACGACGCGAACGTCCAGCGGTTCGCGGACTACATGCGGCGCATGTCGGCTCGCTCGCAAATGATTGTCATTTCGCACCGCCGCGGCACGATGGAGGAAGCGGACGTGCTATACGGCGTGACAATGCAGGAGCAGGGCGTGTCGCGCATACTCAGCATTGACCTCGGCGAAGCGGAGCAAACGATTGAAACGCGGCGATAAGCGCGAAATTCGGCAGTAAATAGGGGGAAACCGCGAATGGGCTTTTTTGATAAGATTAAGCAGGGACTTTCAAAGACGACAAAGCAGCTCGGCGGCATGTTCGCGTCGTTCACGGGCGCGAATGACGAGTTTTACGACGAGCTTGAGGAGACGCTGATTCTCGCGGATATAGGCGCGGAGAACGCCGCGCGCGCGGTGGACGAGCTGCGTTCCGTCGCAAAGTCGCAGGGCTACAGGCGCGCCGACGAGATTAAGTCCGCGCTTGCGGAGATTCTTTCGGAGCAAATATCGGGCATGGACGGCGAGCTTGCGCTGAACACAAAGCCGTCCGTCATACTCGTAATCGGCGTGAACGGCGTCGGCAAAACGACGACAATCGGCAAGCTCGCGACTAAGCTCGTGCGCGAGGGTAAGAAGGTCGTGCTCGTCGCGGGGGATACGTTCCGCGCGGCGGCGGCGGAGCAACTTACAATCTGGGCGCAGCGCGCGGGCGCGGACATAATTCGCCATGAAGAGGGCGCGGACCCCGCAGCCGTCATCTTTGACGGACTTGCGGCGGCAAAGGCGCGCGGCGCGGATGTTGTAATTTGCGACACGGCGGGACGGCTGCACAATAAGAGCAACCTCATGAACGAGCTGAACAAAATCAGCCGCGTAATCGACCGCGAGCTGCCGAACGCGAGCCGCGAAACCCTGCTCGTAATCGACGCGACGACGGGGCAAAACGGGCTGATTCAAGCAAAGCAGTTCAAAGAAAGCGCGGGCATCTCGGGCGTTGTGCTGACAAAACTCGACGGCACAGCTAAGGGCGGCATAGTCGTCGCGATTGCGCAACAGCTGCAAATCCCGATAAAGCTCGTCGGAGTGGGGGAGGGCACGGACGACCTCATCGACTTCAACGCGCAGGAATTTGTGGAGGCGTTGCTGGATTGAGTGCGGATAAATGCAGTATTGACAAACTCCTGCTCGCTACGGGAAACGCGGGGAAAATCCGCGAAATGCGCGAGCTTTTAACCCCGCTCGGCATCGAGCTTGTAACGCCCGCCGAGTTGGGAATTGACCTCGAGGTTGACGAAAACGGCGAAACCTTTGAGGACAACGCGCGACTGAAAGCGACCGCGTTCTGCGCCGCAAGCGGGCTGCCGTCGGTTGCCGACGACTCTGGGCTGTGCGTGGACGCGCTTGGCGGCGCGCCGGGCGTACACTCCGCGCGTTACGCCGAGCCGGGCGGCAGGAAGCGGAAATTGCTCGAAAATATGGAAAACACGGAACAACGCGCGGCGAAATTCGTCTCAAGTATCGTGTGCGCGTTCCCGAACGGGGAAGAACTGACGGCGACAGGGGAGTGCTGCGGCGAAATCGCCCGTGAGCCGCGCGGAGACGGCGGCTTCGGCTACGACCCCGTGTTCTACATGGCGGAGTTCGGCAAGACGATGGCGGAGATGACGGACGACGAGAAAAACGCGGTATCGCACCGCGGGCGCGCAATGCGCGAGCTTGTACAAAAATTAAAGGAATATAAGGTGAACTGATGTTAAACAGCAGACAGCGGGCGCAGCTTCGCGCCCTTGCGAACCCACTCGACACAATATTGCAGGTCGGTAAGGACGGCATAACCGAGAACACGGCAAAATCCGTTTCGGACGCACTCACGGCGCGCGAGCTTATAAAGTGCCGCGTGCTCGACAATTCGGGCTTGGCGGCACGTGAAGCAGCTGAAGCTCTCGCGACGTCGTGCGACGCGGACGTTGTGCAGACAATCGGCTCGCGCTTCGTACTGTACCGCGAGAACCGCGCGCTCGATAAAGAAAAGCGTATTAAGCTTGTGAAATAGGGTGTTTGGGAGAGGTTTTATGGGTAAAATCGTAATCTACGGCGGCACCTTTAACCCGCCGCACAAGGGGCACACGGAGTCCGCGGGCGAGGTTGTGCAGCAGTTGAAGCCCGACAAGCTGCTCGTTATCCCGTCGGGAACCCCGCCGCACAAGTCGCTGACAGGCGACACGCCGACGGGCGCGCAACGACTTGACATGGCGCGGCTCGCGTTCGCTTCGGTTGACGGCGCGGAGGTCAGCGACGTTGAGGTCGCGCGCGACGGGATTAGCTACACGGCGGACACGCTGCGGCTCTTGCGTGAGCGCGAACCTGACGGCGACTTTACGCTCATGATTGGCACGGACATGTTCCTCTCAATCGAGCAATGGAAAGACAGCGATGAGATATTGCGTACCGTGTCCCTCGCCGTGACGCTGCGGTTTGAGGACAGCCGCGACAATACGCTGGCGCACGCGGCGCACCTGCGCGACAAGTACGGCACGCGCGTTGAAATAATCGAAAACCGCGTGATTGAAGTCTCGTCATCGGAGCTTAGAGAGCGGCTTGAAAATCGTTTTGGTGAAGATTTTATTGACGATTCGGTTTATTCGTATATAATATACAACAAGCTTTACGGTGCGAAAGCGAATCTCGACTGGTTGCGCGTCCGAGCGCACGCGATGCTGAACCCCTCGCGCGTACCGCATGTCATCGGTTGCGAGCAGGAAGCGGAACGTCTCGCCGTGCGCTGGGGCGAGGATATTAACTCGGCACGCGAGGCGGCGATACTGCACGACTGCACCAAACGTCTGACGCTTGAACAGCAACTCAAGCTGTGCGACAAATACGGAGTCGTGCCCGACGAATTGGAGCTGAACAGCGAGAAGCTGCTGCACTCCAAGACAGCCGCCGCGCTTGCGTTCGCGGAATTTAACGTCTCGGACGCGGTTCGCGAAGCGATTGCGTGGCACACTACAGGCAGGGCGGGCATGTCCGCGCTGGAAAAGATTATCTACCTTGCGGATTACATAGAGCCGACGCGCAATTTTGACGGCGTTGAAGCGCTCCGCGCTCTTTCATACGACGACATGGACAAGGCGATGGTTATGGGACTTGAGATGAGCCGCGACGATATTGTGTCGCGCGGAATCACGCCGCACCCGGGAACGCTTGAAGCGCTTGCCGAATTGACGAAGCTCTGATTTTCGTCGCGCTACACTTGAAAGGACTTTCACAAATGAAATTATTCGGTTTCACTAAAAAGAAAACAGGTCGGTACGCCGGCATTGAACAGGTTAAAAAGTCGAGCGCAACCGTCAAGAAAAAGAGTAAGCTGATACGCATACTTATTATAACCGTGTCGGTACTCGCCGCGCTTGCCATTGGCGCGGTCGCGCTGATTAAGTTCGGCGCGCGCCCGCCTGAAGTTCAGCCATATGTGCCGAAGCCGCCGCAGGTTTCGCAAAACCCGGATGTGACGCAGAACCCCGAGGTCACACCCGAAACGCCGCCTGTGGAGGGCGTGGAAACCGTCGGGCGCAAGTCGGGCGTTTACACGTTCGTCGTGCTCGGTACTGACGACGGCAACGGCAACACGGACACCATCATGGTTTCGACGCTCGACACGGTTAAACACACGCTCAACATCGTGAATATCCCGCGCGACACGCTTGTCAACGTATCGTGGAACACGAAGCGAATCAATTCCGTCTGGGCAAACGTCGGTATTGACGGCTTCCGCACCAAGCTCGCGGACGTAATCGGCTACAATATCGACTTTTATATGATAATCGACATGAAAGCGTTCAAGGCGCTGATAAACGCGGTTGACGGCGTTGACTTTGAGGTTACGTCAACCATGAACTACGACGACCCGTATCAGGATTTGCACATTCACTTCACAAAGGGAATGCACCACTTCAACGGGCAGCAAGCTTTGGAGCTTGTGCGCTTCCGCGGTTACGCGGCGGGCGACATTAAGCGCATTGAGACGCAGCAGAATTTCCTGATGTCGGCGGCGAAACAGGTGCTTTCCAAGAAAAGCTCAATCTCCATTACCGAGCTTGTGGACATCTTTACAAAGTACGTCAAAACCGACCTGTCGGTGCTGAACATGACGTGGCTCGCGGGCGAGTGCTTCAAGCTTGACGCGGAGAACATCTCGTTCAAGACGATGCCCGGCAACTATGGCGACAGCGTGTATCAGGGCGGCGGCTGGCAGTCATACGTCACGATTACCGTTGACGAATGGATAACGATGATAAACGAAACGCTCAACCCGTTTGAGCGTGAGGTGACGCTGAACGACCTGAGCATCATGACGCGCAACAGCAGCGGCACGCTGTACGTCACGGACGGCAACTGGCAGGGGAGTTCGTCTTGGGGTTCGACCAAGAAGCCGTCAAGCTCGGGTTCAAGCTCAAGCTCCGCCGGTAAGGCAACCGCCGCACCGACGGTAACGAAGAGTCCGCCACCGACAACTGCGGCGTCGCCAAGCCCGTCGCAAAGCCCGTCGCCGTCGTCGAACGCGCCGAGCACGGCGGCTCCGCCGTCCGACAACGCGACCGCGACGGACACTCCGCCGACGACGGAAGCTCCCGCAGTCTCCGAAGTCCCGTGGGAAGCGGGCGAAGTCTCGCCTCCGCCGACGGAAGCTCCCGTAGTTGAAACGCCACCTGAAGTGCAGGTGCCCGCGGACAATCAATCGGACGACGGCACGAGCGAATACGCTCCGCCGCCCGACAGCGGCACAGGCGGCGGCCTGTATTACGACATGACAAACCTGACATAAGGTTTACTGAAAGGATTGAATTATTTGCTGACACCTATTGAAATGGCGAAAATCGCCGTCCGCGCGCTCGATGAAAAGAAAGGGCGCGACCTCTCGATGCTCGCAACGCGCGACATTACCGTTCTTGCCGACTACTTTGTCATTGCCACCGCGACGAGCACGACGCACATCAAATCCCTTGCCGACGAGGTTGAAAAGGCGCTGAAGGACAACGGCGAAACGCCGCTCCACATTGAGGGCAGACACGGCGGCGGTTGGGTTCTCGTTGACTTCGGCTGCGTTGTGGTGCACCTGTTTTTAGAGGATGTGCGCGAGTTCTATCAGCTTGAGCGACTTTGGAGCGACGCGAAAAAGGTTGAAGTCTCTGAATTTTTAGAAACCGTAAAGGATTGATAGCATTGAAATATGAGTTTACACGCATAGAAAAAAAGTGGCAAAAGAACTGGGAGGAGACAAAGTCGTTCGCCGCGGTGAACGACTCTGACAAGCCCAAGTTTTACGCGCTGGTTGAATTCCCGTACCCGTCGGGAGACGGTTTGCACGTCGGGCACCCGCGCCCATACACCGCGATGGACATCGTGGCGCGCAAGCGGCGTATGCAGGGTTATAACACGCTGTTCCCGATTGGGTTTGACGCGTTCGGCTTGCCGACGGAGAACTTTGCGATAAAGAACAAGGTTCACCCCGCCGTCGTGACGAAAAAGAACATCGCGACGTTCACGAGCCAGCTGAAAATGCTCGGCTACAGCTTTGACTGGGACCGCGTAATTGACACGTCAAGCCCCGAATATTATAAGTGGACGCAATGGATTTTCATCAAGATGTTCGAGCGCGGACTTGCCTATAAAGCGAGTATGCCCGTTAACTGGTGCACCTCGTGCAAGTGCGTCCTCGCGAATGAGGAAGTCGTCAACGGCGTGTGCGAGCGTTGCGGAAGCGAGGTTGTCCGCCGCGAAAAGAGCCAATGGATGCTGAGAATCACCGACTACGCCGACAGGTTGCTTGACGACCTTGACGACGTGGATTTCATTGAGCGCGGGCGCGTGCAGACGAAAAACTGGATTGGGCGCAGCTACGGCGCGGAAGTTGACTTTACGACGACAGCAGGGGAGTCGCTCCGCGTTTTCACGACGCGACCCGACACGCTTTTCGGCGCGACTTATATGGTTATCTCGCCGGAGCACGAGTTGCTGAAAGCTTGGACTGACAAGCTCGAAAACTTGAGCGAGGTTCAGGCGTATCAGGCGGCGGCGGCGCGCAAGTCCGACTTCGAGCGCACGGAGATGGCTAAGGATAAGACAGGCGTGCGGCTAAAGGGCGTTGCCGCGCTGAACCCCGTGACAGGCGGCGAAATTCCGATTTTCATCTCCGACTACGTCCTCGCGACGTATGGAACGGGCGCGATTATGGCTGTCCCGGGGCACGATACGCGCGACTGGGAGTTCGCAAAAAAGTTTGAGCTGCCGATTGTTGAGGTCGTACAAGGCGGCGACGTGACGCTTGAGGCGTTCACCGACTGCGACACGGGCGTTATGGTCAATTCCGGTTTCCTCAACGGGTTGTCTGTGGACGAAGCAAAGGTGAAAATTACCGAGTGGCTGACAGAACAAAAGCTCGGCGAGCAAAAGGTCAACTTCAAGCTGCGCGACTGGGTTTTCTCGCGCCAACGCTACTGGGGCGAGCCGATTCCGATGGTGCATTGCGAGCATTGCGGTTACGTGCCCGTGCCGGAGAGCGAACTGCCGCTACGTCTGCCGGACGTTGAGAACTACGAGACGACTGACGAGGGCGAGTCTCCGCTTGCGGCGATGACGGATTGGATTGCGACGACCTGCCCGAAGTGCGGCGCACCCGCAAAGCGCGAGACGGACACGATGCCGAACTGGGCTGGCTCAAACTGGTACTATCTGCGTTACACCGACCCGAAAAACACTGACGCGCTCGCGTCGCGCGACGCCCTCGACTACTGGACGCCCGTTGACTGGTACAACGGCGGCATGGAGCACACGACGCTGCACTTCTTATATTCGCGGTTCTGCCACAAATTCCTGTACGACATAGGCGTTGTGCCGACGGCGGAACCTTACAAAAAGCGCACGTCGCACGGCATGATTCTCGCGGAGGACGGGCAGAAAATGTCCAAATCGCGCGGCAACGTGATAAATCCGAACGACATAGTGGACGAGTTTGGCGCGGACACGCTGCGGCTGTACATCATGTTCATCGGCGACTTTGAAAAGGCTGCTCCGTGGTCGTCAAACGCCGTCAAGGGTTGCAAGCGCTTCCTCGACCGCGTGTGGAATCTCGCAGAAAAACCGTTGCAGGGCAAGGAGTTCGAGTATTCCGCGGCGAACGAAAAGGCGGTTCACGTCGCGATTAAAAAAGTGTCCGAGGACATTGAAAACGTCAAGTTCAACACCGCGATTGCCGCGCTGATGACGCTGACGAACGCGTTTTACGAGAACCCGCCGTCAAGAGGGGATATACACGCGCTGCTGTCGCTGCTGTCGCCGTTCGCGCCGCATATCGCGGAGGAGCTGTGGGAGCTGCAAGGCTTCAAAGGTCTTGCGTCGCAAGCGAAATGGCTCGATTACGACGAGAGAAAAACTTTGGACGACGTGCGCGAGATTGCGGTTCAGGTCGGCGGCAAGCTAAAGGCGACGGTCTTTGTGCCGCAGGACTCGGAGCAGGACGTGACGCAAGCCGCCGCGCTCGCGAACGACAAGATTGCGCGGCTCGTTGAGGGTCACGAAATTGTGCGCGTTATATATATCAAGAACAAGCTTATAAATCTAATCATTAAGTAACACAAATCCAAGCTCGCGTCTAAACATGACGCGAGCTTGCGCGTTTATTTGCGCCGTCTGCCGATGTAGTGAACGCAGCGGGATACCTCGGTGCGGCGGTTCGAGCTGCCGGGCGAAGCCGCGCGCTCGAGCGAGCACAAGCCATCGCGCTGGTAAACGCACGTATCGGTGCAGGGTATCATAACGAACACCTCCGATTACTGCGTTTATTCTCCGCGATTGCCGCGAAAATATTTTTGCAAATTCAGGAAGCGGCGAGGTGTAGTGGCTTGGCACTTCAAACATACCATACTCAACAAAATAAAAATTTTGTTGAGTATGGGGTAGAAAAAACGGAGCAAATATGCTATAATTACGCCATAAACCGCAATTCTGCCGATTTGCACGATTGGAGCTACATCATGGACTACAGAACCGAGTCGCCGGAAATTCTGCGCGATTTTCTCACGTATCATGAAACCATCAAGGGTCACTCAAAGAAAACCGTTGACGAGTACTTTCTCGACCTGCGGACGTTTTTCCGTTTCCTCAAGCTCCACAAAAAACTTGCGCCGACCGCGACGAGCTTTGATGCAATCGGCATCATGGACGTTTCGCTTGAGCTAATCGCGGCGGTCACAATTTCCGACGTGTATGAGTTCCTCGCGTACCTCGCGCGTGAGCGTCCCGGTCGCAACGGCGTCGGACTGAGCGCAAGCTCGCGCGCGCGCAAAATCGCGACGATTCGCTCGTTTTATAAGTACCTGACCGTCAAGAAAAACCTACTTAAAGAAAACCCAATGACGGGTCTTGACAGCCCCAAGTCCGCGAAATCTCTGCCGCGCTTCCTGTCGCTTGACGAGAGCCGCGAGTTGCTAAACGCCGCGTCGGGCAAAAATCAGGCGCGCGATTACTGTATACTCACGCTGTTTCTCAACTGTGGGTTGCGCGTCTCGGAGCTTGTCGGGCTGAACCTGTCAGATTTTTCGGAGGATTCGCTGCGCGTGCTCGGCAAGGGCAACAAAGTGCGCGTTGTGTACCTCAACGACTCGTGCATCGACGCGGTGAACGACTACATTGCCGTGCGCAAATCGCTCACGGAGCAAACGAATGAGCGCGCGTTCTTCCTGTCGGACAGCCGCGCGTCGCACCACGCGCGGCTCACGCGGGACGGCGCGCACTACATAGTCAAGCGGCTGTTGCTGAAAGCGGGACTTGACAGCACACGATTTTCGTCGCACAAGCTGCGGCACACCGCCGCGACGCTGATGTTGCGCTCCGGCGTTGACGTGCGAACCTTGCAGGAGCTGCTTGGACACGAGCACCTGAACACGACGCAGATTTACACGCACGTCGAAAGCGACAGCTTGCGCGAGGCGGCGCGGCTGAACCCGCTCGCGGAATATAAGCCGAGTAAAAGCGATAAGGTTGACGACTGAATAAGCACAAGGAGTGAGAATTTCTCACTCCTTGTTTCATTAAAATCCCGCTTTGCGCTTCTCGCGCTTTGTTTTGGGCGACGTGTAATGCTGAATACTGATTATGTAGCGGCTGTTGATAATCTCCGCGTCGCCGTCCTCGTCGGGCTTCAGCTTAACCCAACCGTCAGTAGCAAACTCAATTGTTCCGACAAAGTCAACGTAATCGACGAGAGTAATCGTACATTCGCGACCGATAAATTCCCTGAAAAGCTCGTTCACAGCACACTCCCCTATTCGTTTTTTTAGTTTTATTCCTCGTAATTGTGCCAGACGTTCTGCACATCGTCATTTTCTTCCAGAATATCCAACATTTTATCCATATTTTTCACGTCGTCCGCGTCGGTGAGCTTGATGTAATTTTGCGGCACCATCTCCGCCTGCGCCGACAGGAACTTATAGCCGAGCTTTTCGAGCGCGTCCGACACCTCCGCAACGCTGTCGGCGGCGGTGTAAACCTCGTAAACCTCGTCCTCAGTCTCAACGTCGTCCGCGCCGGACTCAAGCGCGTCGTTAATCATCTTGTCCTCGTCGATGTCGCCGTCCTCGTTGTCAACGATTATAACGCCCTTGTGGTCGAAGCTCCAAGCGACGCTGCCGACCGCGCCCATGTTCCCGCCGTACTTGTCGAAAGCGTGCCGCACCTCGCTCGCCGTGCGGTTGCGGTTGTCGGTCATAGCCTCGACAATGACGGCGACGCCGGCGGGACCGTAACCCTCGTAGGTGACGCTCTCGTAGCTGTCCGCGTTGCCGGAGCCAAGCCCCTTTTCAATCGCGCGCTTGATGTTGTCGTTCGGCATATTCGCGGCTTTCGCCTTCGCGACGACCGCCGCAAGGCGCGAATTGTTAACGGGGTCGCCGCTCCCGCCCTCTTTTACCGCGACAATCATTTCGCGCGCAATCTTGGTAAACACCTTGCCGCGCTTAGCGTCGGCGGCGTTTTTCGTTTTCTGTATGTTATGCCACTTTGAATGTCCTGACATTCTCCCATTCTCCCCTTGTAATTTAGTCGTGTAATTGTATCACAAACGCGGCGCAATGGCAACACCCTGCGCCTGTGAATTTACATATTCGCGCCGACTTTTTCTGTATAAACCGCGTGCTTGGTGTGCAAAATATTCCTATCAAGCCGATTAAGGAGGTGTTAACAATGGCGAAAGGTAAAAACAAGCAGGACTCTAATCGCTCGACACAGCCGCAGCAAACCCAAACCCCGAAAGCCCCCAACCAGAGCAGCGAAGGAAAATCTCAAGGTTCAGGTAAATAACGAAAAGTCCGCCTTTGAGCGGACTTTTTTCGGCAACTCAACCCGCGGGTTAGCGCGCATATCGCGACAGGTTATTGCAATCGCGTCGATTTTTAGGTATGCTGTCGTCATACTTGAAATATATCGGAGGTTTGCGCCATGAATGCAGCGGCAATCGGGAAAAACGTCAAGAAGCTCCGCGACAAGCGCGGGATTACCCAGCAGCAACTCGCCGACGCGCTGGGCGTGTCGTACCAAGCCGTGTCGAAGTGGGAGACGGCGACTACCCTGCCTGACACGGCGACATTGCCCGCAATCGCAACGTATTTCGGCGTGTCGATTGACGAATTGTTCACGGCGGCGCTCACGCCGTATCGCAATCGCGCGGAGCGTTTGCTCGGCGATTACGAGGCGGACGCCAATGACGACGCGGCGTTTGAGCGCGCGAACGCGGAGTTCAAACGCTTGCTCGCGGGAGACTTCACGCATGAGGACTTGTCCGCGTTCGCGTACCTCAACGATATGCGCCACCGCCACTACCTCGACGTTGCGGAACAGGCGTATCTTGACGCAATCGCCAAAGGCGAGGACGCGCGCGATGACGAGTACTACAAGACCCATCGGCAATACACGCTGTTCCTGTCGCGACTCGGGCGCGTGACGGAAGCGGTCGAGCGTTACACCGAGCTGTTGCGCGCGGAGCCGAAAAGTCCGCAGAACTATTCGCTCTTAATCTGCGCGCTGATGTGCGCACCTGATTGGGAAAAGGCTTACGCCGCAGCGGTTGAGGGCGTTGAGCTGTTCCCGAACGACGCGATGCTGTTGTGTCTGCTCGGCGATATTTGCAAGCAGCTCGGCAGGTTCGACGACGCTGTGCGTTACTGGGACATGTCATGGGAATTGGACTCGTCGTGGATTGACACGCGGTATTCAAAGGCGTTTTTCCTTGCGGAGCGGGGACTGCGCGCCGAAGCCGTCGCAGTGTGGGACGGGATTATCGCGTGGATGTCGGCGCGCGGGTACGAAGACAACGAGCTTGAGTGGCAGCGGGAGATGCGCGATAAGTTGCTATTGCAGGAATAAAGAAAGACGCTCGGTATAAACCGAGCGTCTTTTTCAGTTAACTATTCGTCGTCGTCCTCGTAGACCTCAAACTCAATCTCATAGCCGCAACGCGGGCACGTAACCTCACCGGCGAGCTGGTCCTCTTCGGTCAGGTCAATATCCTCGCTGCAATTCGGGCACGTAATCGCAAATTCCGCTTCGTCGTCGTCATCGTCGTCTCCGCCGCAGCAATCGCAATCGCAGTCCGCGTCCTCCAACAAGTCGTAAACCGTCTCGCTCAGCTCGTCAACCTCATTGGCGATTTCCTCAAGCGCGCCGATAATCGCGGAGAGCACCTTGCCCTCCTTGGTTGTAACGTCAAGCTCCAACCCGTCTGCCAGCCCCTTCAAATAGGCGACCTTTTCAATCAATGCCATAATACCCTCCAAATATTTTGTTAAAAATAGTGTTGCTTCTGCTTTGATTAGACTATTTCGGTTAACCTTTCTTGGCTAACCCTGCATAATTAGCCT
>JAISKH010000093.1 GCA_031261325.1 Oscillospiraceae bacterium
GGTTTGCGCCTAGCTGTGGGGGTGATTCTTAAGAGGGGCACAGCCCCTCTTAAGTGCGCTTTCCCCCCTTTCTCGCATAAGAAAGGGGGTCCCCGCCGGATAGGCGAGGAAATAGGTAAACTAATTTATAATTGATAACAGATATGGAACGAAAAGACGCGTCGCAGGACGAAAGACGAGAGGTGCCGCGCGGCGGGACGGGGGAATAAGGAGAATAAAATCACCCGAAAGGGTGATTTTATTTCGCCGATTCGTTGGCGAGCTCGGATAAAAGGAGGGCGGCGCATGCCGCAACATGCGTCGAGGAAAATTTTATTCGGAGGTGCATATGATTACAGAGTGCTTGCACGATTGCAAGTTCTACAGCGCGTTCACCGAAACCTGCGACTATCGTCTCATGCGGTACGAGGCGCGCGGTTGCCCCGTAACCGCCTGCACGCGGTATGAGCGGCGCACACAGCCGCGCGAGTGGATGGTGTTCACGCGTCATTCAAAAAAGGAGGGAGACAGCTTGTATTCACAATACCCGATACCCGAGCCGCCGCTGAACCCGCCGGAGCCGGAGTGCGTAACCGCCGACTGCGGACACGAGGTTTACGACGGGGAGGACATTTACTCGTTCGAGCGCGAAACGCTCTGCCCCGACTGCATGGAGGAGCGGTTCAACGAATTGTCAACGCGCGAAAAGGCGGAGCTGCTCGGCTGCGGCTACCGCGTCGTTAGCTTCGGTCGGGAGGTGTAAGCGACTATGCCAAGGAAAAAATACACGTTCATCGAGGGGCGGGAGTCGAACGATGTCAATTGCTTCGCGTTCCGCCGCACAGAGGGCGGCAAGCCGGAGTGCGTCGCCCTAAGCGACGTTTTCTGCCTGAAGCAGCGCGAGCCTTGCCCGTTCCGCGCAACGCCGGAGCAGGCGCGTAAGGCGCGCGAGAAAGCGGCTGTTCGTCTGGCGAGCCGTAAGCCGAGCAAGCCGTGAGAGGTCACTTGCCCGACAGGTACACCATCAGGTACCCCGCGTCGGCGGGTGATACGCCCGAGATGCGCGTCGCCTGCCCCAAGCTGACGGGCTTCGCCGCCGCGAGCTTTTGCCGCGCCTCAAGCCGCATACCCTTTAGCGACATGTAGTCCAAATCCGACGGCAGCGGGCGCGACTCCAGCTTGCGGAACTCCGCGATTTCGCGCTCCTGACGGCGAATGTAGCCCTCGTACTTAATCGCGATTTCCGCCGCCTCGGTAACGGCTCGCGGCAAGGCTGTCCGTCCCGCGTCAAACGCCCCCAAGCCCTCATAAGTGACGCGCGGACGGCGCAAGAGTGCCGCGAGAGACACGCCCGACGGCGGCGGAGCTTCGCCGAGCGTCTCCAAATACGCGCAAAGCTCCGCGGACGGCGGCAGATACGCGGCTTCAAGCCGCGCAATCTCGCCGTCCACGGACTTGTACTTTTCAAGCACGCGCGCGTGCCGCTCGTCGGACACCAAGCCGACGCGGTTTCCGATGTGCGACAGGCGCAAATCAGCGTTGTCCTGTCGGTGCAGCAGGCGGTACTCGCTGCGCGCGGTCATGACGCGGTAAGGCTCGTTCGTGCCTTTCGTAACCAAATCGTCAATCAGCGTGCCGATATACCCGTCCGCTCGCGTGAGAACCATCGGTTCGCGACCCAGCAGCTTCAGCGCGGCGTTAACGCCCGCGACATAGCCCTGAACCGCCGCTTCCTCGTACCCGGACGAGCCGTTGAACTGCCCCGCGCCGTACAAGCCCGCGACGACCTTGCTCTCAAGCGTCGGCAGCAGCGTCTCGGGATTCACGCAGTCGTACTCAATCGCGTAAGCGGGACGCTGCATTTCCGCGCGCTCCAGTCCCGCGACCGTGCGCAGCATTTCGAGCTGCACGTCCTCCGGCATGGACGACGAGAATCCCTGCACGTACAGCTCCTCCGTGCCCAGACCCATCGGCTCTATGAACAATTGGTGCCGCTTCTTGTCGGCAAAGCGGACAACCTTGTCCTCAATCGACGGGCAATAGCGCGGTCCCACGCCCTCAATCACGCCCGAATACAGCGGCGAGCGCGACAAGTTCGCGCGGATTACCTCGTGCGTCCGCTCGTTCGTGTAGGTCAGCCAGCAGATTGCGCGGTTTTCGACGGCGCGCTCCGTCTCGAACGAGAACGGGACGGGTTCCGCGTCGCCGTGTTGCGGCTCCATTTTGGAAAAATCAACCGAGCGCGCGTTAATTCGCGGCGGAGTGCCCGTCTTGAACCGCCGCAGGTCAAGCCCAAGCTCGCGCAGTCGCGCGCCAAGCTCCGTCGCGGCGAACATGCCGTCGGGTCCGCCCGTCTGCGTTACGTCGCCGACGATTGTGCGCCCCGTTAGGTACGTGCCCGACGCGATGACGACGGCGCGCGCCCCGTAAACCGCGCCGAGCCGCGTGACGACCGCCGTGACCGCGCCGTTTTCCGTCAGAATATCGACAATCTCCGCCTGTTTAATGTCGAGGTTTTCCTGCCGCTCCATCGTGCGTTTCATCAGCCGCCGATACTCGTCGCGGTCGGCTTGCGCGCGCAGGGAGTGCACGGCGGGACCCTTGCCGAGGTTGAGCATACGGTACTGTATGCACGAAGTGTCCGCCGCATGCGCCATCTCGCCGCCGAGCGCGTCCAGCTCGCGCACGAGGTGCCCCTTGCCCGTGCCGCCGATTGCAGGGTTGCAGGGCATGTTGCCCACCGCGTCGAGGTTGATTGTGAAGCACACGGTGCGCAGCCCCAACCGCGCTGCCGCGAGCGCCGCCTCTATGCCGGCGTGGCCTGCTCCTATTATTGCTACTTCGTAGCTGTTTGCAATGTATTGCATACCTTATTCTCCTCGTCCCGCCGCGCGGCACCTCTTGCGCGTAACGCCGCGCTTGCTTGTTTAGTAGTTTGACTGTTTTTCAATCTCAAAGGAGATTCGCTTGCCCTACGCGGGCGGCGCCCCCTTTCCAATGCGGGAAAGGGGGGGAAAGCGCACTTAAGGGGGCTGCGCCCCCTTAAGAATCCCCTGCTTCTCAGAGCACTTGAATCTCCAGTCGCTATCGCAAATGATAGACCGAGTTACGCGGCACAAGACTACACTCCAGTACAAGCTCGCTCGCGCGAAAGCTGACACTTCAGCAACGATGTATCCTTGCCAAGTGGCAGCTTGCAATACCAGTTTACACCTACTGCCCGGAACGCCACACTAGGTTTGCGCCGAGCTGTGGGGGTGATTTTTAAGAGGGGGTTTACCCCCTCTTAAATGCGCTTTCCCCCCTTTCTCGCATAAGAAAGGGGGCCCCGCGCGGGGAGCGCAAGGAGCAAGTAACAGATAATAGTTACCTGATAACAGACATGGAACGGAAAGACGCGACGCAGGACGTAGGACGAGAGTGCCGCTCGGCGGGACGGGAGAATAAGGAAAGTTGTGCTACACAACAATAGAACTCAAGCCGCTGAAGGTGAAGCTTATCACCATTTCGGCTATCTCGCGCGCCGATTTGACAAGCCCTTCGTCGAGCCATTTTTGAAGAACGCCTATGCCGCCGTTTATCCCGAACGCGAGCATGTACTCCACGGCAACGGGGTCAACGTCCGCGTGCGCCGTGCGCCACGCGCGAATGCCGTGCTTTTGCACTATCGTCATGACGGTCTTTTGCAGGCTCACGTCGCCGGAGCCACCGAGCAGTATTTGGCACAGCTCCGCGTTCTCTATGACGTATTCAAATATCATCGTAACCTTTTGGAGAGACGCTTCCTCGTATTCCTTGAAGAAGTTGTATTCCTCAAGATATTCGTTCAAACTGACGAGAAGCTCGCTTTTAATCTGGTCGAGCAGGTCGGTCGGGCTGTCGTAGTGCACGTAAAACGTGCTGCGGTTGATGTCCGCAAGCTCGCACAGCTCCTTGACCGAGATTTTCTCAATCGGTTTCACTTTAATCAGCTTAATCATGCTCTCGCGCAGAGCCTGTTTCGTGTACCGCACGCGCCTGTCCACCTTGTCAACGGGCATAATTCCGTCCCTCCCTTGACTTTTTGCTCGTCCTCACGTCACTTAATCCGCAAGTCGTCGTGTAAAAGACATTTTGCCCCCGCTTTGTCGGTTGCAATTCAACACGATGTCTATTATAATACATGTTGTACAGATACGCAACAGCTTGTCGCATTATTTTCGCCGGCCGCGCTCGCGGAACAGCGGAGCAATTGTTTAGTAAGTAGGTGAAAGCATTTGAACACATTCACAAAGCTCATTACAAACCACAGCCGAACGGTCACGCTGATATTCATTGTGTTCACGCTTATCTGCGCCGTTTTGCAATTCGGCGTTAGCGTGAATTACAACATTATCGAATATCTGCCGGAGGAAGCGCAGTCCACGCGCGCGCTCGCCGTTATGGCGGAGGAATTTACGGAGTCGGTGCCGAACGCGCGCGTCATGCTCAAGGGCGTTACGCCGCAGCAGGCGATTCAGGTCAAGAACCAACTCGCCGCGCTGGACGGCGTTAGCGGCGTTATGTGGTTGGACGACGTGTTTGACCTGCGCACGCCGCTCGAAATGGGCGACCTCGCGCTTATCGAGACGTATTACAAGGATGGCAACGCGCTGATTGAAATGACCATCGCGGAGGGCGTAGAGGTTTCCGTGACGGATAACGTTTACGCGATAATCGGCGAGAGCAACGCCCTGTCGGGCGAAGCGGTCAGCCGCGCGGCAATGCAGCAGACGGCTGTCAGCGAAACGTCGGGCGCGATGATTATCCTTATCCCCGTTATCATTGTGATTCTGCTGCTGACGACGGAATCGTGGCTGGAGCCGCTCCTGTTCCTCGCGTCAATCGGCTTGTCCATCGTCATGAACATGGGCACGAACCTGATTTTCGGCAAAATCTCATTCATTACGAACGCGATTAGCCCGATATTGCAGCTTGCCGTCTCGCTGGATTACGCGATATTCCTGCTCCACGCGTTCCGCCAGGGGCGGCAGACGATGACGGACACGCGCGAAGCCATGCGGTTCGCGATGAAGCGCGCGTTCTCCTCCGTCGCGGCGAGCGCGGCGACGACGCTGTTCGGCTTCATCGCCCTCATGTTCATGAAGTTCAAAATCGGCAGCGACCTCGGCATCGTGCTGGCAAAGGGCATTGTTCTCAGCTTCGTATCCGTCATGACGTTCCTGCCCGCGCTTACGCTCGTTTGCGTCAAGCTGCTGGATAAGACGCGTCACCGCGGGCTTATACCGAGCACGGGCGTCGTCGGCAAGGTCACGGCAAAGCTGCGCGTGCCCGCGCTGATTCTCGTGCTGATACTGCTCGTTCCGTGCTTCCTCGCGCAGTCCAAGGGCGAGTTTATTTACGGCTCGGAGGAACTGACGGTTGAGTCGCGCGTCGGTATTGACACCGCCTCGGTGGACGACGTGTTCGGCAAGTCTAACCCCGTCGTCCTGCTCGTGCCGCGCGGGGACGTTGAGCGCGAGCGCGCCCTCGCCCTCGAAGCCGCGGAGCTGCCGCACGTTACGCGCGTGATGTCCTACGCGACGACGGTGGGCGACACGATACCCGTCGAGTTCTTGGACGGCGCGATTATAAGCCAGTTCTATTCGGCAAATTACGCCCGCATTATCATATACACCGACACCTTGCAGGAGGGGGACGACGCTTTCGCGATGGTTGAGTCGGTGCAGGACACGGCGCGGGAGTTTTACGGCGACGGCTATTACGCGCTCGGCGCGTCCGTCAACCTGTGGGACATGAGGGAGGTCGTGCAGCGCGACAACAGCATTGTCAACTACATCGCCGTCGGCTCGATTCTGCTCGTCCTACTCGTGACGTTCCGCTCAATCACGCTGCCGATTTTCCTGATTCTCACGATTGAGTCCGCAATTTGGATTAACCTTTCCGTCCCGTACTTTGCGGGCACGCCGCTGTGTTACATAGGGTATCTCGTTATCAGCACGGTGCAGCTTGGCGCGACGGTGGATTACGCGATACTGCTGACGGACCACTATCGGCTGCACAGGCGCGACAAGCCGAAGCGCGATGCGATGCGCAAGACGATGGACGAGGTGTTCATGTCGATATTCGTCTCCGCGCTGATTATGTCGCTCGCGGGGTTCACGCTCGGAATGACAAGCACCAACCCGATAGTCGCGGACATGGGCATACTGCTCGGGCGCGGAACGATACTCTCGTTCGTTCTCGTCATTTGCTTCACGCCCGCCGCGCTCGTGACGTTTGACAAGCTTATCGCAAAGACGACGATAGGCGCGAAGTTCTTGTTGGAGGGGAAAAAGAAATGAAAAGTTTGAAAAGCATAAAAAAGTTCCTTAAAAGTCTCGTCGGGTTGGCGATTGCCGCCGCGCTTTTGCTGACGTGCTCGCTCGCCTTTGCCGCGCCGGAGGACGACGTTGCGGAGGAAGCCGTGCCGTCCGCCGTCGGCGAATCGTTCGGCGGCAAGGAAGAGGTCGTTTACGCGTCGCTCACGCCGACGGGACGCGCGGAAGCGGTGTACATCGTCAACATCTTCAACGCGCTCACGGCGGGCGGATTGACCGATTACGGCGACTACAGCGCGGTTAAAAACCTGACCGACCTGGCGACACTTGATTTCGGCGGCGGCGCGGTCAACCTGAACTTCACGGAGCCGCAACGCTTTTACTATCAGGGCAACGCGGTGAGCGCGGCGCTCCCGTGGGACTTCGCGATAACCTACTCGCTTAACGGGCAGCAGACACTGCCGGAAATTCTCGCGGGTAAATCCGGGCGCGTTGAGATTAGCATTAAATCGACCGTCAACGCCGCGTATGACAGCTATTTCGCGGACAGCTATATGCTGCAAATAACCGTCCCACTCGACACCGAGATATTCAAAAACATCACGGCGCAGGGCGCGACGGAGGCAAATTCAGGGCGCGACAAGCTGCTTAACTTCACGGTTCTGCCCGGGACGAACGCGAACCTGCGCATTTCCGCCGACGTTACGGAGTTTGAGCTTGGCGCGATTGAGATTGCCGCGCTCCCGTTCTCGATGGACATAACCCTGCCCGACCTTTCCGCGCTGACGGACGGGTTCGACCAACTAACCGACGCTGTTTCGCAGCTGTCGGACGGCGTGACGCTCCTGTCGGACGGCGCGACGGAGCTGCGCGCGGGCGCGGAGGAGCTGTCGAGCGGCGCGGTGAGCTTTACGCAGGGGCTGACGCAGCTTGACGGCGGCACGGACGCGCTGAACGCGGGTTCTTCGCAGATTAACGCCGCGCTGCAACAGGTTGCGGCGGGTCTTGGCGCGGTGCCCGACCTGTCGGGTCTTGCGGAGCTTGGCAAGTTGCCGCCCACGCTGACGACGCTTGCCGACGGGCTTGACAAAATGGCGCAGGGGCTGACGCAGCTTGAGGCGGGCTTCTCGCTCGGCAACGCCGCGCTTGAAACCGCGATTAACATGATACCAGACGGCGAAATAAGCGAAACGCAAGTCGCCGCGCTGTACGCCGCCGCGCCGAACATGCGTGAGACGCTGGAAACGCTCGTCAATTCGTATTACGCCGCCGCGACGATTAAGGGCACATACGCCTCGGCAAAGCCCGCTTTCGCCGCCGTTTCCCCCGCGCTTGAGCCGATTATCACGCAACTGGGCACCATTTCGGGCGCGCTGCGCCTGATGGCGGATTCCCTGCCGTCGGCGGAAGCCCTGCCCGACGCGGCGCAGTTGCAGCAGTTAATCGGCGGCATCACGCAGTTATCCGCGCAGTACTCGGCGTTCGATTCGGGTCTGCAAGCCTACACAGGCGGCGTTGCAACGCTTGCGGCGCAAGGTTCCGCCGTGTCTGACGGCGTTGCCGAGGTTGCGGGCGGCATTGCCGAGGTGACTGACGGCTTGGCGGAGCTTGCGGACGGCGCAAAGAAGCTGGACGACGAGACGAGCAAGCTCCCCGAGCGCATTGACGAGGAAATTGCGAAGCTTACCGACGGCATGAGCGGCGAAGCGGCGCAACCCGTCTCGTTCGCGGACGCGCGCAACACTAACGTCGCGAGCGTGCAGTTCGTCCTGCGCACCTCCGCCGTGACCGCGCCGACCCCGCCCGCGCCGCCGATTACCGCGGCGGAATCGGAGACGTTCTGGGACCGACTGTGGGCGCTGTTCAATTAACAATTGACAATTGACAATTGACAATGATTGTGTCGGCTTTGCCGACTTGTCAAAATTTTACGGCGTTGAGCTTTGCTCAACGCCGTTTCTTTTGGTTATTGCCGCGACGGGAACATCTCGTCGGGTCAGCTTTTTTTTATGAACCTTTCGCCGCATTTCGGGCAGGTTATTTGCAGCTTGCCTTTGCCTTTCGGTACGCGGAGGACGTTGTGGCAGCTCGGGCACTTGAAGAAGTGGTGCGTGCGGCGTTCCTTCAGGGTTTTGAAGAACCGCTTCACTTTCGTCTTAATAGGCGACCAGAAGCGCAGAAACTTGTCGTTTTCGCGGCGGCGCGCCTCGATATTGCGGCTGAGCAGGCGGATAATGCAGGACGCGAGCAGGAGATATGAGATAATCGCGACGAAACCGAGATACGGAAACCGCGCGACGATACTGAGCAAGATAGAGACGATAAGCGTCACCGTGCCCAAATTGTCGGGTCCGTAACGCCCCGCCATTATCTTTTGCAGAAAGCTCCGCATCAACGCTGAATCCCCCAAACCGTTTATTTGTAGTATGTATTTAGATTGTAGCACACGCGGGTGACAATAAACCGTTTGTAACAATTAGTTTACACATTGTCAGACCACCGCTCGCCGTCCGCAATCAGCTTGCCCAGTAGCTTCGCCGTCGCCGCCGCAAGCTCCGCCTGTTGCCGAACCGCTTCGGCAAGCTTTGCGCGCAGTTCGTCGCTCGGCGGCTCAAGCGGTTGCTCGGGGTCCAGCGTTGCGGGCGTGCCCAAGCACGGCAGGTGCAGCAGGTCGAGATACGCCGCGACCTTGGGGTCATAGTCGATGCCGTAGGCGGGAGTGCCCGCCCGCGCGGAGAAAATCAACGCGTGGAGCCGCATTGCAACCGCGAAGTCGGCGCGCGCGAAAACCTCCATGAGCTGCGACGGCGACAGCCGCGTCTCCAGCACGGAGCAGGGCTGCGTCATAAGCCGCGCGACCTCGCGGCTGACGGCAAGGTCCGCGGGGTGCTGCATTGGCACGAGCAGGATTTCGCGGTGTTGCTCCGCCGCGATTCTGTCGCACAGTCGCGCGACGCGGGCGGGAAAGTCGGGGTTCTCGCGTGATTCGCGGATTGACACGGCGACATAGGGTGACGACGGCAGGTATGACGCGGCGCGTTGCGTAACGTCGGGCGGGCGCGTCGCGAACACGGGGTCCGATGTTACAATCAGCTCGTTCTTAACGCCCATGTCGCGCAGTTCCCGCGCGGAAACGCCGTCTCGCAACGTTATCACGTCCGCGCGCGAAACGACGCGAGCCACGCGGCGGCGGTTGGCGGGGCGCGTTACGGGTCCGATTCCGTTCGCGTAGAGTATGACGCGCGCGCCGAGCAGCTTCGCAAGGCGAATGATGTTGACGTAGTACAGCAGGGAGCGCGTCGAGGTCTGGTCCTGCAACAGACTGCCGCCGCCGAACACAAGAATGTCGCCGCGCCGAAGCACGCGCACGACGCGCAGCACGTTGAACCGCGACACCGCCGTGAACCCGTACATCTCGCGCGTCGCCTGTGGGGAGCGGGACAGAACGGTGATTTCGAGCTTTACGCGCTCGCTCGCGCAGGACTCAATCGCGCTGTGCACGGCTTGCAGTATCGCTTCGTCGCCCGCGTTGCCGTACCCGAAGTAACCGCTCATGACGACGCGGCTGACGCGCGGACTTACACGCGAGTTTTCAAAGGTGTACAGCCGCTCCGCGTCGTCGCCCATGCGCGCGACGGAATATCCGCGCAGCACAAAGTCGCGCCCGAAGCTCGCAAGTCGCTCGCGCGGCTCGCCGCTAAGGTCGAGCGCGGCTTCAAGCGCGGCGCGCAGAGCTTCCGCCGTCGGCAGCGCGTTACCTCGGCATGTTAGATTCGTCGCGACGGCTTGAGCTTCCGTCTCCGGCGTGAACAATCCGAGAAAGCCCTGCGCCCCCGCGAGCAGCGTCGGCACGCCGCAGGACAGGGCTTCAAGCGCGGCACGAGACACGCCGACAAATAAATCCGCGGTTTGCAGCAGCTCGGCAATGTCGGTTCGCGCGCCCGTCATGGAGACGACCTCGCGTCCGCACCGCTCGTTCGCGGCAAGCGCGAGGTCGCGCAGCTCCGCTTCCGCGCCGCCGCCGCCTATTATCAGGATTTTCAAGCCCGAGTGCACTCGCGCAAGCTCGGGCGCAAGCTCGATTAACAGCCGCGCGGCGAGAGCCGTCTCGGGGTCAAGCCGCGAGACGTGCATAATTGTCGCGCCCTGCCCGTTCACTCCGTCACGCGGGGTGAATTTGTCCGTGTCAATGCCGTTGACGGTCGGGATAACGTCTTGCGGCGCAATGCCGTAGTACTTGGAGAGGTAGTCCGTCAGGTCGTCGGAAACGGACGCGGTGCGCTCGCCCCAGTTGGACAGCAGACGGAGCAGCCCCGTCGCGCGGAACGCGCCGTGCGCCGTCGTCACGAAGTGAAACCCCAAGCGTTTTCGCGGCAAAAAGCCGCACAGGAACGCGGGGATTCGCGCGTGCGCGTGGACAATATCGGGGCGTTCGCGCTTTGCGATTTTGCGCAACATGAAGTAGGCGCGAAGCATTTGCGCGGGATTGTGCGACGCCATGGGAACCGTATGGTGCGGTATGCCGTCGCGCTCAAGCTCCGCCGCGTAAACGCCGCCCGAGCTTGCGACGGTGACGGAGTGACCGCGCCGCTTAAGCTCGCGCGCAAGCTCCGTGACGTGCGTCTCCGCGCCGCCGATGTCGAGCTTCATCGTGGTGAGCAGGATTTTCATGCGCCTTACGAAACCGCAATCGGGCTGTCGATTGACAGGATTGTGCCCGTTGTGTCCACGTACTTGCTGCGGAATTTATAGTCGCTGTTGACGTTCAGCTCAAACGTGCGGTCCACGTAGTACCGCCCCGAGCTTAGTGAGCAATCCGCCGCGACCGTAAGCGTCAGGTCAACGCGCTCGTTCACCGGCGCGATTGTGTACGTGCCGTCGGGCAGACTTGACAGCGTCGTCGCGGGGGCAATTTCGACCTTTGAGACGCGCCCCAGGTGTATGCCGGCTTCGTTATATAGCGCGTCGCCCTCGCGATAGCTCTCCGCCGTGACCTGCCGAATGCCGCGCACCTGCACCGTGTACTCGATAGGCACGGTTTTAACCGTCGTCGCCGTGTCCTCAATGACGTTGAACTTCATGTACGCGCTGAGCGCGAGCACGGCGATTACGAGGACGACAACGACGTCGATAACGCTCACCTTGCCGCCGATGCGCCCGTTTTTATCTATGAGTTTCATGAGTTTACCCTCCAATTACGCGTTAGTCCGATTCAGTCCCGCTCGATGCCGATGATGTAGCCTATCCCGCTCCAGCCGGGACCCGTCACGCTCACGCCGCCGCCGACGCGGAACGCGAAGCCGTTCGCCTCAATGCTTGAACCCGTGTCGGTCGCGCGCGCTTCAATCGTCAGCGTCGCCGTCTCGCGCCCGGGCATTTCCGTGATGATGTATTCGCCCGTCAGCGTGTTCTTTGACGATATGCCGTATGGCGTGACGGTCACAGCCGTCACCTTGCCGATTTCGTGCTTTTCAACCTTGTCCACAAGCTCGTCGCCCACGTGTATCAGCTCCGCAACGCCCTCCGGCAAGCTCACCAGCTCCAACGTGTAGCGCAGCGTCACGGACTTGTTGGAGGACAGCGGCGTTCCGCCCGACGGCGCGGTCAGCTGCAAAAACGCGAAAGCCGCCGCGAGCGCAACTAAGATAATCACAACGTCCAGCGGGTTAAGCCGCCAACGCCCTTGCGTTTTGGTGTTTTTCTTCTTTTTGCTCATTAGAATTGCTCCTTTCGCCGAACGGCTCGGCTGTCACAGGCATATTTATTTCTCCAGAACCTCTCGATAAATGCGCTCCGTCGCGCGCGTCATCGTCTCGGCTGTAAAGCCCTCGGCATACGCCTGCTTCGCGCCGCGCGACAGCTCGTCGTACAGCTCGCGGTCGCGGTAAAGCCGCAGAATCGCTTCCGCCATCGCGACGGGGTGCCGCGTGGGGACGACAAGCCCGTTTACGCCGTTGCGTATCACATACGGGTTGCCGCCGAAGTCCGTTACAATCGCGGGCTTGCCGAGGCTCATGCCCTCAAGCAGGGATATGCTCGTCGCCTCCGTGCCGTAGCTGCAATTGAGCTGCGCGTCCATGGCGTTTTCAAGGCGGTAAACGTCGGGCAGGAAGCCGAGAAAGTCGATGTTGCGCAACCCCTCGTCCAAGGCGTGCCGCCGCAGCTCAAACTCCAGCGAGCCCGTGCCCGCGGCGAGAATTTTAATCGGGTATTCGCGCAAGAGCTTCGCCGTCTCGATGAGGTCGAAATGCCCCTTGACCTCCTCCAGCCGCGCGATAATCGCGCAGACGAACTCGGCGTTTTCCGCGCCGTATTCGGCGGCGGCGGCTCGGGATTCTTCGTCCGTAAGCTCGCGCGCGGGTTCGCAGCCGTTCATGACGACGGTGATTTTGCGCTTTAGCGTGCCCGTGTCGGTCAGGTTTTTCGCGGCGGCGGGCGAAACGGCGATTATGCGCTTTGAGAAGAAATTATTGACCGCGCCGAGTATAAGTCGGCGGGGAAAGCGCGTGTCGCGCTCCTCCGGCTCAAACACGCTGTGCCGCGTTGTAACGGCGGGTATGCGCATGAACTTGGCGGCGACGCGGGCGGACAGGCTGCCGTGCGTATGCACAACGTCGGGGCGAATCTTCGCGAAAGCCATGCGCAGAACGCCGACTCCCGCGCGGGAATACGACTGCTCCGCAATCTCGGGCACTTCCCATATTTCGACGGGCGGCTTTGCGCCCGCTCCGTCGGTCAGGGTTTTCAGCACGGCGTCAAGGTCGTCCGCCACAGGCTCCGCCATGCCGAACAGGGCGCGGATACGCGGCGTGAGCTTGGAGCCGAGCGGGACAATAACCGTATGGCGAAACTGCGCGAGGTCCGCGTATTTCAGAAGCGTCAGGAGCACGGTTCCCGCTCCGCCGATGTTGCTGTCCGATATTACGGACGCGATATGAATCATATTGTAACCTGCCTCCGTTTTCGGTAGCGTTGCGCCTAAGCCCTTGCGGCTGAAGCCGCGGGAACTGCCGCCAGCGCGGCGGAAATGCCGACGACGACCCAGAACATAAGCGTAACGCGGTAGTTATAGAACGAATAGTCCGTCGCGCTCTGGACGAGGAAGCCGCCGATTGCGCTGATTGCCGCAATTTGGTAAACGCGCAGCTTCTTGTCCGTCTCGCGCCGCACCGCAGCCGCAAGAGCGCGAATTGACGAGAAGATGACCGCGAGGAACAGGATTATGCCCGCGATTCCGCTGTCGCACATGACCTGCAAGAACAGGTTGTGGCTGTGCGGCGCGGAGACGGTGTTGTAGCTGTAGAGCGGGTAGACCTTGTTAAACGCCGCCGTGCCGGGTCCGATGCCCGTGAACCAGAACTTGCGCAGCATGGCAAGCGTCGCAAGCCAGATATACAGGCGGTATGAGGTCGAGCTGTCCCCCGTGTTGCCGATGCTGAGGAACCGCTGCAATATCACGTCGGGCAGGAGGAAGTACAGCGCGATAAGCCCGACTATACCGAGCAGAATGAAGCGGCGGTCGAGCATGACGAGGAATATTGCCGCCGCGAAGATTAGCCCCAGCCAGCCGCCGCGCGCGAACGTCAGCAGCATGGCAATCGCCATCACGCCGAAGCACCCCGCGAAGAACAGCTTTGTAATCGCGCGCTTTGACGTGAGCACGAGAGCCGCCGAGAACGGGATTACGAGCAGCAGGTATTCGGACAGCACGTTCGGGTTTTCAAGCGTCGAGTATATGCGCAGGCGTATGCCCGTGAACATCTCCTTGTCCACCCACATCGCCGCGCCCGTCGCGCCCGAAACGTACTGGTACACGCCGTACAGCGCGACGAGCGCGCCCGAAACGGCGACGGCGCGGAGGGCAAGCTCCAAGCTCTTCCGCGTGTTCAGCGATTGCAAAGTCGCAACGGCGAAGAGCGCGAAAGCGACATGCATCAGCCCGTGCTTTAAGCTGCCGGAAACGGTTACGGACGTGAATATTGATGCAAAGTAGACGAGCGCGAACAGCAGCGTCCACCGCGTCACGGGTGAGCTTGCAAACGCGCGGTCGCGGTCGCGCCCAAAGGTGAGCGCGCGAGAGAAAAACGTGACGCCGACGAGCGCGAGCGCCGCCATTGTGGAGATTAACGGCGCGAGGAAAGCCGTCGCCGCGCACCACAGCCACGGCATACAGAATATGCTGTTTCGCAGCGCCTTGTCCAGCTTCAGCTTCGCGAATATTGCGCACCACACGCGCCTGACGGCGGCGGCGGCTCGGGCGAAAACGCTCGCTCGCGCGGCGTTACCGTTCGCCCCCGCGAGGAAGCGCGACACAATTGCGCTGCCCGTCCACAGTCGCGAGCAGAACGCGCCGATTGCCGCGAGGCAGCGCCAAAGCAAGCTCGCGCCCGCGATTTCTTTCAGTCTTTGCATGACAGCTCCTTTATCTCGGTTGCGGCTGACGAGCTTCTCGCCGCCGATAAGTCGCTCGGGTTTGCGCCGCCGACGCGGCTTGTTCAAAATTCGCCTTATTGTACCCTATCGCCGCGCGAATTTCAATACATTTATTGGCAATATAAGATTGTTAACAGATTATTTTATTTACACACCGAATAAATTCCTGTATAATACCAATATAAATTGTATTGACAAGCTATCGCGATAGGGAAAGGAGAACGAGGTATGGCAGTTAAGAACAACAACGAATACAGCGCGATTACGCCGGAGGTTCAGCGGCTTGCGGATATTTGCGCCGCGCGCACGATTCCCGTCGAGCTGTACGATAAGTTTCAGGTTAACCGAGGGCTGCGCGACCTGAACGGCAACGGCGTGCTCGCGGGGCTTACGAGCATATCGCAGGTCAAGGCAAAGGAGATTGTCAACGGCGTTGAGGTTCCGGCGCACGGCAAGCTGTACTATCAGGGGTATGACGTGGAGCAGCTCGTCGCGGGGTTCCTGCATGAGAATCGCTTCGGGTTTGAAGAGACGGTGTATCTGCTGCTCTTCGGCGACCTGCCCACGCCGGAGCAGCTTACGAGCTTCCGCGCGACGCTCGGCGAGATGCGCACGCTGCCGCCCAAGTTCGCGCGTGACACGATTATGCGCGCGCCGAGCCGCGACATGATGAACGCGCTCTCCCGCGCGGTGCTGACGCTGTATTATTACGACGACAACGCCGACGACACGTCGGTTCCGAACGTTCTGCGGCAATGCCTGCGGCTTATCGCGCAGTTCCCGATTCTCGCGGCATACGGCTACAACACGTACCTGCACTATTCGCAGGACCAGAGCCTGATTATACATCAACCGGACCCCGCGCTGTCCACGGCGGAGAACCTGCTGTACGTTCTGCGCCCAGACCAGCAATATACGGAGCTTGAGGCGCGCGTGCTCGACCTCGCGCTCGTGCTGCACGCGGAGCACGGCGGCGGCAACAACTCCGCGTTCACGATTCACGTCGTTGGCTCCTCCGGCACGGATACATACAGCGCGGTCGCCGCCGCTCTCGGCAGCTTGAAGGGTCCCAAGCACGGCGGCGCGAACAACCGCGTCATGGCGATGATGGACGACCTCAAGGACCACGTTTCACAGTGGGACGATGAGGACGAGGTTACGGCGTACCTGAAAAAGCTGCTGCATAAAGAAGCTTTTGACAAGGCGGGGCTGATTTACGGCATTGGGCACGCGATTTATTCGCTGTCCGACCCGCGCGCCGTGATTTTTGAGCGATTCGTCGAAAAACTAAGCGCGGACAAGGGACGCAGCGAGGAATACGACCTGTATTCGATGATTGCGCGTCTCGCGCCGCAGCTTATTTCGAGCGAGCGCAAGATGTACAAGGGCGTTTCCGCGAACATTGACTTTTACAGCGGGTTTGTGTACGACATGATGAACCTCCCGCGCGAGCTGTACACGCCGATATTCGCAATCGCGCGTATCGCGGGCTGGAGCGCGCACCTGATTGAAGAGGGAGTGTGCGGCGGCCGCATTATCCGCCCTGCCTACAAATCTGTTTCTCCCTTGCGGGAGTATGTGCCGTTGGAAATAAGATAGTGCCTACCTTATTTCCCTCGTCCCACCGCGCGGCACTTGTTGCGCGTTGCAACACCTTATTCTCCCGTCCCGCCGCGCGGCGCATCTCTAATTGTTCATTGTCAATTGTCAATTGTTAATTGGCTACGTGTCCTACGCGGACGGCGCCCCCTTTCTTACGCAAGAAAGGGGGGAAAGAGCGCTTAAGAGGGGCTGCCGCCCCTCTTAAGAAACTCCCCGCTCTCAAAGCACTTGAATCTCCAGTCGCTATCGCAAATCAGGTCGCGAGTTACGCGGCACAAGACTACACTCTAGTGCAAGCTCGCTCGCGCGAAGCTGACAGCGCAGCAACGCACATGTCCTTGCCAAGTGGCAGCTTGCAACACCGATGTTAACTTCTTGTCCGTAACGCCGCATTTGGTTTGCGCCTAGCTGTGGGGGTGATTCTTAAGAGGGGCACAGCCCCTCTTAAGTGCGCTTTCCCCCCTTTCTCGCATAAGAAAGGGGGCCCCGCGCGGGTAGCGCAGGAGCAAGTAACATCTTACAGATAATAGATAACAGATATGGAACGGCAGAATACGTCGTAGGACGAAAGACGAGAGGTGCCCTGCGGGGGACGTGGGAATAATGTAGGCAAACACAAATAAAAAACCGGCGGGTGCAACCCCGCCGATTTATTATGAGTGTTGCCTATTTTATGAGCAGGTCGTCCACGCCGTATTTGACGGCAAGCTCGTCGATGGTTCCGTCGGCGACCAGCTCGGCGATAATCTCGTTGAACCGCGCAACCGCCGTGCTGCCGAGACGGAAGCCAATCGCGTACTCCTCGTCAGTCAGCGGAATCTCAAGCGCGACGAGGTCGGCGTTGTCCGTGCCCTCGCCCGTCATTGCGACCGCCATCGTGTAGTCAATGATTGCCGCGTCGCTCGTGCCCGCCTTGACTTCAAGCAGCGCGGAGGACTGCGCCGACGACGCGATGTAGGTTGCGTCCGCGAAGTCGGAAAGCGCGGAAGTCTCGCCCGCGGAACCCGCTTCCGCCGTCACGGTCTTGCCCGCGAAAGCTGCAACGTCGGGGTAATTCGCCGCGTCCGCCGCCTTAACGACGACGACCTGACGGTTTCTCAGGTATGAATCGGAGAAATCCATGTTCTCGCGACGCTCTTCTGTAACGGTCAGACCGTTCCAAATAACGTCGATATTGCCCGCGGCAAGCTCAATTTCCTTTGTGTCCCAGTTAATTTCTTGGAACTTGGGCGTAACGCCGAGCTTCGCGCTGACCGCCTCGGCAAACTCCGCGTCAAAGCCAATCCACTTGCCGTCCGCGTCGAGATAATCCATCGGCTCGTAGTCGGTCACGCCGATAACAACCGCGCCCTTGTAGAGTATGTAAGCGAGGTCGTCGTCAGCCGTCGGCGCAATGTCCTCACTTGCGGCAGGGGCTTCCGGCTCCGCGGGGACTTCAGGCTCTTCGGGGTATTCCGGCACGGGGGCTTCGCTTGCGGTTGATTGGCTAGCGGCGGGGGGAGTTTCCTTGCAGGCGGCGAATGCGAATACGCAGACGAGCGCGAGCAGCAGTACGAGCAGTTTTTTCATAAATATCCTCCATTACTTGTGTGTTATCGCCATTTGGCAATGCCCTGTGGCGCACTATGCATTGTACCACATAATTATGTAATGTCAATACATTATTCCCCTGCGTCTTGCCGCAGCAACGCTTCCTTATTCCCCCGTCCCCCGCAGGGCACTCTGCGTCTCTCGTCCTACGACGTATTCTTCCGTTCCATTTATGTTTGTTGTTGACGGTATTCTCCAACTTGCTCCTTGCGCTCCCCGCGCGGGGCCCCCTTTCTTATGCGAGAAAGGGGGGAAAGCGCACTTAAGAGGGGCTGTGCCCCTCTTAAGAATCACCCCCACAGCTAGGCGCAAACCAAACGCGGTGCGACGGGCAGTAGGTTAACAATGGGATTGCAAGCTGCCATTCGGCAAGGTCAACTGCGTTGCAACGCTGTTAGCTTTCGCGCGAGCGAGCTTGCACTAATGTTTGAACCTTTTCCGCGTAACTCGCGACCTGATTTGCGATAGCGACTGGAGATTCAAGTGCTCTGAGAAGCAGGGGATTCTCAAGGGGGCGCAGCCCCCTTGAGTGCGCTTTCCCCCCTTTCCCGCCTTGGAAAGGGGGCCCCGCGCGGGGAGCGCAAGCGAATCTCCATAGAGAATTAACAACAAAAAAGAAAACTAAAACTAAAAGACAAAACACAAAACTAAACCACAAAAAACGCCAAAGCGGCAACATAAAAATCCCCAAAAAACCACCGCGTGTTAACGCAAAAAGAACCATCGACGTTCACGTCGCTAAACAGCTTGAACGTCGCTTCCTTTTCCGTCCACAGCTCGAAAAATCCGCGCCGCCGCAACTGCTCGGCGGTGAACACGCGCTCGGCAACGCCGCCGCGCACCTCCCGCACAGTCTCGATGTCGCACCCGACGGGCTTGTCCGACAGGGCGACCATGACGTGCGTTTTCGTGTGGCTGATTGAAAAATATATCTCCGGGCGCGCGGGGAAATACGGCTTACCCGCCGCCGTTTTCGCGATTTCGGGCAGCTCAAGCCCGTAAACCTCAAGCATCGCGGCGCGCAACGTCTCACGCGCGGCTTTGCCGCCCTTAACATCGCCGCGCGGCTCGATTCTGGCGAACAGCACCGCCCTAATCCTCCAGTATCGCCGCCGTAAGCTCCACCGCCGCCGCGACAAGCCCCTCGCAAATTGAAGCGTGCAGCCCGCGCTCGGCAATGCGCTCCTTCGCGTCGTCCGCCGTCACGTCCAGCCCAAGCAGGTCGCGGCAACGCAGGGAGCCGTTCCGCGCGGCAAATTCGTCCATAAAGCGGCGGGTTTTCGCGGCGCAATTCGCTTTCGCGCCCGTGTCCGTCGGCTCCGTCGCGCCGAATTTCGCGCCGATTGCAAGCGCGGCGCCGCTCGCCGCGCCGCAAAGCTCGCCCACGCGCGCGCCAAGCCCAAGCCCGCCCGCAACGCGCAGCGCGTCCTCCTCGTCAAGGTCAAGCTCCGCCGCAAACGCGGCAAACACCGACTGCGCGCAGTTAAACCCCGCGCGGAACAGCGCGACCGCGCGCTCCGATTTGTCACTCATGGCTCGTAACTCCTTTGCAAACAAAACGCGCTCTTATCGCGCGCATTTATTGATAAATTTCGCAAGCAGCTTCGGGTTCGCGTCGGGATTTAACTCAAGCACGCGCCGCTCGATTTCGGCGGCGGCTTCGTCCGCGTCATATTCGTCCGCCGCGCTCGTAATCTCATCGCCCCAGAACCGCTCGACCGTTGCGAACGCCGTGCTTGTCCAGCCGTATTGCTCGCCCGCGCGGTTAACGCGCTGCGCCCCGCCCGCGATTGTGATGAACATGCGCCCTTGCAGCTCCGTAACCGCCGCGTCAAACGCGGACTTGCTCCCCGCGCCGACGGTTTGGCGCAGAGTGTGCGCGGGGATTGCGCCGCCGTCGTATTCGCGCACGGCGTTGTAAACCGTCTTGCACAGGTGCGAAACCGTGCCGCGCGCGTACTCATCTTCAAAAGTGCGCCCGCCGCGCCGCGCCGCGAGAAAGCGCGGATACCACTCGCGCGTGATAAATCCGCTGCGCTTGAAGAACAGCTTGGCGTAGGCAATATCGTCGCGCTCGGCAAGTACGCGCAGCCGCCATTCCCATGGGTCCGTGTCCGCGTCCCCCGTGTGCCACCGCACGCGCGTCGGGTAGGGCGAAGGCTCTCCCCAGCCGAACGGCACGACGGACACAACGCCCGACGCGCTCCCGCCCTCCGAAAATCCCGCGGCGAGCAGCTCCGTTATGAAGTCGCCGTAGTTCTGGATTTCGTTTATCATCGTTTCTTCCTCTTTTTCGCGCGATTCTTGTTCCAGCGTATGACGATTATAACATAGACGACGAGCAGCACGAACAGCCCGAGGTAAACGAGCTTTGCCGGCGTGCTCCACATAGCTTCCGCGAAGCGCGAGCCGATGTAGTGCAGCTTACGCAGCTCTACATTCGTGACGGCGACGAGCGGCACGGTTTCAAGCGTTTCGCCGTGAACCGACACGGTCATCTCGCCGTAGGGCGTGCCCGCCGCGACGGGCGCGGTAACGGGCGTGTCGTCCCGCGCGCTGTAAACCACAATCTCGCGCACGGCAACGTCGTCCGGCTCAAGGCGGTGCAGCAGCAGCGTCACCTCATACTTGGGACGCAGGTTAACGAAGTCCGCGCCGTCCCCGTACACGACAGCCGCTTTCGCGACGGGTTCGTAGTCGTTGACGACGGTTCGCCAAGCGTAATTGCGAAAGCCCCACTCGAACAGCGCGCGCGCCGACGTGAGGTTTTGGTACTGCGTCGAATTGTCCGCGATAATCACGGCTTTCGCGCCGAGGACGACGGCGACAAGCGTCATACCCTCCCGCACGGCGACCTCCGCCGCGCCGTAACCGTTCTCATACGTGGAGGACACGCGCCCGCCCGTCGCGTAAGAGTAATAATATCGGCTCTTCTCGCTGATTATGTGGTTCGTGCCGGAGGCGTTGCGCTCCGTCGTCATGTTCGTGTCGGGCGGGCGATAGCCGTACTGCGAGATTACGGAGAGGAACAGCGGGTGATTCAGCCCCTCCGTAAGAATCTTTGCCATGTCGCGCGCCGTCGTATACGTGCCCGCGTCGAGCTTGCCGTGCGCGCTGGCGAACGACGTGTCCTTACAGCCGAGCGCGAGGGCGCGCTCATTCATTCGCGCGACGAACGCCTCAACGTCGCCCGATACGCTTTCGGCGATGATGTTGCAAGCGTCGTCCCCGCTCGCGAACGCGCAAAACAGCACGTCGCGAAACGCCATGCGCTCCCCCGCCGCGAACTTCAGCGTCTCGCTCTTGCGGTTCAAATCCGCAAACGCCGTTTCGGACACGGTTATGTACTGATTCTCGCCCACCTCGCCGCGCTCCGTCGCCTCCGCCGCGACGAGCAGCGTCATCAGCTTCGTCAGTCCGTCCATGCCGCGCCGCTCGTCCGAGTTTTGGTCGAACAGCACCATGCCGCTCTTCGTCTCAATGAGTATCGCGCTGACGGCGGGAACCGTCGGCGACGGCTCGGGCGTCGGTTCGGGCGTCGGCTCTGCCGCCGCTGTCGCAATTAATAATGAATAATTAACAATTAATAATTGGAGGACTAAGACGAGAGCTACGATTATTTTGAGGAGGGATTTTAATTTTTTCATTTGATTTACCTCCCGATTGTGGTAAAATACCTTTGGGATAGTATATTCGCTCGATATTTATATTAAGTATAACACAAGGGCAGGAGATGTCAAAATGAAAATTCTCGTTGTTGACGATGAGCAGCTGCTCGTCAAGGGTCTGAAATTCAACCTTGAAAACGAGGGGTATACCGTCGAGTGCGCGTATGACGGGGAGGAAGCCGTGTCGCTCGCTTGGGACGGCGCTTTCGACCTGATACTCATGGACGTTATGATGCCGAAGCTCGGCGGGCTTGAGGCGTGTATGCGCATACGCGAGTTCTCAACCGTGCCGATTATCATGCTCACCGCGCGCGTTGAGGACACGGACAAGATTATGGGCTTTGAATACGGCGCGGACGACTACATCACCAAGCCGTACAACATCTTGGAGGTCAAGGCGCGCGTCCGCGCGCTCCTGCGCCGCAGCAGCATTACGAGCGTCAGCGGCGGCGGGGACGCGGTGCTCCGCTTCGGCAACGTTCAGATTATGCCGGAGCAGCGCGCCGTTCGGCGGGACAACGACACGAT
This sequence comes from Oscillospiraceae bacterium, assembly GCA_031261325.1. Taxonomy (GTDB): domain Bacteria; phylum Bacillota; class Clostridia; order Oscillospirales; family Oscillospiraceae; genus JAIRRO01. Next base: position 22,100 of record JAISKH010000093.1, read on the forward strand.
TGAGCTGACGGCAAAGGAGTTCGACCTAATCGAGCTGCTCGCCCGCAACCCCGGCAAGGTATACAGCCGCGAGAACCTGCTGAACATCGTATGGGGCTATTCGTATCAGGGCGACATTCGCACGGTGGACGTGCACGTGCGCCGCCTGCGCGAAAAGCTTGAGCTTAACCCCGCCGTGCCGCAGTACATCATGACGAAATGGGGCGTTGGGTATTATCTCCGTGGCTAGTAAAGCGGGCGCGACGGGAAACAGCACAAGCTTTTTCGGCAGCATCGGAACGCGCTTCACGCTGTCGTTCGCCATCATGATTGCCGCCGCGCTCCTGCTGATTAACACATACTTCCTGACATATTCGCGCAACATGATATTCGAGACGAAGCGCATGTTTATCCGCTCCCAAGCGTCGATAATCGAGAGCGCGCTCGCCGACCTCGACGGCGTGACGGTTTCGAGCGTCGCGCGCGTCATGGGGCGGCTTGACGTGTCTGCCGTCACGATTATAACGGTGCAAACCCCGGGCGGCGCGCCCGTTTACACGGGCATGAGCGGCAACGAACAGTTCCCGCCCAACGCGTTCACGGCGGAGCACATGCAGCGCGCCCTGTGGGGCTATGACATCACGCTGACGCGCTTTGCGAACGGCGAGTTCATCACCTGCGTGCTCATGCCCGTCATTCACGGGGATTCCGTCGTCGCGCTCCTGTTCGTCGGGCAGCTTGACCGCGCGCAGGGCGCGATTATGATGAGCTTGCAGAGCACGATTCGGTTCGTCTCCATGCTGATTATCGCGCTCAGCGCGGTCGGTCTGTCAATCTTTCTCTGGACGGTTATGCGCCGCATTACAATGGTGCAGCGCGCGATTACAAAGGTGCGGGAGGGCGAATACAGCTACAAAATCGAGGCGCAGGGGCGGGACGAGCTTGGCGCGCTCGGGCGCGAATTTAACACGCTGACCGACCGACTGCGCGAGACGGAGGAACGCCGCCGTCACTTCGTCGCGGACGCTTCGCACGAGCTTAAAACCCCGCTCGCCTCAATCCGTCTGCTGTCGGACAGCATATTGCAAAACAGCGACATTCCGCCCGAAACCGTGCGCGAATTTGTCGCGGACATCGGCGACGAATCGGAGCGGCTGGCGCGCACGACTGAAAAGCTGCTCGCCCTGACGCGGCTGGACGCGCGCGCCCTGCCCGACACGACGTATGTGGACGTTGCGGCGGTCGTGCGCTCTGCGTTGCGTATGCTGCAACCGCTCGCGGCGAACGCGGGCGTTACGCTTGAGACGCGGCTTGACGACAGGTGCCGCGTGTACGCGACGACGGACGCGCTGCGGCAGGTCATCGTCAACCTCGTCGAAAACGCGATAAAATACAACGTCCCGCAGGGCAGCGTCATAATCAGCCTGTGGGAGGAGCGGCACACCGAGACGCAAAGCGACGAGTTTTCGTCTGTCGTCTCAACGGTCGTGCTCCGCGTTGAGGACACGGGAATCGGCGTGCCCGAAGAGGACCTGCCGTATATATTCGAGCGGTTTTATCGCGTTGACAAGGCGCGCTCCCGCGCGACGGGCGGCAGCGGGCTTGGTCTGTCCATCGTGCGCGACACGGTGCGCGAATACGGCGGAACCGTCACCGCAACGCGCCGTCCCGGCGGCGGCATGAGAATGGACGTAGCGTTTTCAATTGACAATTGACAAGGGACAATTGACAATTTTGGACGCGGTTTGGACGCGAAATTTTCGCTTGACATTTCTGTGCGCTTAGTGTATAGTATCACGTGCGTTGGGAATGATAGGGGCGGTGCCTTGCGGCGCCTTGGCACCTTGTTAATATAGCGGGATTGTGTAAAGGTAGCACAAATGACTCTGACTCATTTTGTGAGGGTTCGAATCCTTCTCCCGCTGCCACGCGTAAACCCCTTGCAAACGTTGAGTTTGCAAGGGGTTTTGTGCTGCGTATTCACACCCGCTACGAAACGGCTTGTATCGCCGCGAGAAACTCGTCCGCGGTTGGTTTCGTGTCCTCCGAGTAGGTCACGCGCATGAACAGCGTCATATACGCTCCTTTCTCAAATCACGGCTTCCACATCTTTCCTGTAGTATACAGTATATACTACAGGAAAGATACTGCTTTATAAATACAAATAGTTACAAACACGCGTCACTCCACGCCGAACTCCGCTCGAAACCGCTCGTGGAACGCGGCGTAGCCCGCGTCGTCCGTCTCCGCAAGCTCGTATTCGGGCGCGAGGAAGCGCGCAACGCCGCCGTCCGCGCCGAGGTAACCGTCCGTAAGCTCATACGCCATAAACGCGTCGGGCGCGGTTCCGTCCTCAAGCGTCAGCCCGAACTCCCGCGCGCGCCGAAACCCGAGCTTCGGGTAATAATCCGTCACGCCCGTAATCAAAACCGCGCCGTGCCCAAGCTCCCGCGCCCTGTCCATGCTGTGCCGCACGAGAGCCGCGCCGATTCCGCTCCGCTGGTATTGCGGCAGAACACTAAGCGGTCCGAACGTCAGCGTCGCCGTCTCGCCGCCGTCAGGCCGCGAAATTGCGCTGTGCGTGTACAGAATGTGCCCGACGACCTCGCCGTCCCGCTCCGCGACAAAGGTCAGCTCGCGGATTACGGACGGCGAGCTTCGCAGCAGGTGGAGCAGATAATGCTCGTCCATGCGCCGCCGCCCGGGGTAATCAAGCGTTAAAAACGCGTCATAAGTCAGGCGCAGCAAGGCTTTATAATCCTCCGGCGTTTCATTGCGAATCGTAATCATCGCTCACTTCTCCGCGGCGGCGGCGGCAGCTGCGGCTTTCGCCATCAGCGCGTTGAACTCGTCGGAAATGTCGCCGTCCGTGTCCGTCAGCAGCCTGTGGAACATGTCGGGCATGATGTCCAGCGCGTCGCCCTCGTTCGCGTCGGTGCCGAGAATGACCTCGACCTGCGGATACGCCGTTTCAATCACCTGCTTGTACTTCTGCACGAACGGACACATCTTCATCATGCAGCTCGAAAAGTGGATTTTCTCCGCGTGCGCGAACTCCACGAGCGGCTTGACGCGCTTGAGTATTTTGTCATAAGCGTAAAGCGTCGGGCAACCGGCGCAGGAGTTGTAACCGACGAGCTGCACGTCCTCGTCCTTGTAACGCGCGAAGCTCTTTGTGCGCGAGTCGAACGCGCTCATGCAACCCGTGCTGCCGCAGCTGCAATCGTCCTTGACGTTCTGACAGTTAATAATCGCGATTCTCATTGTGTTTCCTCAACTTTCTCAAATTTCAACTCACCAATTGTTATCGACCCAAACGTCAACCTCGTCGCGCTCGGGCACGACGAAATTCTCCTTGAACATCGCGAGAAATTCGTCGGTTATGTAGAACGTCGTGTCCTCGCCGCGCTCGTCATGGGCGCGGTTACGCGACGCGATGTTCTTGCTCCATGTCTCGTCGTTGACCTCCAGATAATGCCACTCGTAGGGCACGTCTCGGTCGGCGAAGAACTTCTTATACCAGTCGCGCTCGTCCTTACCGAAGTAGCCCGATTCGAGTATGACGGTCGTGCCGTGCAGAGCCATGTCGGCGGCGAGCCACAGAACGTACTCAATCAGCTTGCCGTACTCCTGCCCGACGCGCTCCAAGTCGTATTCCGCGCCGAACACCTTGAGAATCGCCTCGTCAACGACGAGCATCACGCCGCCCAATTCGTCGCGAAGCCTGCGGGAGTAAGTGCTTTTGCCGCTGCAAATCTTCCCGTCCGGGAGAATGACCTTTCCGATTTTGCCCATTTCCTTAACCTCCGATTCTATTTGTTCCAGCCGCCGCGTCGTCCGAAGTCCGCGCGCCGCCATATATTTATATCACAAACACCCCGAAAACTCAAGCGAAACGCGCCGCCTTTCGGGCGAATTTACCCGCCCGCCGCAAGCGATTAAGCGCGCGGCGCGGCTGAATTTCGGGGTTTGGCGTGGCACAAGCCGCAAAACGAACTTGCCCCGCGCGCAAAATACCTGTATAATGGCAAAGTGAAGTCGCGGTGAGCCACGCCGCTCGGCGGCGAACGGCAGCAAACGGCGCAGTAAACGCAAAAACGCCGCAATTCCGAAGAATCGCGGCGCGGCGTGGTGGGCCTTCAGGGACTCGAACCCGGGACCATCCGGTTATGAGCCGGGAGCTCTAACCAACTGAGCTAAAGGCCCGCATAGCACAAAGCATTATAGCAGTTATTTTCCGCGTTGTCAACACAAACAATGATAAATGATTGGATTGATTTTATGAGTACCAGAATCGCAAACCTGCTCTTCCCGGACGTTACGGCGACGCCCGACGACCTTGAGGCGCGTTACCCCGCGCGCGCGACCACGGCGGTGCGTTTCGCGCCCAGCCCGACGGGCTTCATGCACATCGGCGGGCTTTACATGTCGCTTATTGACCGCATTTTCGCGCGGAGCACGGGCGGCGTCGTCTGCCTGCGGATTGAGGACACGGACCAAAAACGCCAGCTTGACGGCGGCGTGAGCGAGATAATTGACACGCTGCGCCGCTTCGGCGTGACGTTTGACGAGGGCGCGGCGAGCGAGACGGAGGACTACGGCGACTACGGACCCTACCGCCAGTCGCTGCGGCGCGAGCTTTATCGCGTGTACGCCAAGTCGCTCGTGGAGCGCGACCTTGCCTATCCGTGCTTCTGCACGGAGGAGGAGCTTGCCGCCCTGCGCGCGCGCCAGTCCGACGAGAACGCCGTAATCCCCGGCTATTACGGCAAGTGGGCGCGCTGCCGCGGGCTGACGGACGACGAGATTGCCGCAAAGCTCGCGGCGGGTGAGGAATACGTCACGCGGCTGCGCTCGCCCGGGGTTGACGGCAAAACCGTCGATATAGAGGACGGCATACGCGGCGTGATAACCATGCCCGAAAACGTGCTTGACGTTGTGATTATCAAAAAGGACGGACTGCCGACGTATCACTTTGCCCACGCCGTGGACGACCACCTCATGCGCACGACGGACGTGACGCGCGCGGACGAATGGATTGCGTCCCTGCCGATTCACGTGCAGCTTTTCGACGTGCTGGGCTTCACCGCGCCGCGCTACTATCACCTCAGCCCGATTATGAAGCAGGAGGTGAACGAGAGCGGCACCGTCACGCGCCGCAAAATCAGCAAGCGCAAGGACCCCGAGGCGCGCGTCGGCTATTACCTTGAAGCGGGGTACCCCGTCGCCGCCGTGACCGACTACCTGCTCACCGTGTGCAGCGCGGAGTTCGAGCCGTGGCGCGCGGAAAACCCGACGGCGGACGTTACGAGCTTCCCGCTCGACCTTGCGAAAACGGGCGTGGCGGGCGCGCTGTTCGACTTCGACAAGCTCGCGAACGTGTCCAAAAAGCTAATCGCCGCGATGACGGACGACGAGGTTTGCGCCGCCGTTACGCAATGGGCGCGGGACTATGACGCGAGCTTTGCCGCGTATATCGCCGCGCACGCGGACTATTTCCGCGCGTCGGTTCCCATATGGCACGCGAACCGCATGGACGTTTCCCGCTGGGAGGAGGTTCCCGCGAACTACCCGTACCTCTACGGCGACGACTTTGACGCGACAGTCGGCGACGCGCCCGCGACAGTCGCGGCGCACCTTGCCGACGTGCCGCAAATCCTGCGCGAGTATCAGGCGGGTTATTCACCCGACGACGACGCGGACGCGTGGTTCGCCAAGGTGCGCGCCATTGCGGAGACGCACAATTACGCCGTCAGCATGGGCAAATACAAGAAGCACCCGGAGGATTACGCCGGCTCCGTCGCCGATGTGTCCGCGTTTATCCGCGTCGCGCTGACGGGGCGGCTGAACACGCCCGACCTCTGCGCCATAGCGCGGCTGCTCGGCGCGGGGGAGTGCGCAAGGCGCGTCGCCGGGTACGTCGAATACGCGGAAAACCTCGCATAAAGCGGCAAATTGCACAAAACCCCGTAAATTACAGGAAATTGATTGACACGGCGCGGTTCGGCGTATAAAATAACCACATACAGATTAAAGATACCATTGGAAGTGTGGGGAAAACGCAATGAAAATTTCAACGAAGGTGCAGCACGCGCTGCGTATGATGCTGGACTTCGCGGAGCACAGGAACGAGGGGTTCATCAGTCTTAAGGAAGTCGCCGCGCGGCTTGACGTATCGAAAACGTACCTTGAGCAAGTGATGATTCAGATAAACAAAACCGATTTTCTCATTACGGCGCGCGGGGCGCAGGGCGGCTATAAGCTCGCCCGCCCGACGAGTAAGTACACCGTTGGCGACATATTTCGCGCGGTGGACGGGGACATCGCCCTCGCCGCTTCCGCCGAGCAAGGCTCCGGCGACGGGGACCTGCGAATCAGCCGCATGGCGGTGGACGTTTGGGCGGGGCTTGAGCGCGTCATGCTCGACTATCTGGACAACCTTACGCTGCAAGACATTCAGGACAAGCACATGAGTTATCTTGGGTATGACTTCAGCATATGAGGTGATTTTCCGTTTCATATTCTGTTGTTTGCCTAACTGCTAACTGTTCGTTGCCCTTGCGCTACCCGCGCGGGGCCCCCTTTCTTATGCGAGAAAGGGGGGAAAGCGCATTTAAGAGGGGGTAAACCCCCTCTTAAAAATCTCCCCCCATGCTAGGCGCAAACCTAATCGGTTGTACGGGCGGTAGGTTAACGCTCGGGTTGCAAGCTGCCATTTGGCAAGGACATGTGCGTTGCAACGCTGTTGGCTTTCGCGCGGAGCGAGATTGCAGCCCCCGTTCTCATGTGAGAAAGGGGGCTTTCTTGGGTTTGCAAACGCGGACTGTCAGACCGAGTAGCCGAGCCTATCCATTATATTATACAACTCGTCCTGCGACCCGTATATCCTGCTTGATTTTATAACACCGTTCTCGCGGTAACGTATTTCAATCTGAACTAACTTTGCGTTGCGCGTTATTTGTGAGAGACCTATAACTTCAACCTGAACAGCGTTTTCCGGCTTGTAGCGGATAACATACACCTCGTCGTCTTTTATATAAAACTCATTAGCCAGTAATTCGTAACCGAGTTCTTTGATATGTTCCTTATACCGCCTGTCCCTCTTAGCAACGAGAAGAGCAACCAACAAAACAGGTGCCATCAGAACTGCAATAATAACGATTCCAATAAGAATATCCTGCATTTCACTCATACCAAACAACCCCCTGAAATATATTTTGAATCATTCTATCTCCACCATCGACAAAAGTCAACCCTTTTGAGGTAATCTTTTTCACTCAAAAGGGTTAATATTTTAGCAATTCTTTTGGGTGAGGGAGATACGCTGTGACGATTGGCGAGGCTGTGCGGCTGCGGATACTTGCGCTCTGTGCCGAGCGTGACATTACGGTTAACAAATTGGCGACAATATGCGGCATAACGCAGTCGTCGCTTAGTAACATCGTAAGCGGTCGCAACCGCGGCGCGACGGTCACGACGCTGAAAAAAATATGCGACGGGCTTGAAATCACGATTATCGACTTTTTCAACGCGGAGCTTTTCCTGCAATTGGAGCAAGAATTAAGATAGAGGTCAGGTAAATTCCCCGCCGAAAATATCCCGCAAAAAATCTCGCGCGAACCTATTGACAAAGAATCCGCGTTGTGCTAATATTACTAAGCCGTCCAATCAGGCGGCGATTAGTTGGTGTTGATTACGGTGAGGTTCCACCCGTTCCCATTCCGAACACGGAAGTTAAGCTCACTTGTGCCCACGATACTCGGTTGGAGACGACCCGGGAAAATAGGTAGATGCCAACGATGTCAATTAACAATTGACAATTAACAATTGTTAATTGTCAATTGAAGATTTTCCTCCTTAGCTCAGTCGGTAGAGCATGCGACTGTTAATCGCAGGGTCGTTGGTTCGAGCCCAACAGGGGGAGCCATGGAATAAAGCCTTGAAGTTACAACTTCAGGGCTTTTATCTTTTGCTCGTAATCTCGCGCGAAATCGCCGAAGCGCAACCGCGCGGGGGTTGCAATTGCGCGAAAACGGTATATAATTAACGCGAATTTATGGTGAGGAGCAATATGGAAAAGAAAACGACAAAACTGCAAATGCTGCTGGACTTTTTGCGCGGCGGCAAGCGTTGGTTCGCCCTCGCCGTCGTCGCGATGGGCGCGGCGACGCTGTTCCGATTCTTAACGCCGCAGGTCGTGGGTTACACGGTGGACGCGGTTATCGGCGGCAAAACGGTTGAATTACCCGAGCCGCTTGCGAACCTTCTGTCCTCGCTCGGCGGCGGGACTTACGGCGGCGCGCTGCTGCTCTGCGCGCTCGGCGTCGCGGTCACGGCGGTGCTCGCGGGCGCGTTCAACTACGCGGCGCGAATGTGCAACGCCGTCGGCTCACAGGCGTTTGTCAAGCGCGCGCGGGACATTCTGTTCAACCACACGCAGCGGCTCCCGTTTGAGTGGCACATGAAGCACATGACGGGCGACACGATTCAGCGGTGCACCTCCGACGTGCAGACGACGCGCGGCTTCGTCGCCGACCAGCTGATTGAGGTCGTGCGCACGGTTATACTCATCGCAACCGCGCTGTTCATCATGTTCTCGATGAACGTGACGATGGCTCTCGTCGTGTCGGCGTTTATCCCGATTATCCTCGTGTACACCCTGTTTTTCACGCGGCGCATAGCGGGCGAGTTCCTGCAATGCGACGAAGCGGAGGGCGAGCTTATGGTTGCGGTGCAGGAGAATTTGACGGGCGTGCGTGTCGTTCGCGCGTTCGGGCGGGAGCGGTTTGAGCGCGACAGGTTTGACGAGAAGAACAACACCCTCGCGGCGAAGTGGATTCGTCTGGGTTACACGCTCGGCGTTTACTGGGGAGTTGGCGACGTTGTTTCAACCCTCGCCCTGCTCGCGGTCATAACCGTCGGCGCGTACCTCTCGGCGGGCGGCAGCTTCACGCTCGGCGAATTTCTCATATTCATCACGTACACGCAGCAGCTCACGTGGCCCGTGCGCCAACTGGGACGCACGCTGTCGGAAATGAGCAAGGCGGGCGTGTCAATCGAGCGTCTGCACGAGATTATTGCCGCGCCCGCGGAGACGAGCGAGCCGAACGCGAAAACCCCGCCGCTGGAGCGCGATATTGTGTTCGACAACGTGAGCTTTACATACGAGGAACGCCCCGTGCTGCAAGACCTCAGCTTCACCGTGCCGCGCGGCGCGACGCTCGGGATTCTCGGCGCGACGGGTTCCGGCAAATCGACGCTTACCTACCTGCTGAACCGACTGTACGACCTGCCGCGCGGCTCGGGCAGCATCACAATCGGCGGCGTTGACCTGCGCGAGATTGACCGCGCGTACCTGCGCCGCAACGTCGGCTTGGTGCTTCAGGAGCCGTTTCTGTTCTCCAAGACAATCTTTGAGAACATCGACATAGCCGCCCGCACGGGCGACCGCGCCAAAGTGCGCGACAAGGCGCGCGCCGCCGCCGTGGACGACGACATAGCCGCGTTCCGCAACGGGTACGACACGATGGTGGGCGAGCGCGGCGTTACGCTGTCGGGCGGGCAAAAGCAGCGCGTCGCCATTGCGCGCACGCTGATGACCGAAGCGCCGATTATGGTGTTTGACGACTCGATGTCCGCGCTGGACATGGAGACCGACGCGAAAATCCGCGAAGCCTTGCGGCAAAACACGAGCGGCGCGACGGTTATACTCATTTCGCACCGCGTCTCAACGCTCATGACCGCCGACAAAATCATAGTGCTGGAGGGCGGGCGCGTCACCGAATCGGGCACGCACCGCGACTTGCTGGAGCAAAACGGGCACTACAAGCGCGTGTACGACATTCAGAGCGCGGCGGAGGTGCAACCATGAACATAAAAATCTGGGCGCGACTTCTGCCGTACCTGAAAAACCTGAAAAAGCCGCTCATAATCGGCTTTATAACAATGCTCGTGTCATCTGCCATAGAGGGCGCGTACCCGCTGTTCACGCGGTACGCGGTTGACAAATTCGTAACACCCGGGACGACGCGCGGAATCGGCGCGTTCGCGCTCGCGTTCTTCGCGCTGATTCTGGTCAACGGCGTCGCCGCCATAGCGTGGTCGCGCAACTCGATGGTAATCGAAATGCGGCTCGGTCCCGCGCTGAAGCGCGACTGCTTCGTGCACCTGCAAGAACTGCCGCTGTCGTATTACAACCAAAACTCCGTCGGTTACCTCATTTCCCGCGTCATGAGCGACACGGACAGAATCGCGGGGCTAATCTCATGGGGCGTGATGCAGCTGCTGGGGAGCACGTTTTACACAATCGGCTCATTCGTGTACATGTTCGCGCTGAACGCTCGGCTTGCGCTCGTGCTGCTCGCTGTATTGCCCGTCGCCGCGCTCGTGACGTGGCTGCTGCAAAAGAAGCTGCTCGTCGTAAACCGCCGCGTGCGCGACGTGAACTCACGCATTTCGGGCGCGTACAACGAGGGCATAACGGGCGCGAAAACGTCCAAAACACTCGTCATCGAGGACAGGAACAGCGTGGAATTCGGCGAGCTGACGGCGGGCATGTACCGCGAATCCGTCCGCGCCGCGCGCCTGCAAGCCCTGCTGATGCAGCTCATGCTCATAATCGGCTCCGTCGCCGTCGGCGTTGTGCTGCTGCGCGGCGGATACCTTGTGGCGGACGACATGCTGGCTTACGGCGTGCTCGCCGCGTTCATCACCTACGCAATCAGCATAATCGACCAAATATCGGAAATATCCCGAATCCTGTCGGATTCGCTCTCGGCACAGGCGTGCGTTGAGCGCGTCGCCGCGCTATTGGACGAGCCGCGCACGGTTACGGACACGCCGGAGGTTGAGGCGAAGTACGGCGGCGTGTTTGACCCCAAGCGCGAGAACTGGGAACCGCTCGCGGGGCGCGTCACGTTTGAGAACGTGTGGTTCAAGTACCCGGACGGCGACGACTATATTCTGGAGGACTTCTCGCTCGACGTGCCCGCCGGCTCAACCGTCGCAATCGTCGGCGAGACGGGCGCGGGCAAGTCCACAATCGTGAATCTCGTCTGCCGCTTCTATGAGCCGACGAGCGGGCGCGTGCTGCTGGACGGGCGCGACGCGCGCGAGCGCAGTCTCCTCTGGCTGCACTCGTCTCTCGGTTACGTGCTGCAAGACCCGCACCTGTTTTCCGGCACAATTCTTGACAATATCCGATACGGCAAGCTCGGCGCGAGCGACGAGGAGGTCACGGCGGCGGCGCGTCTCGTCTCTGCCGACGGCATTGCCGAGCGACTGCGCGACGGTTATCTCACCGAGGTGGGCGAGGGCGGCGACATGCTCTCCACAGGCGAAAAGCAGCTCATTTCGTTCGCGCGCGCGGTAATCGCGAACCCGCCGCTCTTCGTGCTTGACGAGGCGACCTCCAGCATTGACACCGAGACGGAAAAGCTGATTCAAGACGCGATTTCGCACATTCTGAACGGCAGAACGTCGTTCATCATCGCGCACAGGCTATCGACAATAAGCCGCGCCGACCTGATTCTCGTCGTGGACGACGGCAAAATCGTAGAGCGCGGCACGCACTCCGAGCTGCTCGCCCAAGGCGGGCACTACAGCGCGCTCTACACCGCCATGCGGATAGACGAGGAATCGGCGGGGTTGTAGGGTGCAACGACAATAAAACAGGCGGCTTGCCACTCTCGGCAAGCCGCCTGTCTATCAAGTACGCCGTGTTACGCGCGGAACACCCTACTTCTTCGCCGTCGGCGGGGAAGGCATACCGCCGAGCAGGTCAGAAATTGTTCCGTCGTAAGGCGTGAACGGAATATCACCCTTGTAGTTCAGGAAGTCAACGGCGAAAGCCGCCGTCTCCGCGACGCCGACATGCAAAATGTCCTCGTCAATGTCAAAATACTCGTTGTGAATCTGCGCGCCGGAGCCAAGCTCTTCATTGTCAAGCCCGAGCGAAATCATCGTCCCGGGGTATAGCTTCGTGAGCAGCGAGAAGCTCTCCGAGCCCATCCAAGGCTCCGCGTTCGTCACAAGCGCGTCCTCTCCGATTGCGGACTTGACGCTGTTCTGAATCAGCTCCGCAATTTTGGCGTTGTTGATTAGCGGCGCGCCGAGAAACGCCGCGTTCGTATACGTGCAGCCGTAAGCCGCCGTTATGCCGTCCAGTATTTTCGTAAACTCCGCGCCGAACTTTTCCCCCGCCTCCTCGCTGTACAGCCGCGCGCTGCCGGAGAACGTCAGGTCTTGCGGGATAATGTTGCCGCGCGTCCCCGCCGTGAGCTGCCCAACGGAGAACGTCAGCGTGTCATACGGCGAAATTTTGCGCAGCCTTATCGTGCTTATCGCGTTGTAAACCGCGACGAAGCAGTCAATCGGGTTGTTCGACAGGTCGGGGCGCGAGCCGTGCCCGTCCTGCCCCGTAATCGTGACGTTGAAGCCGTAAGCCCCCGCGAAGAACGCGCCCGACTGAACAATCAGCTTGCCCGCGGGGAATTGCGGCGCAACGTGAATCGCGTGCGAAGCGTCCACGTGAATGTTCTCCCGCTCAATGTATTTCATAAGCTGCCTGATGTTGCCCGTGCCCTCTTCCCCGCGCTCAAAGAACAGGATTACCCTGCCGTTCAGCTCGGCTTCGTGCTCCTTCAGAATCTTACCCGCCGTGAGCAGAATCGACGTGTGCGCGTCGTGTCCGCAGGCGTGGTGAACGCCGTCGTTTTCCGAGACGACGGTTTTTTCACGCTTAAGGTTGCGCTTGTTTTCCAGTATCGGCAGCGCGTCAATGTCGGCGCGCAGGAGCAGCGTGCGCCCCTTAGTCTCGTCGCCCAGGAAGCCGAGAATGCCGCCGTCCTCAACCTCAACGTAATCGACGCCGTATTCGTCCAAGTGCTTGCGTATGTATTTCAGCGTCTCGAACTCCGCGCCCGAAAGCTCGGGGTGGCGGTGAATATGGCGGCGCAGCTCAATCGTAAGCTCCGAATTTTCCTTTGCGGCGGAAAGCGCGTTTATTGCCATTATAATCTTCCTTTCAGTCGGTTAATTTACGAAATGTTGTGGCACGCCGCGAGGTGCCCCGAGCCGCATTGACGCAGCGTCGGCGACTCCTCCGAACAGCGCGCCGTCGCCGACGGGCAGCGCGGGTGGAAACGGCAGCCCGACGGCGGGCGCATGGGCGAGGGAATCTCGCCCGACAGCGGCGTCAATTCGCGCCGCGTCTCACCCGCGAAAGCGTTGTCAACCGACGGCACGGAGGCAATCAGCCCCCGCGTATAGGGGTGGGCGGGGTGCGAAAACAGCTCCGTCGCCGGCGCGATTTCAACGAGCTGACCCAGATACATGACCCCTATTCGGTCGGACACATGGCGCACGACGCTCAGACTGTGCGCGATGAACAGGTAGGTAAGCCCCAGCTTCTCCTGCAATTCGCGCAGCAGATTGACAATCTGCGCCTGAACGGATACGTCCAGCGCGGACACAGCCTCGTCCGCGAGAATGAACTTTGACGACAGGGCGACGGCGCGGGCGATGCAAATGCGCTGTCTCTGCCCGCCGGAGAACTCGTGCGGGAACTTCTCATATGCCGCGCGGTCCAAGCCGACAAGCTCCAAAAGCTCCGCCGCGCGCCCTCTTATCTTAGAGTTTTCAAGCTTTTCGTAAGCGCGCAGCGGTTCCTCGACAATCTTGCCGACGCGCCAGCGCGGGTCCATCGAGCCGTAAGGGTCTTGGAAAATCGCCTGCATGTGCCGCCGCGTGTCGCGCAGCTCGCCCGATTTCAGGTTTGTAATGTCCCGCCCGTCAAAGCGAATCTCGCCCGACGTGACCTTTTCAAGCCGCAGCAGCAGTCTGCCCAGCGTGGACTTCCCGCTCCCCGATTCGCCGACAAGCCCGAACGTCTCGCCCTTGATTATGTCAAACGACACATCGTCCACCGCGCGCGTCACGTTTTTCGCGCCGCCGAAGCCGCGGGCGACGTAGTGACGGCTGACATTCCTGACCTCAAAGAGCTTTTCCGCGCTCTCCTCACGTTCCTGCGCGGCGTCCACGCCCTTTACGGGCAGGGAGCTTACGTTAACCTCACCCGTGCGCCAGCAGGCGACGCTGCCGAGCGCGCGCGTCTCAAGCGGCGGCTCCGCCTCGCGGCACTTGTCGGTCGCGAACGGGCAACGCGGGTTAAAGCGGCAGCCCTCGGGCATTTCCGTCAGCGCGGGAATCGTGCCGCTTATGGAGTACAGCTTTTCGTTTTTATCGTGGTTCAGCGCGGTTACGGAGCGGAGCAGCCCCTGCGTATACGGGTGCAGCGGGCGGCGCAGAATCGCCTCCGTCGCCGAGTTTTCGACGATGCGCCCCGCGTACATGACGCACACGCGGTCAGCCATTTCGGCGGCAATCCCGAGGTCGTGCGTAATCAGTAGGACAGCCATGTTAAACTCGCGCTTTAATTCGCGCAGCAGGTTCAGTATCTGCGCCTGAATCGTAACGTCCAAAGCCGTCGTCGGCTCGTCGGCAATCAAAATGTCGGGTTCGCAGGACAGAGCCATCGCAATCATCGCGCGTTGCAGCATTCCGCCGGAAAGCTCGTTAGGGTATTGCTTCATGCGCGCTTCAGGCTCCGAAATACCGACGCGGCGCAATAGGTCAACCGCCTTGGCGTTCGCCTGCGCGACGGTTTGCTTCGTGTGCCGCCGTATGCATTCCGTAATCTGCTTGCCGATTGTGAACACGGGGTCAAACGCCGCCATCGGCTCCTGAAACACCATTGCAATCCTGTCGCCGCGAATCGAGCGCACAGCCTTTTCCTTGTATTGCGCCAGGTCGTCGCCGTTGAACACGAGGTTGCCGCCCGCGATTCTGCCGCCCTCATGCTCAATCAGCCGCATGACGGTTTTCGCGGTTACGGACTTGCCGCTGCCGGATTCACCGACAAGGCAGACGGTTTCCCCCGCCGAAATGTCGAACGATATGCCGTCGATTACGTTAACGTGGTGACGCTTGTTGACGAACTCAACGTTCAGCCCCGAGACGGATAACAGCTTTTCAGACACGGCGTTCACCTCCTATTTCGGGTCGATGACGTCGCGCAGACGGTCACCGATAATGTTAATCGCGAGCACGAACGCGGTAATTACAAGCCCCGGGAACGTGCAAATCCAATGCGCGACGACGAGATAGCCGCGCCCCTGCGACAGCAGCGTGCCCCAGTCGGGAATCTCCTTGATAATGCCAAGCCCCAAAAAGCTCAGTCCCGAGGCGACGAGGATTGAGCTGCCAAGCCCAAGCGTCGCCATGACGAGAAACGGCGACCATGAGTTAAGCAGCACGTGCTTGACGAATATAACCGCGCCGCGCGTGCCGATTGAGTTCGAGACGGTTATATACGGGCGGTTCTTAATGCTGATAACCTGCCCGCGCATGACGCGCGAATATTGCGGAATGGACGAAACCGATATGGCGAGCACGATGCTGAACAAGCTAGGGCGCAGAGCCGCCGCAATCGCGAGGGCGAGCAGTATGCCCGGAATCGTCATCAGTATCTCAATAAAGCGGTTGAATATCGTATCGACCACGCCGCCGATAAAGCCCGCCAGCGCGCCGAGAATCCCGCCGATTATGCCGCCCGTCAGCACCGAGGCGACGCCGATAATCAGCGAATCGCGACTGCCGTAGACGACGACGCTGAACACGTCGCGTCCGAAGTAATCCGTCCCGAACAGGTGCGTAAGGCTGGGAGCCTGCAATAAGTCCGCGACGTTCATGTAGGTCGGCGAATACGGCGCGACGAACCCGGGCGCAATTGCGCAGAGCAGGATAAACGCGATAAACAGCCCCGATATAACGGCGAGCGCGTCGGACAGCGACAATTTCAGCTTTTTCATCGTCACCCTCCCCCCGTTAAGCGCGCCGAACGCGCGGGTCAATAATCGCGTAAGAAACATCGACCACGAGGTTAACGACAACGCAGATTATCGCCGAAAAGAACACAACGCCCTGAACAATCGGAATATCCCGCGCCATAATCGCGGTCGAGATAATGCGCCCGATGCCCTGACGCGAGAAAACCGTCTCGATTATGACGGAGCCGGCGAGCATATTCGTAACCTGCAAGCCGATAACCGTTATCGTCGGAATCATGACGTTGCGCAGCACGTGCCGCAGCATGACGGTTCGCTCCGCAAGTCCCTTGGCGCGCAGCGTTACGATAAACGGTTCGTTTATAATCTCCAGCGCGCTGTTGCGCACCATGCGCACGATAACGCCGGAGGACACAATGCCGAGCGTTACGGACGGGAGAATCAGCGTCCGAAACCCCTCCGAGCCCATTGACGGCAGCCACCGCAGCTTGACGGAGAAGAGCAGGATAAACAGCACGCCCGTCCAAAACGTCGGCATCGAGATTGTAATCAGGCTCAACACGCGGACAACCGTATCGAGCACCCTGTTGCGGAACACCGCCGACAGTATGCCGAGCAGTATCCCGAGCGTAACGGATATGACGACGCTGACGACAGTCAGCTCAATCGTCTTTGGCAGGTTTTTCAGAATCAACGCAAGGACAGGCTCGCTTGAGGCGCGCGACTTACCGAAATCGCCGTGGAGTATGTCAATAACATACTCCACGAACTGCTGCCCGAGCGGCTTGTCCATGCCAAGCTCGTGCTTCAATGCCGCGATTTCCTCGGGCGAAGTGGTGGTCGGGTCCACAATCGAGAAGATTGGGTCCCCGGGGAGCACGTTCATGATGAGAAACACCAGAACAAGCGCCCCGAAAAGCACGACCAGAGATGTTAAAATCTTTTTTATCACAACGCCCGCCATCGGAAAACCCTCCTATATTCGCTGCTGTAATCGCTGTTCCTTTTTTGGATTGTTACTTTATGTACGTGTCATAGAACACGGGGTAGCCGAGGAAGTCGAAGTTCAGGTCCGTCACCTCTTCAATCGCGGCGACGGTGTACGGGAACACGTAAATCGGCAGGGTCAGCGCGTTTTCGTCGAAGTACTGCTGAATCTCCTTGTAGATAACCTCCGCCTTGGCGGGGTCAAACTCCGAAGCGACTTGGTCAATCCAAGCGTTGACCTTCGGGTCGTTCAGGTGCGCGATTGAGAAGCCGCCCTCCGTATAGTAGAAGTTGCCGCGCAGGGAGGACACGAGGTCGCCGCTCAGGAAGCTGTTACCCATCACGTCAAACCCGCGAATCGAGACGAGCTGGTTATAGCCGTCCGTCGAAATCTCGACTTCAACCTCAACGCCTATTTCCTTTAGCTGCTCGCGCACCATGACGGCGATGTCGTTGCGCTTCTCGCGGTTCGGGGAGTTGTCGAAGTAATGCAGCTTCAGGCGTTCGCCGTCCTTTTCGCGGTAGCCGTCCGCGCCGACGAGCCAACCCTCCGCTTCAAGCAGAGCCTTTGCCGCTTCGGGGTCATAGTGGTCTTTGTTCTCAAGCGACGCGTCGTATCCCGAAAGTCCCGGGGAGATTATCGACCAAGCGCGCGGATACGTGCCGAGGTACAGCGTCTGCACGATTGTGCCGATGTCAACGCCCGCGCGAATCGCCTTGCGGACATTCAGGTTGTTCCAAATGGGCTTGTCGAAGTTATAGAACAGCGTGTAGGGCAAGCCGAGCGTCAGCTTTTCAAGCACTTGCAGCCCCGGCGTCGCGCGTAGTGACAGGACGTTCTGCGGCGGTACCGTCTCTGCGGCGGAAACCTCACGGCTTTCGACGCTGCCGACGCGCGTCGCTTCCTCCGCGACTATCTTGTATGTGAGCGTTTCGAGATAGGCGGGACCCTGATGCCCGCGAATTTCGGGCGCCCAGTTGTAGTCGGGGTTGCGCTCAAGCTTAATGTCCTCATCATACGACACGAAGCGGAACGCGCCCGTGCCCACGGGGTTGCGCGTGAACTGGTCGCCGTACTTATCGGAAGCGGCGGGCGACACGAACGCGAAACGCGCAAGATTCGTCAAAAAGCTGGGCGAGCCGACCGAGAAGTTTAACTGCACCGTGAACTCGTCGAGAGCTTCACCCGAGAGGAAGCCCGAGAAGAGCGAGGTGATGTTGCCCGTCGCTTGCGTCTCGGGGTTATACAGACGCTCGAAGTTAAACACGACAGCTTCCGCGTTGAACGGCGTGCCGTCATGGAACTTCACGTCGTCGCGCAGCTTAAACGTGTACACGCTGTAATCGTCGGAAACCTCCCAAGATTTCGCGAGGTAGGGAACGAACCCGCCGTTCTCGTCCAGCGCGACGAGCGAATCGAACAGCGCGTTCGTAACGCGCGTCGAAACGGCGAGTCCCGCGCGGTGCGGGTCTAAGTGGTCGGGCGTGGTCGCCAGCGCGAAAACGAGGTTGCCGCCCTTTGCGTCAATCGGCGCGGGGTCAGCCGTCTCATCGGGCACGGCGCGCGTGCCGTTCGTCGCCTCCGGCGCGGCGGAAGCCGTTCCCGCGTCGGAAGCCGTGCCCGACGGCTTATCCGCGGCGCAGCCCGCAACGGTAAGCGCGAGCAGCAGAATCGCGAGTGTTGCGGATAAAATCCGCGAAGCCAAGTTGTTTTTCATCTTGTTCCCTCCAAATTACTTTTATAAAACCTCTAAAACTTATAAGTTTTATAGTTGTTCCGATTTTACCCCGCGTTCTGCACTTTGTCAAGGGTTATTGCAAAAAAATTTCAAACCCGCGTTTTTCCTTGTGCCGTATGGGAAAATGTGATAAACTGGGGGTAAATTTACATTCGTTGAGGAGGTAACTGCATGAAAAAGCGCGTCTTTTTTGCGGGAGTGGAAGCTCTCGGCGGCGTTGCGGAGGTCGCGGCGGCGGCGGGAAGCCCCGCGCACCGCGTCTATCACGCGATTATTGACGGCAAGGCGGAGCGGGTAAAGGTTCTGCCCGCGCTGGACTTGGTGTGGAACCCCGGCTATGCCGTGTGGCCGGGCGTTTACGAGTGCGACTTCACGGAGGACGGCTATATCGCGAGCATCGCCGTTGACGAATCGCTCGTCACGGGGTACGGCGTTTACGCGCCGACGGGCGGCGAGCTTGTCCTCGGCACGGAGCGGACGACCTACAAATTCGTCCCCGACGCGACGGTTTACACAGCGTCCAAAACCGCGCTGCCCGAGAACTTTGTCGGCAAAATCGAGGACTTGCGGACCGTGTGGGACGACAACTTTTTCCTTGACCTGAACGGCGACGGCGTGATTCAGACGATGTACATCGTGCGCGCGGCGGGGCAGAGCTATGACCCGATACTGCCGAACATTCAAAAATTCGGCGCGGAATGGGGCGCGGTTGACGAGGAATCGGGGCTTGCCATGGAGTACAACTACTACCTGCCGCCCGAGACGGAGGGCGCGCGCCACCCGCTGTTCATCTGGTTCCACGGGCTGCACAGCGGGACGAGCACGTGGACAAGCCTTTACGAGTTCAACCCGATTGCGAACTGGGCGGCTCCCGAGTTCCAGAGCCTGTTCACGAGCGGCGGCGCGTACATCATGGTTCCGCGCGCGAACGAGGACTTGCGCACGGGGCACGGCATATCGTGGAACCCGCTTCAGGTTAAGCCGTTCCTGAAAGCTCTCGACGGATTTTTGGAGAAACACCCCGCGATTGACCGCGACGCAATCTATATCGGCGGCTTTTCAATGGGCGGCGGCATGACGTGGCTCGTTATCCGCGAGCGTCCCGACCTATTCGCTGCCGCCGTCCCCTGCTGCCCGCGCACGGATTACATCGGCGACCTGTCGGAGCTGCACCGCGTCGCAAAGCTGCCAATCTGGGAGATTCACGGCGAGGAGGACACGCCGCGCGAATATACGGAGCAGCTCCGCGCTGTGCTAATCCCGAACGCGCAAGCCGTCGGCACGGACACGCGACTGCTCGTCCTGCCGCACGGGTATCTCCTGCCCGACGGCGTGACGCCCATGCCCGTTGACCACTTAGTGTGGCTCCCAACACTAAACAACCTCCGCTTCAACGACGGCACCCCGTATTCGGACGCATCAGGCGAACAAGTACAATCCACCCTAATAGAATGGCTAAACGAACAATCAAAAATAAGAAAACAAAATAAATAAAAAAGAGAAAACCCCACCTTGCAAAGCAAGGTGGGGTTTTTGAATGGAAAGTCGCGAAGCGACACAATCATTGTCAATTGTCAATTGTCAACTGTCAATTGTTACAAGCTTCCGCTTTTGATAAAACGCCGAAATTTTCACACAATATGCTCGTATTCCGCTGTTCCGCGCGGATAGCTTCGCGCGGGATACAGTAACAGAAAGGAAATCAACACATGTATAAACGCGTTTTATCATTATTTATCTCCGCGCTAGTAATATGCGGAGCCTGCGTTACGGGTGGTGCGCGCACCAAGGCTGCTTTTGCCGACATCGCGACGAGCGAGCACAAGGCGGCAATCGAGTTCTGCGCGGAGCACGGCTTCATTCTCGGCAAGTCCGCGACGGAGTTCGACCCCGACGCGACGCTGACCCGCGAGCAATTCGCGACAATCTGGGCGCGCACGTTCCACGTCCGCGCGCCGCACACGTTTGACGACGTTACCCACGTCACCGCGGGCGAGGTGGATAACTCAATTATCGTAATGCACGCGCTCGGCTTCTTCAACGGCGAATCCGTGACGCATTACGGCAGACACGACCCCATCACGCGCGAGCAGGTCGCAACCGTCCTTGCGCGGACATACCTGCCCGGCATTGACGGCGACGACCGCTACGAAGAGCTGACCGACGCGGCGGCAATTTCCGACTACGCGCGGGACGGCGTGTCCGCGTGCCTTGAAATGAACCTGCTCGGCGGCATAGTTGACGACGGCGCGTTCATGCCGAAGCAAGCCGCGACGCGCGGCGAGGTCTGCCGCTTCCTTTACAACCTGATGTACGACGAGGCGGGCGAGGCAACGCCCGAACCCTCCGAAACCATTGAGGGAACGCCGACTCCCGAACCGTCGGAGCCGCCGATTGAGTCCGAGCCGCCCGTTGAATCGCTCCCGCCCGATGAGGGCGAAACAACGCCCGAGCCGGAGGAGAGCGTGCTCCCGCCCACGTAACCCGAATAATCGACATGAAAGCTCGGCGCAAGTCGGGCTTTTTCAGTCCGCGAGCCGACCTATGTCGCGCGCGATTTGGTACCCCTGCTGCGTCGCCTGCTGAATGTTGCGGGGGGACACGCAGTCGCCGATTGCGTAAAACTCGGGTGCGCACTCGCGCAGGGCGTAAGCCTCGTCCGCGCGCGGCTGATAGCCCGTCGCGTAAATCAGCGTCTCGGCGGGGATTACGCGCGTGCCGCCCATGTTGCGCACGGTGACGCTCGTGCCGTCCGCCGCGACGACTGTCGTGGAGGTCAGAATCTCAAGGCGCGGCAGCTTGCGAATCTCCATCGCGAGGGCGATACCGTGCACGATGTTCGCGCCCGGCTCAAGCATCGTCGGGTTCGATATGCGCTCGGACGTGCCCTGTTCGTCCTGCGTCGCGATAGTCGCCGCCTGAATTTCAACGACAGTCACGCGTTTGCCCTGCTGCGACAGGTGAATCGCAAGCTCCAGACCGACAAGCCCGCCGCCGACGATAACCGCCGTCTCACCCACAAGCTCGGGGTTGCGGTAAGCGGGCACGGCACGCAGCGCGCGCGGCACGGGTTCGCCGTTCAGCGTCGGTTCGTTCGCGACCGCGCCGATTGCCGCGATAATCGCGTCCGCGCCGACAGAGCGCGCGTATTCCGCCGTGACGCGCGTGTTAAGCCGAACCTCAACCCCCGCGCGCCGCACAAGTCGAGCCTGCCGCGCAAGGTAATCGGCGAGCTTGCTCTTAAACGGCACATGCTCCTCAATCAGCAGAATGCCGCCCAGCCGCTCCGACTGCTCGCAGAGAATCACCTCATGCCCGCGCCGCGCCGCCGTAAGCGCCGCCTGCATACCAGCGACGCCGCCGCCGACGATGAGCACGCGCTGCCGCTTTGACGCGGGCGCGGACACGAGCGACTCACGCTCGCTGCCGATTACGGGGTTCGTCGCGCAGTAGAAAATCCCGCTCGCGACGTTCGTTGAAAAGCAGGTGTAGCACCGCAGACAGCGGTTAATCTCGTCCTCTTGCCCCGTCCGCGCCTTAAGCGGCAAATCGGGGTCCGCAAGCGTCTGCCGACCGAGAGCGAGCACGTCCGCCGCGCCCTCCGCAAGCAGCTCCTCCATCAATTGCGGCTCCGTCAGCGCGCCGACCGCCGCGACCGGGGTTTTGACGTGCTTCTTAATCTCGCGCGCGTAACGCACGTTCACGCCGTCCGGCGCGAACATCGGCGGGTGCGTAACCATACTCGCCGCATCGTCCTCATGGTGCCCCGCCGAGACGTGCAGCAGGTCAACAAGCCCCGAGCGGTCAAGCGTCCGCGCGATTGCAAGCCCTTCGTCAAGCGCGTATCCGCCCGGCACGCATTCCTCCGCCGAGAAGCGCACCTCAATAGGCGTTCCGTTGCCGACGGCGCGCCGCACAGCCTCCAGCACCGCGAGCGGGAAGCGCATACGGTTCTCGTGCGAGCCGCCCCACTTGTCGCGCCGCGTGTTCGTCAGCGGCGACATGAACTGCGCGAGCAGCCAACCGTGCCCGCCGTGCAGCGTGATGTGCCCGAAGCCGCACTTTTTCGCGACAGCCGCGCCGTCCGCAAATTTGGCAATCAGCCGCTCAATCCACTCGTCGTCCATCTCGCGAATCTCAACGCCGTCCGCGCGCACCTCACCCGTCACGCCGTAAACAAATCCCTCGCGCTCCGCCATAATTCCCGCGTGCTTGCCCGCGTGGTTAAGCTCAACGGACGCGACGGCGCCGTGGCGCAAAATCGCGCTCGCCGTTCGGGTTAGGCTGCCGCGCCCGCGCGCGTCGTCTCCGTTCAACTGGAACGGGTGCGAGTGCCCCGCGCGCGCGTCCACAATGAAGTCGCCGACGCAGACAGCCGCGAACCCGCCGCGCGACTTCAGCTCATAAAACGCCGTCGCGTCCGTGTCAAGAAAGTTGTCGGGCGTTAAGCGATATGTATCCTGCGGCGCGGAGAAAATGCGGTTGCGATAAGTCGCGCGCCCGAGCCTAATCGGCTCAAACAAGCGCGGGAACTTCAGCCCCGCCGTAATATTGTCCGTTATTCCTGCCATCTCTTGCTCCAATCTGTGTTATTTATTTCGCTCAATATTATCACACAATGCGGTTTGCGGCAATATTCAGAAAGATATTTCCCATTTGCGAAAATTATGTTACAATAAACCCATTCGCACAAGAACGAAATTACGGCAAACGGGGAGTTGCGCCATGTCTGACAAGTCAAATCCGCACATCGTACAGTCGCCGCCGGAGGAATCGTTCTGCGCCGGCTGTGACAGCTGCGAAATCATTTGCGCCCTTGCGCACGGCGAGGCGGTTAGTCCCGCGCGCCGCCGCCTGTTCGTCCGCCGCGATATTCGCACGATGTACCACACGGTTTTCACCTGCCGCCATTGCGACGACCACCCGTGCTATAACGCGTGCCCCAAAAAGGGCGCGGCAATGCGCTTGGACGGCTGTATCGCGTATATCGACGACGCGGAGTGCGTCGGTTGCGGCGCTTGCGCCCGCGCGTGCCCGTATGACCCGCCGCGCGTGAACTATGACCGCGAAAGAAAGCTCGCCCGAAAGTGCGACCTGTGCCGCACTCGTGAGGGCGGTCCCGCGTGCGTCGAGTGGTGCCCCGTTCGGTGCCTGAGCTTGTTGGAAATTGCGTCGGAGGTGGAGTGATAATGAGCGAGACGACAAATTCTTACGGCTACGTCGGCAAAATCGCGCGCATTAACCTCACGACGCGCACGGTTACGGAAATACCCACGTCGCGCTATGTGCCGGAGAACATCGGCGGGCGCGGCGTGTGCAACCGCATATTCTGGGACGAAATGCGCCCGGGAATCGCGGCGTTTGACCCCGAAAATATGATAATCTACATGACGGGACCCACGACGGCGACGGGTATCCCGACGGGCGGCAGAGGAGTGTTCACGGGCATATCGCCGAACAGCTACCCCGAGCAGTACGCTTGGAGCGGCATCGGCGGCAGCGTCGGCGCGGAGCTGAAGTTCGCGGGGTGGGACGGCTTTATCGTCGAGGGCAGAGCCGACGCGTTCACCTACATATACATCAATAACGGCGAGATTACGTTCCGCGACGCGGAGCCGCTGCGCGGACTGCTCGTGCATGACACGCAGCGCGCCATTGCGGAGCTGCACGGCGGCGAGGTTCAGAGCTTCGTCATAGGTCCCGCGGGCGAAAACCTCATGCGCAACGCGACAATCACAACCTCAAACGACAATGTTGCGGCGAAATCGGGCTTCGGCGCGGTGTTCGGCGCGAAAAACCTAAAGGCGATAGCCGTTCGCGGCACGGGCGACGTGAGCGCGGCGGACATTCCCAAGCTGTTCGAGCTTCGCCGACGCATGGGCAGCCCGAGTATGCGCAAGAACCCGCTCGTGCGCGAGCTGACGCACGGCATGGACGGCAACGAGATACCAGTTGAGGGCGGCTGGCTACGCGGGCAAGTCTCGTGCTCCCACGGTTGCAATCAGCATTGCAACCGCCTGATGCTCGACATGAAGTCCGCGTTTGGCGACGGGCGCGTCAATCAGGTCGAAAAGTGCGTCGGCATATTCGCCTACGGGTTTCAAGAGGACTGCTCATGGACGCCGATACAGAACTACGAAACCGAGCGCAACCACTTTCTCGCCTGCAAAATGCTGTCCCGCGAGGAACCGGAGCCGGACACGGACGACCCGCACTTTGACGCGCTGTTCACAAAGGTGCGCGGCGACATTTTGAATTTCTGGAAGCCGGACTTCGACAAGGGCAGCGTCATGATGGACATGTGCAACGAGTACGGCATTGACAAATGGGACGTGATTGTCTGGTTCTTCACGTGGTTGTCCATGGCGAAGTCGGAGGGGTTGCTCGACAACCTTGACTTCGGCATGGAGGTGGACGTTGAGAGCGAGGAGTTCGTCCGCTATTTCATCGAGATGATAGCCTACAGGCGCGGCGAATACGGCAGGATTTTCGGCGAGGGCATGGCGCGCGCGATTCGCATTCTCGGCAAGGAGCAGTACGGCGACGCGCTCTATCACGGCAGAGTTTCACAGGTCACGGGCGAGCGGCTTGACCTGCCCGTCTCGCTGGAAACCGCTTGGGGGCACAGCTATCATTGGCAGGGACGCGGGTTTGAGGGGACGATTAACAAGCCCGGCTGGGTTGCGACGAGCCTAGAGCTGATGAACTCCACGCGCGACGCGCAAACCGTCGCCCATCATCACGACAAGTATGAAAACTACCTGCAATTCAAGGACGACCCGTGCCGCTCGCCGCTGCTGGTTGACGGTGTGATTCTCTCGGAGAATAAGGCGGAGATTAAGGACTCCGTAACCTGCTGCGACTGGCAAAGCCCCGACCTGTACTGGGATTCGCTGGAGGCGGAAATGTTCGCCGCCGCGACGGGTATTCCCATGACGACGGAGGAGCTGAACCGCGCCGCCGAGCGCAGCCGACTGCTCTTCCGCGCAATCCTCATTCGCGACTTCGGGCGCACGCGCGACATGGAGGTCGCCGCCATATTCCCGACGATGCGGTATCCCGACGCGAGCGGCGAAACCGTCGAATGGGACGAGTGGAACGACCTTGTGGACATTTACTACACAAAGCGCGGATACGACCTCACGACGGGGTTCCCGACGCGCGAGACGTTTGAGCGCGTCGGACTGCCCGACGTCGCCGAGCGGCTGTATCCCGCGGAGGTTGAGCCATGAGCCGAAAAGACCTGACGCACGCGCTTGCGCCCATGCTTGCGCTGCTGCTTGCCGCGTGCCTGATTTTTCTGCTGACCTCAAGGGAGCTGAACAACAACCCATACAACTCCTACGCGCTGCAAACGCACCGCTGGCTGACGGGTCATCTCGACCTCGGGCAAGACTATTCGCACCTTGAGCTTGCGCATTACGCGGGGCGCGTTTACGTCAGCTTCCCGCCGTTCCCGTCAATCCTGCTCATACCGTTCTCGCTGGTTTTCGGCGAAAACACGCCCGACAGCCTTATCAATATCGCCGTCTCGCTCGTCGGCGTGCTGTACGCCTTCATGCTGTGCCGCCGCGCGGGAATGGCGGACGCGCCTTCCGCCGCGCTCACCGCGCTAGTCTGCGTCGGCAGTAACTGCATAATGACGAACTCCGTCGGCTGGGTCTGGTTCTTCGCGCAGAACATCGCGTTCACGGCGACGCTAATGAGCTTTTATTACGCGCTGACCCATGGCGGCAAGACAAGACGAGCCGCGCTGTCGCTGTTTTTCCTCTGCTGCGCGATGGGCTCGCGACCGTTTCAGGCGGTGTATCTGCCCGCCGTGCTGCTCCTGCTGTATCGCGGAAGCGGCAATGGCAATGAAATGTCGCTCGGCAAATTCATACCGCGACTGTTCAAATGCGCCGCGCCCGCAATCGCGCTCGGCATTGTGTACATGGCGCTCAATTACGCGCGGTTCGGCAACCCGCTCGAGTTCGGGCACAACTATCTTGCGGAATTTCGAGCGGCTCTCGACGGGCAATTCTCCCTCGTCTATCTCGCGCGCAACCTGCGCGACCTTGTGCGGCTGCCGAACCTGCGCGTGAACATGTTTGAGCTGCCCGTGTTCCCGACCGTCGCGTTCTGGCTGTTCAGCCCCGTGTTCGCGGTCTACGCCGTCGCCATGCTCGCCGCGCTGATTCGCGCAATACGCGGCGCACTGCGCGGCGCAAACCCGCGCGAATACGTCAAAACAGCCGCGCCGCAATTGCTGCTGCTTTTCGGCGGCATGGCGCACATCGTGTTCCTGTGTATGCACCGAACGCTCGGCGGCTGGCACTTCGGGCAACGATACACGAACGACGCGCTCCCCGCCGTACTGCTCGCGCTCGCGCTGCTTGCCGCGCGCCTTGGGCAGGAGCGGCAGAACACGCTCGCCGTAATGTCAATGCCGCTGACGCTGTACGGCTACGCGCTGAATTTGCTAGGCGTAATCAACCTGCTGAAATAGGAGGACACAAAATGAATCGAATGACGGGCAAGGTCGCCGCCGTAACGGGCGCGGGCGCCGGCATCGGGCGCGCAATCGCCGTAATGTTCGCGGCGGAGGGCGCGCGCGTCGTCTGCGCGGACATTAACCCCGAGTCGAACGCCGAAACCGCGCGGAAAATCACCGAAGCGGGCGGTGAAGCCGTCGCCGTCACGACCGACGTTACGCGGCGCGCGGACTTAACGCGACTTCTCGCCGCGACGCAATTGTATTACGGCGGGGTCACGACGCTCGTCAACTGCGCGGGCGTGCTTGTTCACGCGCCGTTTCTGGAGCACACGGACGCGGACTTGGAGCGCGTGTTTGAGACGAACTTTCGCGGCTATTATTGGGCGATGCAGGCGTTCCTGCCCGTTCTCGCCGCGCACGGGCACTCGTCCGTGCTGAATATCGCGTCCATCTCCGCGCTCAAGCCGGAGAGCGACGCGTATGTTTACGGCGCGATGAAAGCCGCCGTCAACAAAATGACGCGCGACCTTACGCGCGAGTTCTCGCCGCAGGGCGTGCGCCTGAACGTAATCTGCCCGGGACCCGTGCAGACGAACCTGACGCCCGCGTTCGTGCGCGAGAGCGAGGAGATTCAGCGCGAGATTATACGCACGACGTGCCCCGTCGGGCGGCTCGGCGAACCGAACGACATTGCTTACGCCGCCGTCTGGCTCTGCTCCGACGAAGCGGATTGGGTGACGGGCAGCACCGTCGTGATTGACGGAGGAGCGTGCAACATGGGATAGCCCGTGTTGCGCACGGGTTATCCCATGTTGAATTAACAATTAACAATTAACAATGAACAATTAACAATTAAGACGAGGGAACGAGACAAAAGACAAATTAGGAGGAATTTTTTTATGTTGAGACAGAAGCGGATTGAGGAGGACTTTTTCCTTGAGAAATTGCGTCCGGAGGTGCTGGGGGCTTGGGAGACGGGGCGCGAGTGCGACCTTGACGAAGCGGTTGAATACCAGAAGTCTTTGCCGGACGGCAAGAACTTCACAAAGGTGCTGTCCGCTTATCGCGAGTCGGGCAAAATCGGGCTGTTCCCGCGCTCGGGCGTGCCGGTTGTGGAGCGCGAAATTGAGCTGCTGCAAGGGCTGAACGCCGTCGGCGTGCGTCTTTTCCCGTTCACCACCGACTCCTACACGCGCAACCTGCAACTCACCAAGGCGAAGCAGGGGTTGGAGGAGAGCATTCGCACGGGCACAATGAAGCTGAACGGCTATCCGATTATCAACCACGGCGTTAAGACAACGCGCCGCGTCGTCGAATCGTGCGAGGGCGCGTTTGACCCGCGCTCGTCCCGCGTCGCAAATTCGTTCGTCGGCGAGGTCGCTTTCGCGAGCGGCATGACGGCAATGCCGAACTCGTTCTTCGGCTGGCTCGGCGGGTACGACAAGTCCGCGACGGTTGAGGAATGTATCACGACGGCGCAATATCTCGGGCGGCTAATCGGCTATTACGCCGACCGCGGCGTGATTATCTCTACCGACTGCCACGGTTGGCTGCCGAACGGCGTGATTCCCATGTACGTCAATATCGCGACGCAGATTATTGAAGCGCTCGTCTCGGCGGAGCAGGGCGTTAAAGCCGTCGTCCCGCTGCTGAACTTTCAGGGAAATCTGGCGCAGGACGTGAGCGAAATTCGCGCCGCGCACGGGCTGTTCCGCAAGTACTTAGACCGATTCGGGCACACGGACACAATAGTCCCGGGGCTAATCGGCAACCAATCGTCGCTCTTCGCGTTCCCGCAGGACGTCGGCAACGCCTACGGCTACATCAACTACGTCGCGATGGCGGCGGCGATGTCCCCGCTGGACGCTTGCAGCGTCAAGACCGTGGACGAAGCAATCGGCGTGCCGAGCGTTGAGAGCCACATGCAGACCTACCGCTCCGCCAACTGGATTTTCAACGTCGTGCGTCAGCAGGGCATTCAGCTCGACACGGCGCAGATTGCGCAGGAGCAGCGCATGTGCGAGCTTGCCGTCTCCGCGATTATCGACAAGGTTATCGACATGGGCGACGGCGACGTTACCGTCGGCGTTGACCGCGCGATTGCGGCGGGCGTGCTAGATTCGCCGTTTTCAATCAACATTCACGTGCGCGACCTGTGCCTCGGCGCGCGCGACTTGCAGGGCGCGTGCCGTTACATCGAGTACGGC
This sequence comes from Oscillospiraceae bacterium, assembly GCA_031261325.1. Classification (GTDB taxonomy): domain Bacteria; phylum Bacillota; class Clostridia; order Oscillospirales; family Oscillospiraceae; genus JAIRRO01. The sequence goes on from JAISKH010000093.1 coordinate 51,333, forward strand.
AACCTGCCGCTCCCCGACGAGGTTCGCGCCTACAACGACGAAAAGGTGCACGAACGCGAGCTTGCCGAGCACCGCAAGCTCGGCTACAAGAACAGCATAGCCGACTTCTGGTCGCTCTCGCGCGGCGTTATTATCGACCCGCCGGACGCGGTTGACGCGGAGGAAGAGCTGCCCGCGCACGTCGCCGCCGCAATCAAAGCCGCGCAACCGACCGTCATAACCGGCACCGTCGGCGTGGATTCGCACGTTATCGGCACGAAAATCATATCAAAGGTACTGCGCGAGACGGGCTTCAAGGTTGTGGCTCTCGGCGCGCAGACGGCAGCCGAGGAGTTTATAAAAGCCGCGCAGGAGACGGACGCGGACGCGGTGCTCATAACCTCCCTCTACGGCATGGCGGAGATGGATTTGCAGGGCTTCCGCGACAAGTGCGTTGAGGCGGGGCTGGACGATATTTTGCTCTACATCGGCGGCAATCTCGGCGTTGGCAAGCATGATTTCGCCGACGATGTGGCGAAGTTCACCGCCCTCGGGTTCAATCGAGTTTACCCGCCATCGGCGCCTATAACTCCCTCTGTTATTGACCTTTATACTGATTTGGGGCTATAGCCCCCTTCCTTATTCCTCTGCGTCTTGCCGCAGCAACGCTTCCTTATTCTCGCGTCCCGCCGCGCGGCACTTGTTGCGCGTTGCACTCGCTCTGCTGTTTTGGTTTTCACTATTATTTTTCAATCTCAAAGGAGATACGCTTGTCCTCCGCGGACGGCGCCCCCTTTCCAACGCGGGAAAGGGGGGAAAGCGCGCTTAAGAGGGGCTGCCGCCCCTCTTAAGAATCAC